>DASXMU010000421.1:0-7073 GCA_036495485.1 Streptosporangiaceae bacterium
GGGAGCGCTGCGAACGGCGAAGCCGAGGCGCCAAAGAAATACCGGGCCGGGACGCACCGGCTCGTTTCACCGGCGGAGACCCTTGACCGGGTGCGGCGGTTCTTCCCGGTGCTGGGAATCACCCGGGTCGCCGACATCACCGGGCTCGACTCGGCCGGTGTCCCGGTCACCGCGGTCTGCCGGCCGAACTCCCGGTCGGTGACGGTCTCGCTGGGCAAGGGGCTCGATCTGGCCGCGGCCAAGGCGTCCGGGGTCATGGAGAGCATCGAGGGGTTCATGGCCGAGCGGATCGTCCGGCCGCTGCTGCTGGGCAGCTTCAACGACCTGCGTTACAGCCATCCGCTGGCCGATATCGATGCGCTGCCGCGGACGGTCGAATCCAGCTACCACCCCGATCTGCCGATCCTGTGGATCGAGGGGCGTGAGCTGTTCACCAGTAAGCCGATGTGGGTGCCCTACGAGATCGTCCACGCCGCGTACACGCTGCCCACGCCGACCGGGACGGGAAGCTTCATCGCGACCTCCAACGGCCTGGCCTCGGGGAACCATGTGCTGGAGGCGATCTGCCACGGTATCTGCGAGATGGTCGAGCGGGACGCGGCCGCGCTGCACAGCCTGCGCACGCCGGATCAGGTGGCGCTGCGCCGGATCGGCCCGCAGTCGGTGGACGACGCCGGCTGCGCCGAGATACTCCACCGGTTCGGCCGGGCCGGGCTGGCCACCGGGATCTGGGACATGACCACCGACATCGGGATTCCGGCCTTCCGCTGCCTGATCGCCGAGCGGGAGCACCCGGTCCGGCTCGGCCGCGCCTCGGAAGGCATGGGCTGTCATCCGGACCGGGGCGTCGCCCTGCTCCGGGCCCTCACCGAAGCCGCCCAGGGCCGGGTGGCCACGCTGTCCGGCGTCCGCGACGAACCCAGCCAGCTGGGCGCCGCCGCCGAACCTGCCGGGCCGCCGCCCGGCGGCGAGACCGGGCTGGCGGGCGAGGCCGCCGGTGACTTCACCGCCGTCCCGGCGTTCGGTGGGGACAGCTTCGACGACGACGTCCGCTGGGAGCTCGCCCGGCTCCGCTCGGCCGGCATCGGCCAGGTGATCGCCGTCGACCTGACCCGCGAGGAGTTCGGCATCCCGGTCGTCCGGGTCGTCGTGCCCGGGCTGGAAGGGCCAGCCGGGATGGTCGCCGGCTGCCGCCTCGGGCGCCGGGCCATGGACCTGGCCGGCGCCCGGTGACGGGGGTCTACGTCTTCCTCGGCCCCACGCTGCCGGCCGCCGCTGCCCGCGCCGAGCTGGACGCCGAATACCTGCCGCCGGTGTCCGCCGGGGATGTGTGCCGGATCGGCGAACTGCGGCCCCGGGCTATCGGGATCGTGGACGGCTGCGGCGAGGGCGGCCAGGCCGTCTGGCACAAGGAGATCCTGTGGGCCATGGAACGCGGCGTCCACGTGTTCGGCGCCGCCGCCATTGGGGCGCTGCGTGCGGTCGAGCTCGCCAGCTTCGGCATGCGCGGCGCCGGCTGGGTGTACCGGGCCTTCAGTGACGGCACCCTGGACCGGGACGACGAGATAGCCGTCGCCTGGGAGCCTGGCCCAGGCGGCTACCTGAACCTGTCCGAGGCGATGGTCAGCATCCGCCGCACGCTCGGGGCCGCCCGCGACAGCGGCGTCATCCGCGCGGCCACCCATGACACCCTGGTGGCCACCGGCGCGGCGACGTTCTATCCCGGCCGGACCTGGCCGGCGCTGCTCGCCACGGCCACGGCGGCGGGTGCCGATCCCGCCGAGCTGGACGCGCTGCGCCGGTGGCTGCCCGCCGGGCGGATCGACCAGCAGGCGGCCGACGCGGTGGCCATGCTGCGCGAGATGCGCGCCTTCCTCGCGGCTGGCCTGCGGCCACAGCGGGTGGCCTGGACGACGGCGCCCACCACTCGCTGGGACACCCTCTACCGGTATGTCACCAGCCGGCCCAGATCCGCCATGCCGGAGCGCCTGGCAGACTGTCCGCAGCCGCCGGAACCCCCGGCGCATAAGCGCTTCGTGGATGGTGACAGCCGTGACTGCTGCATCAGTCGGTGAGCTGGCCGACGAACTGGCCGGGATCCTGCTTCGCAACGACCCGTTCTGGGCGTCGGCTCAGGGGATGCGGGAGTACGCCGGCGACGTGCCGGACATGTCCCCGCAGGCCCGGCAGGTCTGGCGTGACCAGGTCGTGGATATCGCGGTCCGGTGTGACCAGCAGGAGCTGAGCACTCCGGCGGCAGGCAGCCAGATCCTGCTGGCAGCCATCCGGGACAAGGCCGTGCGCGAGCTGGCCGCCGCTGACTCGCGGGTGGAGGAGTTCTCCGTCACGACCTTCCCGCTGACCGGCCCCTCGGCGATGCTGCTGGTGACCTCGCGCACGGTGATCGACGATGCCGGCAGCGCGGCGGCCTACCTGAGCCGGTGCCAGCGGCTGCCGGTCTATCTCGACCAGTGCGCGGCGATGCTGCGGAACGCGGCCAGGGACGGCCTGCTGCCCGTGGCCCCGCTGGTCGCCGACGCCATCCGGCAGCTGCGTGAGCACGTCGCGCACCCGGAGCGGGATCCGATGCTGGCACACCGCCCACCCGAGGGCTGGGCCGGGGCGGCGGCCTGGCGGGACGAGGTCGAGCGGGTCGTCCGCGACGACGTCCGCCCGGCGATCGGGCGGTACATCGACGTGCTCGCCGAGCTGCTGCCCGCGTCACGGCCCGGCGAACGGGCCGGGCTGCTGCACATGCCGGGCGGCGTGGCCGCCTATGCCTGCGCCGTCCGCAACGGCACGACGCTCCCGATGGACCCGGACGAGATCCACGGCATCGGCCTGGCCGCGCTGGCCGAGATCGAGGAGCACATCGCGGAGCTGGGTGGCCGGGCGCTGGGCTTGCACGACATCGACGACATCATGGCCCGGCTGCGGGACGAGGTATCCCGGCCGGAATCGGACGGCAGCGACGCGATGACCCGGGCGGCGCAGGCCGTCGCCCGCGCGCAGGAGCGGGTGACCGAGATGTTCCACGCGCCGCTGCCCACGCGGTGCGTGATCGAGCCGATGCCGCCGCACATGGCCGCCTTCGGCGCCCCGCCGTTCTACTCGCCGCCCGCCAGGGACGGCTCGCAGCCGGGGACGTACCTGTTCAACAGCGTGCAACCGGGACAGGCGGGGAGCTGGGCGCTGGAGGCCACGGCCTTCCACGAGGCGGTGCCCGGCCACCATGTCCAGTTCTCCCGCCTGCAGCTCCTGCCGGAGCTGCCGCTGCTGCTGAGCGCGTTCTACGTGGTGCCGCACGGCGAGGGCTGGGGGCTGTACGCCGAGCGGCTGGCCGACGAGCTCGGCCTGTACTCCGACGACATCCAGCGGCTCGGCATGCTCGCCTCCACGGCCTGGCGCGCGGTCCGGCTGGTGGTGGACAGCGGGCTGCACGCGCGCGGCTGGAGCAGGGACCGGGCCAGGGAGTTCGCGTCCGTCCACTCGCCCATGCCCGAGGGTTTCATCGCCGCCGAGATAGACCGCTACATCTCCCTGCCCGGCCAGGCGCTCGGCTACTACATCGGCCAGCAGGAGATCATGCGGCTGCGGGACAGCGCCCGGGCCCGGCTCGGCGCCGCCTACGACATCAGGGACTTCCACTCCGCCGTGCTCGACCACGGCAGCCTGCCGCTCACCCTGCTGGGCAAGGTCGTGGACAACTGGGCATCCTCGGTGGCAGCCGTCTAGCCGGGCACGGCCCAGCGGGCGGGACTCAGGCCGGCCAGCGCAGCGCCCGGCTCAGTGCGGGCGCCACCTCGGCCAGGGTGGCGACCGGCTGGCTGATCCCCCGGCCGGCTCTGGCCAGCGCGGCGGCGGCCCGCTCGGCCTGCGGGCTTGGCAGCGGGCACAGCACGTGCAGCCGGTCGATCCCGGCCAGCGCCGCCGCCGGGTCACCACCCTTGGTCGCCACGCAGTCCGACAGCAGCACCGCGACCCGTTCGGCCGCCAGCGGGCCCGCCAGCTGCCTGGCGGCGGCCCGCAGGCCGCCGGCCAGGTCGGTCATCCCGTGCCCACGCAGCCCGATCAGCTCGCCGGCCAGATCCCCGGGCGGCCGCGGCGATCCGGCCGCCCGCAGCACGGTGACCTCGCTGCCGAAGGCCACGATGCCCGGGTCCAGCCGGCCACCGGCCGCCAGGACCACGCTGGCCGCGGCCACCGCGGCGATGGCGACCCCCAGCCCCGACATCGAGCCGCTGGTGTCGATCAGCAGGCACAGCGACCGGCGGTGCGCCCGCCAGGATCTGGTCACCAGCTCGGCCGGGGTCGGCGGCCAGGCCCCGGAGAGCCGGTCCAGCGTGCGGTCCAGGTCGAGATCGCCGTCGCCCGCCGCGGCGGGGCCGAGCCTGCGGGTGCCGCGGCTCGTGCGTGTGCCGGTCACGGCGAACCGGACGAACACCCGCGCCGCCAGCTTCCTGGCCGCGGTGGCCAGCACCCGGTCGGTGGCCGTCGCCAGGTCCGCGAGCAGCGTGGCCGCCGCGTCGGGCCCGGCCGCCAGCAGCCGGGCCAGCGCGTCCTCGTCGAGCCTGCCCACACCGGGAGAGACATCCTCGAACGCGGCATGCCTGGCGGCCAGCTCGGCCCGGCTGGCGGTCCGCCGGGAGCTGCCCTTGTGCCGGTCGCGGCGCAGGCTGGAGCGCGACACCCCATCGCCCGCGGAGCCTGCCGAGCCCGCAGAGGCTGTGGATGCCGTGGAGGCCGCAGAGGCCGTGGAGGCCGCCGAATCCGCCGGGCCCGCCGCGCCGGTGCGCGGCGGGCCGTCAGCTTTTTCCCGGCCGTCCTCGTCGTCCCCATCGTCCTCGTCGTCCCCGGCGGGCGGCGCATCGTCCGGCCAGGTCTGGCCGAGCAGCTCGTCGATCACCGACTCCGGGCTGCGGTCACACCCGTCGGCGATCCTGATCCGGCCGGACAGCGCCGCGTGCGCGGCGTCCCGGGCGGTGCCGTAGCGCAGGCCGTCCTCGCCGCGCAGCCGGGCCAGCCCGGTGAGCAGCAGCACCAGGTCGATGGCGCCGCGCACCGAGGCGCCCATCGCCACGTCCCGGTGGCCGCGGGTGGCCCGGGTCAGCGTCACCGCGAAGTCCACCGCCGCCCCGTTCCCGCCGGTCGCCGAGGCCGTGATCAGCCGCTCCGCCGCGGCGTCCTGGTAGCCGAGCACGACCCGGCAGATCCGGTCCGCGACCGCCTGGCTCACCCGGGCGGTGCCGATGGCGTCGAACGGGTTCATGGCCCCGATCAGCCGGAAGCCGGGACCGGCCGCGACCATGCCCAGCCTGGGGACGGCGATCTCGCCCTCGGCCAGCACGGTGATGAGGACGTTCAGGGTCTCCTCGGGGATCCGGTTGAACTCCTCCAGGTACAGCAGGGCCCCGCCGCGCATGGCCTGCAGCAGCGGCCCGTCGGTGAAGCTGCCCGGCACGTAGCCGTGCGCCAGCACCTGCGCCGGGTCGTACTGGCCGACCAGCCTGGCCGGGGTCAGCTCGGCATTGCCCTCGGCGAAGATCACCTGCTGGCCGGTCTGCCTGGCGACGTCGCGCAGCAGGGTGGACTTGCCAGTGCCGGGCGGCCCTTCGATCACCACGTGCCGCCCGGCCCCGAGCGCGACGGTCAGTACCTCCCGCTCCCGGCGCAGCCCGATGATGGCCGCAGGGCGTCCTTCAGGCCGGGAAGGTTCAGCCTGGCCGCCGGTGTCAGGCGCCTGAGTGCAGGATGACACCGCGAATATTCTTGCCGTCCAGCAGATCCTGGTAGCCGTCGTTGACCTGGTCCAGGGTGTAGGTCGAGGTGATCAGCTCGTCCAGCTTCAGGTCACCCGACCGGTACAGCTCGACCATCCGCGGGATGTCGTGGAACGGGTCGCCCGATCCGAACAGGCTGCCCTGGATGCGCTTCTCGAACAGGGTCAGGATCCCGCCGGACAGCTCGATGGTGTTCTTCATCGGGTCGGCCAGCCCGGTGACCACGACCGTGCCGCCCTTGCGGATGGCGTTGAACGCGCTGGTGACGACGTCCGAGGTCACCACGCCCACGGTGACGATGGCATTGTCCGCACCGACGCCCCTGGTGAGCTGGAAGATCAGCTCGTGCGCCTGCTCGGCGGTCTCGCAGCTATGGGTCGCGCCGAACTGCTCGGCTGCCTCCCGCTTGTTGGCCAGCGGGTCGATCGCCACCACGTTGCGCGCGCCGGCCAGCGCCGCCCCCTGCACCGCGTTGATGCCGATCCCGCCGATGCCGTAGATGGCGATGGTGTCACCGGGCTCGGTGGCGGCCGCGTGCACCGCGGAGCCGAAGCCGGTGGGCACGCCGCAGCCGATCAGCACGACCTTGTCCAGCGGCAGGTCGTCGTCCACCTTGATGGCCGAGTTCTCCGAGATCGTGGCGCGCTCGGAGAACGTGCCGAGCATGCACATCCCGCCGAGGTCCCCGCCGCCCTCGTGGAACCGGTAGGTGCCGTCGGGCAGGCAGCCGTCCAGGATCGTGGCGCCCATGTCGCAGAGGTTCGACTTGCCGGTCGAGCACCACCGGCAGTGACCGCAGACCGGCAGGAACGAGCAGATCACATGGTCGCCCGGCTTCAGCCTGGTGACACCGGGCCCGACCTCCTCGATGATCCCGGCGCCCTCGTGCCCGCCGACGATGGGGAACCGGGGCACGATGTCGCCGTGCCGCAGGTGCTCGTCGGAGTGGCACAGCCCGGCGGCCACGTAGCGGATCAGCACCTCACCGGCCTTGGGCCCGTCCAGATCGAGCTCGGTGACCTCGAAGTCCTGCCCGGTCCCACGGAGTACCGCCGCTCTGGTCTTCATCTGCGCTCCCGCCTGCTGCCGGATGACGTGCTGTTCCGGCCACCCTAGATCCGCAGTGATCGTTAGCGCTAGGCACCCCCCGGCCGCGGCTGGTCAGATCATTATTTCGGATGTTTTGCGCTTTCCATGGTGGTTCTGGTGGCGAGAGACTGAGGGAACAGCTCTCGGTGAGGAGGAGAACATGCAGGAGACTCCGCTCGCGGTGCCGGGATTGAAGCGGAACCT
>DASXMU010000422.1:0-2135 GCA_036495485.1 Streptosporangiaceae bacterium
CCTTATGAACAGTGCGGGGTTATGCGCAGCGCTGGCCTTCCGGTGCTGGTGAGCGTGTTGCGTGCACTCGAAAACTGCGCATAACAAGCAGATCATCTCGATCATGCGGCCTGGCATGGGCTGGGCCCAGATGATCGGGAGGTCTGCGGTCATGGCTACTTTGTCTGCGCTGGTGCGGGACCTGGACGCGGAGTTGCGGCGCCTTGGTTACAAAGACTCGACTATGAAGTGGTACCGGGGATGCTGGCGGCGGATGCAGAAGTACTTCGCCGCTCACGGTATCGAGGAGTTCTCTCTGGACTCGGCGATGGCGTGGGCCGGTGACGCGTGCGGTTTCTTCGCCAAAGAGCAGGCCGGCACGCTGAAGCGAACCGATGTGTACTTGTTCCGGGTCGCCCAGACGCTGGAGGACTACGCGGTCCACGGGGCGGTGCTGCGGCGCTATAGCCGCTCGGTGAGCAAGCTGGATGGTCCCGGCGGCGAGGCGATCGCCCGGTTCCAGGAGTACTTGCGCGCTGCCGGGCGGTCGGCCTCGACGGTGGGGACCTACGGGACGCTGGCCGGTGAGTTCGTCGCGTTCTGCGGCACCAGGGGCGGGCTGGCCTGCTGTGACGCTGCCGTGATCGCGGGGTTCGTTGCGACGCTGGCCGGCTATCAGTTCAAGACCGTCGAGCAGAAGCTGTGCGCAGTGCGGTCCTTCCTGCGGTTCGCCGCTGCTGAGCACCTGGCCGACGCCCGCTGTCTGCAGGCGGTGCCGGCGGCACGCTCAGCCCGGCAGGCCAGGATCCCGTCGGTGTGGGGTCCGGGTGAGGTCGCCAGGATCATCGAGGCGATCGACCGGGACAACCCATGCGGGAAACGGGACTACGCGATCATCTTGCTGATCGCCAGGCTCGGGCTGCGCGGCGCTGACATCCGCCGGCTGGAGTTCGCCGACTTCGACTGGCCGGGCAACCAGTTGCTGGTGACGCAGGCCAAGACCGGGCAGCGAGTGCAGCTGCCGCTGCTGAAGGACGTCGGCTGGGCGGTGATCGACTACATCCGCCATGGCCGTCCGGCCTGTGATGTCCCGCAGGTGTTCGTGCGGCACCACGCTCCGATCGGCCCGTTCTCCGACCAGGAGCATCTGCATGGAATCCTCGTCAAGCACGCCCGGGCCGCGCACGTCCCGGTGAGCGGCAAACGCCGTCATGGCATGCACTCGCTCAGGCATTCGCTGGCCACACGCCTGATGGAGGACGGCACGCCGGTCGAGCAGATCGCCGACATCCTCGGCCACCTGTCGGTCCAGTCAACCGGCGTTTACCTTAAATCCTCCCTCGGCCTGCTCGCCAAGTGCGCGCTGGACCCGGACGCCCCGGCACCGCAGGTGTCACGGTGACCGCCGCGATCACGATGACCGGCGCGATCACGGCGCTAGTCACCGAGAAACGCGCCACAGGCTACAAGTACGACACCGGGGAGCGGGTGCTGGCCCGGTTCGCCGCGTTCTGCCGGGCTGAGTTTCCCGGGCTGCAGGCACCGGACAGGGCATCGGTCGAGGCGTGGATCACCGCAGCCCGGCAGCGCGGGGTCACGCCGGCGACCCTGCAGGCCCTGGCCGCGCCGGTGCGGGAGCTGGCCCGATGGCTGGGCCGGCGCGGCATCGAGGCCTACGTGCTGCCCGGCGGGACGCTGCCCAGGCCCGCCCGGTACGTGCCGCACATTTACGCCGACGCCGAGCTGGCGGCCCTGTTCGCTCAGACCGACCGGTGCCATTACGACTGTCAGGTCCCGTTCCGGCACCCGGTCATGCCGGTGCTGTTCCGCACGATCTACGCCTGCGGCCTGCGTGCTTCTGAAGCCCGGCTGCTGCACTTCGGCGACGTCGACGTCGAGGCCGGCGTGCTGACTATCCGCGACGGCAAGGGCGGCAAGGACCGGCAGGTGCCCGTCAGCGCCACGCTGCGGCAACGGCTTGCTGACTACCACGCCCAGGTGGCCGGGCGCACCGGCGGGGACTGGTTCTTCCCCGGCACGGCCGGTCGCCCGCTGACACTCGCCAACATCAACCACAATTTCCGCCGGTTCTTGTGGCAGGCCCGCATTCCCCACGGAGGCCGGGGCCACGGCCCCCGGGTCCACGACCTGCGTCA
>DASXMU010000423.1:0-17393 GCA_036495485.1 Streptosporangiaceae bacterium
CGTAGCCCCGCTTGTCCAGGGCCAGCGCGCTGATCGACACCCACGCGCGCCGGGCCACGATAGCCACCAGCGCGGCGATCACGAGGAGGTCCGCGATCGCGCCGTAACCGAGGATCTCGGCCCGGTGCACCCACACGTCGGTGTCCGGATATCTGGACCTGACCGCGGCGAGCCCGAACTCGGGGATCCGGACCAAGACCAGGATCGCGAGCGGGATAGCGATCAGCCACCAAAGGTGGCGGCCCAGCTTGCGGTAGACGAGCCGGGAGCCGATGAAGGACGGAAAGTCGCCCGGGTCCGCCATCTCGTGCGCGCCGTCGACCCAGCCCCGGCCTAGGAACTCGATCCGGGGGACGACCTCCCGGACGATGTGGTGACCCATGGGGGTATCCAGCGGGTTGCGCGCGTCGCAGAAGCAGTTGTACGGGTCGAGCTGGTGGCCGTGTTCCACCCGGATCTTCTTGCCGTCGGCCAGGACCAGGTCCGCGGCCAGGCACAGCCGGGCCCCGGTCATCTCCCGCACCGCGTCCGCCGCCTTGACGTCCCAGGCCAGGTCGGCGTCGTGGTTGCCGATGGTGTAGATGACCTGCCCGCCACGCGCGGTCACGTCCAGCAGCGCCGCGCACAGGTCCTCGTGCGGGCGCAGGATCTCGGTGGCCGTCGACCCGGGGGAGCCGAGCAGCTCGATCACGTCCCCGGCCAGGACCACGGTGGGCGTCCCCGGCTCCCCGGCCAGATGGCGCGCCAGCATCTCGCAGGACCGCCCCGAGACGTCCGTCCGGACCGGGGGCAGGTGCAAGTCACTGACCGTGATCACCTTGACGTCGGGCGGGACGTCCACCTCGAGCAGGTCGGCGATCTCGGGACGCGGGGCAGGCATGGCGGCGCTTGTCTCTATCTTCCTGGGCTTTCTCGGTCGGGCCGGCTGGTTCGTTCGTACCACGTTCATTCCCCGGCACCTAGCTACGGCATGCGGCACCACGGAGAATTCACGGCGCCGACTCCCAAGATGTATCTGGTCACCCCGCGGTTCGCTCGTCAGGTCACGCGGGGCGAGAACCGTGGTCCGTTCGGCCAGAAAAGAATTTAAGATGCACGTCCCGGAGCAGATACCTTCCCTTCCTATGGAACCCGGCGAGTACGACCACCGGGCGGTCGAGGCGGCCGCCCGGGCCCTGTGGGAGTCGCACGACGTCTACCGCTATGACCGTAATGGGTACGGGCCGGTGTTCAGCGTAGATACGCCGCCGCCGACCGTGTCGGCGGCGCACCTGCACGTGGGCCACGCGATGAGCTACTCGCAGCCCGACTTCATCGTGCGGTACCGGCGGATGCGGGGCGAGCGGGTGTTCTACCCGATCGGGTTCGACGACAACGGGCTGCCCACCGAGCGGTACGTCGAGCAAGCCTACGGTGTGCGGGCGGTGGACATGCCGCGGGCCGAGTTCGTCGCGCTGTGCCTGGCCGAGACCCAGCACACGGCCGAAACGTACGAGGACCTGTGGCGGCGGCTGGGCCTGTCAGTGGACTGGGCGCTGCGCTACTCGACCATCGACGTCCGCTGCCAGCGGACCGCCCAGACCAGCTTCGTCAAGTTGCACGAGACGGGCTACTTGCGGCGGGCGCAGGACCCGGTCCTGTGGTGCCCGGAGGACCGCACCTCGCTGGCCCAGGCCGACGTGGAGGACCTGGAGCGGACCAGCAGGTTGCACACCATCAGGTTCGGCGGCGACCTGGAGATCGCGACCACCCGGCCCGAACTGCTGCCGGCCTGCGTGGCGCTGTACCACAATCCCGCCGACACCCGCTACCAAGGGCTGACCACGGCACGAGTGCCGCTGTTCGGCTACGAGGTGCCGGTCCTGGCCGACCAGGACGTGGATCCGGAGTTCGGCACCGGGCTGATGATGGTGTGCACGTTCGGCGACAGCGCGGACGTGTTGCGGTGGCGGCGCGACCACCTGGCCCTGCGGCTGGTGGTGGAGCCGGACGGGCGCCTGGGCGAGCGGGCGGGACCGTTCGCCGGGCTGACCGTAACCCAGGGGCGTTCGGCCATCGTCAAGGCACTGGACGAGGCCGGGCTACTGGTCTCCAGCGTGCCGATCCGGCAGGTGGTCGGGGTGCACGATCGGTGCCAGACCCCGGTTGAGTTCCAGATCAGGCCGCAGTGGTTCATCGCGGTGCGCGAGCACGCCGACCGGTTCCGGGCTCGGACGGCCGAGCTGGACTGGATCCCGCCGTTCATGCGGCGGCGGCTGGAAGACTGGATCGACGGGCTCAAGTGGGACTGGAACATCACCCGGCAGCGGCGCTACGGAGTACCGTTCCCGGTCTGGTTCTGCGCCTCGTGCGACTCGCCGGTCCTGGCGCGGCTCGAGGACCTGCCGGTCGATCCGCTCACCGACAAGCCGCCCGCGCAGGCCTGCCCAAGCTGCGGTCACGGCGAGCTGACCGGGGACCTGGACGTGATGGACACCTGGATGACCTCGTCGCTGAGCCCGCAGATCAACGACGGGTGGGCGCTCGGCGGGACTCTAGGGGGCGATCCCGCGCTGGCCCCGATGTCGATGCGGGTGCAGGCGTTCGAGATCATCCGGACCTGGCTGTTCTACTCCGTGGTGCAGTCCGAGCTGCTGTTCGGACGGGTGCCGTGGCGGACCGCGTTGATCTCCGGCTGGGGGCTCAGCGAGCAGGGCAAGAAGCTGTCTAAGCGAGATCTCGACAAATCGACAGGCCCGGACGGATACAACCGGTACGTCCCGGACGACGTGATGGGCAGGTACGGCGCGGACGCGCTGCGGCTGTGGGCCACCCGCGGCCGCATCGGCACCGACCTGAAGTACAACGAGAAGGACGTGCGGACCGGCCGGAAGTTCACGGTCAAGCTGTGGAACGTGGGCCGGTTCGTGTCCCTGCACCTGGGCGAGCTCGACTCGAGCGGCCCGCCGCCGGAGCCGGGGGAGCGGGACATCGTGGACCGGTGGGTGCTGTCGCACCTGGCCGACACGATCGACGAGGCCACGGCGGCGTTCGAGGCCTACGACTACATGCAGGCCCACCAGGCCGCCTCCCGGATGTTCTGGTCGATCTACTGCGACCGGTACCTCGAAATGGTCAAGGACCGGGTCGACCAGGCCAGCGCGCGGTGGACGCTGCGGGATTCGTTCCGGGCGCTGCTCGGGCTGTTCGCGCCGTTCGCGCCGTTCCTGACCGAGCACATGTACCAGCGGTTCTACCGCGAGCACGAGGACGCGGTATCGCTGCACCTGACCCGCTGGCCGGCGGCCGATCCGCGGTGGAGGTCGGACCGTTCGGCGGTGGACCAGCTGGCGGTGATCCTGGATGCGACCCGGGTGCTGCGCAGCGGGCTGCGGCTGGGCAACTCGGCCCGGCTTAGCCAGCTGATCGTGCAGGCGCACGACCAAGCGGCCGAGGCCCTGCTCGACCAGATCGCCGAACCGCTGCGGGTCGCGGCGCGGGCCGACACCGTGGTCCGCGGCCCCGCCGACCATTTCAGCGGCGTGGCCGGGATCACGGTCGGCATCATCCCGTAAGACCGGCCGAGTGGCACAGCCTCCTTGGAACGTCGGCCAGGTAACAATGCTCTTACTGGCACCACCGGCAGCCGAGGTCACACGAGACTCGCCGCCCAACGGCGATCGAACAGATAATGGCCCGCCGTTGGTATAGGAGCGATCTGAGCCTATCGTTGGGGCAGGTGGTTACGCGCTTCACTCGTACAACGCAGCCGTGGCCCGGGCGGCTGCGGCCAGGCGGGCCCGCAGCGCGGGCGGCTCCAGCACCTCGATGTCCGCGCCGAGGGCCAGGAACTCGCGGCACGCCTGCTCCACCGACTCGATCGGAATCACCGCGCGCACCCAGCCCCCGGCCTCGGCCGGGTCGGAAAGCCGGGCCTCGTCGGACAGCCGGGCCCCGTCGGACAGCCGGGCCTCGTCGGACAGCCGGGCCTCGTCGGACAGCTTGGCCGCGGCGGGGGGCGCCAGCCGGACCACGGCGTCGGCCCGGTGCAGGTGAGCGCGGAAGTCGGCCAGGTATCCCTGCCAGTACCGGGCCAGCTCGAAGCCGTCCGGCACGCCGAACTCCTCATCCAGCACGCGCAGGTCCAGGATCTGGTCGACCCGGTAGGTACGCGGTCCCGGGGCCGCCACCAGGTACCAGCGGCCAGCCTTAAGGACCAGCCCGTAGGGCTCCAGCCGCCGGTCGACGTCGGTCGGCTCCTTCCAGCGCCGGTACCGGACCTGCAGCGCGCGACCATGCCAGACCGCGCCCGCGACGGCGGGCAGCAGCGGGACCTCATCCGGGGCGGAGTACCAGCCGGGCGCGTCCAGGTGGAACCGGGCCTGGACCCGCCCGACCTGCTCGCCCAGCCCGGGCGGGAGCGCCGCCAGCAGCTTGAGCTGGGCTGCCGCGAGCACCGGGCCCAGGCCCAGCTCGGCGGCGGGCCCGGGCAGGCCGGACAGGAACAGCGCCTGGGCCTCGGCGGCGTTCAGCCCGGTCAGCCGGGTGCGGTAGCCGTCGAGGAGCTGGTAGCCACCGCGGTGCCCGGCGTCGCCGTACAGCGGGATGCCGGCCTCGTGCAGCGACTCCACGTCGCGGTACACGGTGCGCACCGAGACCTCGAGCTCGGTGGCGAGCTGCGCCGCGGTCATCCGGCCCCTGGACTGGAGCAAGAGCAGGATCGAGACCAGCCGGCTCGCGCGCATGCTCCACTCTACTGACACGAGGTGTCAGCAGATCGGCCCTAGCGTGCGGTCATGGCCTTTACCGAGAAGTTCCTGCGCGCCCGGCCCGCGATCGAGGTCGCCGGGCGCAGCGTCAAGCGCTACCACGTCACCCCGGGCCCGGACGGTGTCGAGCCCGAGATCGAGCGGGCCGCGTTCGCGATCTTGCCCCGGCTGCTGCCCGAGCGGGACGAGACCCCGCCCGCCACCTTCATCGTGGTGCACCGCAGCCGCGGCGACAACGCGGCCTACCTGAACGCCTACAGCTGGGTCTGGGACAACGTGCTGCACTTCCGGGGCGCGGCGGCGGCCCAGCCCGCGCTGGGCTGTCCCGACGCCGACCCGACGCACTTCATGGTGATCGAGGACCGTCCCTGGATCGGCTGCGTGTGGGAGCTGCCGCCGATCGCCCACGAGCGCGACGCTTGGGTCCGGCACATGCTGCTGCCGGACAAGCCCGACCTCGACGCGTATCTGGCCGATTTCATGCCCGACGGCCTGACCGGCCGCGTCGCCTGAGGCACCTGGGCGACGGTAGCCGGGTACGACCGCGGCCGGGTGCGACACAATAGCCCGGTGCGAACGATTGCGCTGGAAGAGCACTTCTGGACCGCCGAGCTGGCCGCGCCGCCGGGCACCGGCCAGCTGGCCGTGTGGGGGCCCCGGGTCGGCGACCAGTTGCGCGACCTCGGCCCGCTGCGGCTGGCCGACATGGACGCGAACGGCATCGACCTCCAGGTCATCTCCCACGTGGCCCCGGCCGCGCAAGCCCGCACCGGGGCCGAAGGCCTGGCCCGCGCCCGCGAGGCCAACGACCAGCTGGCCGCGGCGGTCCGCGCCCACCCGGACCGGTTCGCGGGCTTCGCCACCCTGCCCACCGCCGATCCGCAGGCCGCCGCCGACGAGCTGGAACGTGCCACTGTCGAGCTCGGCTTGGTCGGCGCCCTGGTCAACAGCACCCTCGGCTCCAATGACGCGTTCCTGGACGACGCGAGGTTCGAACCGCTGCTCGACCGGTTCGAACGGCTCGACGTGCCGCTCTACCTCCACCCCGCGGCGCCCTCGGCGGCCCTGCGCGAGGTGCTGTACAGCGGACTGCCGCCGGGCGTGGCGGCCCGGCTGGCTACCGGCGCCTGGGGCTGGCATGCCGAAGCCGGCTTGCACGTGCTGCGCATGATCGCCACCGGCGTGTTCGACCGTCATCCCGGCTTGAGCATGATCGTCGGGCACTGCGGGGAGATGCTGCCGTTCATGCTGGCCCGGATCGATGCGATGCTGCGCGTGGACAGCATGGCCCGGGAGCCGTCAGAGTACTTCCGGCGCAACATCTGGGTGACCACCAGCGGGCTGTTCAGCATCCCGCCGGTCATGTGCACGGTGCAGGTCCTCGGGGTGGACCGGGTGCTGTTCAGCGTCGACTACCCGTTCGGCTCCAACGCCGCCGGCCGCGCTCTGCTCGACACGCTGCCGCTGAGCCCGGACGAGGTGGCCAAGATCGCGGGCGGCAACGCCGCGCGCGTCCTGGGTCTCAAGGCGCCGGACGCATCCACGTCGACGTGATTTACGTCACGTCGACGTTGCCAAAAGTTTGCGCCCGAAGGCCTATTTACGGCACAATGATGTTGTGAAAAACGTGCGATCAGTCGACGGCCCGACCAAGGGCCAGGTCGCGCGGCTGATCCTGGAACTCGGGCCATCGACCGCCGCGACGCTGGGCAGTCGGCTCGGGCTCACCCCGGCCGCCATCCGGCGGCACCTGGACAACCTCCTGGCCGAGGGCCTGATCGAGACCAGGACGGCCAGGACCTACGGGAACCGCGGCCGGGGGCGGCCAGCCAAGGTCTTCATCATCACCGACGCCGGGCGCAGCGCGTTCGAGCACGCCTACGATGACCTGGCCACGGGCGCGCTGCGGTTCCTCGCCGAGACGGCGGGCCCGGACGCGGTCGCCGAGTTCGCCCGCCGGCAGCTGTCCGACCTGGAGCGCCGGTACGCGCCGGTCGTGGCCCAGGGCGAGCTCGCCACGCGGGTCCAGGCGCTGGCCGAGGCGCTGTCAGCCGACGGTTACGCCGCCTCCGCGGGCCCGGCGCCCGCGGTCGGGGCGGCCGGGCCGGCCGGCGAGCAGCTCTGCCAGCACCACTGCCCGGTCGCGCACGTGGCGGCCAAGTTCCCGCAGTTGTGCGAGGCGGAAACGGAGGCGTTCGGCAGGCTGCTCGGCACGCCGGTGCAGCGCCTCGCTACCATCGCGCACGGCGACGGGATCTGCACCACGCACGTCACTCACGTCACGGGCGCCGGGAAGGTCCGCCCGGTGAAATCTGTTATAAAACACGGCGTAACTACCGAAATCACCGCAGAGTCCGGAGGGCTCTTGACATGACCACCACGCAAGAACAGCTCGAAGGGCTGGGCACGTACAGGTTCGGCTGGGCCGACTCGGACGTGGCGGGCGCGTCCGCGCGTCGCGGCCTATCCGAAGAGGTGGTCCGTGACATCTCGGCGCGCAAGAACGAGCCGGAGTGGATGCTCGACCTGCGGCTGAAGGGCCTGAAGTCCTTCGGCCGCAAGCCGCTGCCCACCTGGGGCGCCGACCTGTCGGAAATCGACTTCGACAACATCAAGTACTTCGTCCGCTCCACCGAGAAGCAGGCCGCGAGCTGGGACGAACTGCCCGCCGATATCAAGAACACCTACGACCGGCTCGGCATACCCGAGGCGGAAAAGCAGCGGCTCATCGCGGGCGTGGCCGCCCAGTACGAGTCCGAGGTGGTCTACCACAAGATCAGGGAAGACCTCGAGGAAAAGGGCGTTATCTTCCTCGACACGGACACCGCGCTGCGGGAGCAGCCGGATCTGTTCCGCCAGTACTTCGGCACCGTGATTCCGCCGGGCGACAACAAGTTCGCCGCGCTGAACACCGCGGTATGGTCCGGCGGCTCGTTCATCTACGTGCCTAAGAACGTAAAAGTAGAAATCCCCCTGCAGGCCTATTTCCGGATCAACACCGAGAACATGGGCCAGTTCGAGCGGACCCTGATCATCGTGGACGAGGGCGCCTACGTTCATTACGTCGAGGGCTGCACCGCGCCCATTTACAAGTCCGACTCGCTGCATTCCGCGGTGGTCGAGATCATCGTGCGCAAGGACGCGCGCTGCCGTTACACCACGATCCAGAACTGGTCCGCCAACGTCTACAACCTGGTGACCAAGCGGGCCGTCGCCCAGCAGGGCGCGACGATGGAGTGGATCGACGGCAACATCGGCTCCAAGGTGACGATGAAGTACCCGGCGGTCTACCTGATGGGCGAGCACGCCCGGGGCGAGACGCTCTCGGTCGCGTTCGCGGGCGCGGGCCAGCACCAGGACGCGGGGGCCAAGATGGTGCACTGCGCGCCGAACACCTCCTCGACCATCATCTCCAAGTCGGTGGCGCGAGCCGGCGGCCGGACCTCCTATCGCGGGCTGGTCAACGTGCAGGAGGGCGCCGAGCACTCCAAGTCCAACGTCAAGTGCGACGCGCTGCTGGTCGACACGGTAAGCCGCAGCGACACCTACCCGTACGTGGACGTCCGCGAGGACGACGTGGAGATGGCCCACGAGGCGACCGTGTCGAAGATCTCCGAGGACAAGCTGTTCTACCTGATGAGCCGCGGGATGACCGAGGACGAGGCGATGGCCACCATCGTCCGCGGGTTCGTCGAGCCGATCGCCCGTGAGCTGCCCATGGAGTACGCGCTCGAGCTGAACCGGCTGATCGAGCTCCAGATGGAGGGGGCGGTCGGCTGATGTCGGCTGGATTGCAGGGGGCGATCGAGTCCGCTCCCGTGAGCAGGCTGCACGAGCACAGGTCCTACGACCCGGCGGACTTCGGCGTGCCCAGCGGTCGCGAGGAGGAGTGGCGGTTCACCCCGCTGCGCCGGCTGCGCGGCCTGCACACCGATTCTCCGCCGGTACCGTCGCCGACGGCGGGCGTGGAAGTGGACGTGGACCCGGCCCCTGAGGTGAAGACCTCTTCGGCCGAACGGTCCGTGGCTCACGCCGCCCGCACCTTCATCCCGGCCGACCGGATCAGCGCCCAGGCGTACGCGTCGTTCGACGAGGCCACCGTGATCACGGTGCCCGCGGAGGCCGACGCGTCCCGGCCGACGGTCGTCACGGTCACCGGCCACGGCGGCGCCGGCTACGGCCACCTGCTGGTACAGGCCGAGCCGCTGTCGCGGGCCGTGGTGGTAATCGACCACCGCGGCAGCGCCACCTACGCCGACAACGTCGAGCTCGTGGTGGGCGACGGCGCGGCGCTGTCGGTGGTCAGCCTGCAAGACTGGGCCGACGACGCGGTGCACGTCTCCTACCACTACGCCACGCTGGGCCGGGACGCCCGGCTCCGGCACGCCGCGGTCAGCCTCGGCGGATCGGTGGTCCGGCTCGGCACCGAGGTGCGCTACGACGGCCCGGGCGGCGACGCCGAGTTGACCGGCCTGTACTTCGCCGACGCGGGTCAGCACCTGGAGCACCGGCTGTTCGTCGACCACGGCATGCCCAACTGCCGCAGCCGGGTCACCTACAAGGGCGCGCTGCAGGGCCAGGACGCGCACGCGGTCTGGATCGGCGACGTGCTGATCCGGCCCGAGGCCACCGGCACGGACACCTACGAGTACAACCGGAACCTGGTGCTGACCGACGGCACCCGGGTCGACTCCGTGCCCAACCTGGAGATCCTGACCGGCGAGGTGACCGGGGCCGGGCACGCCAGCGCCAGCGGGCGACTGGAGGACCAGCACCTGTTCTACATGATGGCCAGGGGTATCCCCGAGGCCGAAGCGCGGCGGCTGGTCATCAGGGGCTTCTTCGGCACGCTGATCGACCGGATCGGCGTGCCGCAGGTGGCTCAGCGCATCGCGGCCGGGATCGAACTGGAGCTGGCATGACCGCGCAGCAGTCGCCGGGCGGGTTCACCCGCGCCTGCGCTCTGTCCGACCTCCCCGGCGAGGGAGCCATCGGGGTGGAGGTGGACAGCGAGCCCGTCGCCATCATCGCGACCGGCGGCGATGTGTACGCGCTGCGCGACGTCTGCTCGCACGCCGAGGTACCACTGTCGGAGGGCGAGATCTACGACCACACGGTGGAGTGCTGGCTGCACGGGTCCTGCTTCGACCTGCGCACCGGCCAGCCCACCGGGCCGCCGGCCACCGAGCCGGTGGCGACCTACCAGGTGAAGATCGAGGGCGACGACGTCTACGTGGCGCTCGCCCAAAACATAGAGAGCTGAACCAGGAGAGGCAATGGCCACCCTTGAGATCCGTGACCTGCACGTCAGCGTGGAGGAAGCGGCCGGCGGCAGCCGGGAGATTCTGCGCGGCGTCGATCTCGCCGTGCCTGCCGGGCAGACGCACGCCATCATGGGCCCGAACGGCTCCGGCAAGTCCACCCTCGCGTATGCCATCGCCGGGCACCCGAAGTACCACGTGACCAGCGGGTCGATCCTGCTGGACGGCGAGGATGTGACGGCGATGAGCGTGGACGCGCGGGCCAGGGCCGGGCTGTTCCTCGCCATGCAGTACCCGGTCGAGGTGCCCGGGGTATCGGTGTCCAACTTCCTGCGCACCGCGGTGACCGCGGTCCGCGGTCAGGCGCCCAAGCTGCGCGACTTCACCAAGCAGCTCCGCTCGTCCATGGCCGCGCTGTCCATCGATCCCGAGTTCGCCCAGCGGAACCTGAACGAGGGCTTCTCCGGCGGCGAGAAGAAGCGGCACGAGATCCTGCAGCTCGAACTGCTCAGCCCGAAGATCGCGATCCTCGACGAGACCGACTCCGGGCTGGACATCGACGCGCTCAAGGTCGTGTCCGAGGGGGTCAACCGGTACCGGGAGGAGGAGGGCCACGGAGTCCTGCTGATCACCCACTACACCCGGATCCTGCGGTATGTGCGGCCCGACTTCGTGCACGTGTTCGTCGGCGGGCGGATCGTGGCCGAAGGCGGCGCCGAGCTGTCCGAGGAGCTGGAGAACGAGGGCTACGAGAAGTTCCTGAGCCTGGGTGCGCCGGCATGACCTTCGACACCACCCGGATCCGCAAGGACTTCCCCATCCTGGAGCGGCAGGTCCGGGGCGGGCAGCCGCTGATCTACCTGGACAGCGCGAACACCTCGCAGAAGCCGCGCCAGGTGATCGACGCGCTGGACGACTTCTACGAGCGGCACAACGCGAACATCCACCGGGCCAGCCACCAGCTCGGGGAAGAGGCCACCGAGGCCTACGAGGGCGCGAGGATCAAGGCCGGGGAGCTGATCGGCGCCCGGGACGAAACCGAGATCGTCTTCACCAAGAACATCTCAGAGGCCATCAACCTGGTCGCCTACTCGATGAGCAACGCCACCGCCGCGGGTGGGCCGGGCCGGTTCGCCCTGGGCCCCGGCGACGAGGTAGTCATCACCGAGATGGAGCACCACTCCAACATCGTCCCCTGGCAGTTGCTGTGCCAGCGGACCGGTGCGGCGCTGCGCTGGTTCGGTGTGACCCCGGACGGCAGGCTGGACATCTCGAACCTCGGCGACCTGATCACCGAGCGGACGAAGCTCGTCGCCCTGGTGCACCAGTCCAACGTGCTCGGCACCATCAACCCGGTGCGGATGATCGCGGACGCCGCGCACGCGGTGGGCGCGCTGGTGCTGGTGGATGCCGCCCAGTCGGTCCCGCACATGCCGGTGGACGTGACCGCGCTCGGCGCCGACTTCCTGGGCTTCACCGGGCACAAGATGTGTGGCCCGACCGGCATCGGGGTGCTCTGGGCGCGGGCCGAGCTGCTGGATGAGATGCCGCCGTTCCTGGGCGGCGGCGAGATGATCGAGAGTGTCTGGATGGACCGGACGACGTTCGCCGCGCCGCCGCACAAGTTCGAGGCCGGCACGATGCCGATCGCCCAGGCGGTCGGCCTGGGTGCGGCCATCGACTACCTGTCCGAGATCGGCCTGGACGAGATCAGGGCCCACGAGGAGCGGCTGATCTCTCACGCCCTGGCCGCGCTGGCCACGGTCGACGGGGTGCGGATCCTCGGCCCGGCCGACCCGGCCGATCAGGCGAGCCGGGGGAGTGCCATCTCCTTCACCGTCGACGACGTGCACCCGCACGACGTCAGCCAGATCCTGGACGACCTGGGCATCGAGGTGCGGGCGGGCCACCATTGTGCCTGGCCGCTGCACCGCGCGTTCGGGGTGCAGTCGAGCACCCGTGCGTCGTTCTATCTGTACAACACCCAGGAGGAAGCCGACGCCCTCGCAGCGGGGATCCGCAAGGCGCAGCGGTTCTTCGCCAGGGGGTAGACCGGGGCATATCCGGCCACTGCCGCAGTGTTGTATGAATGTCATTCGAAAGCTCGCGGAAGTTTGAAGGTTACCGCTGGTCAGGCCTTCAAAGGGGATGTGATGGAACTCGAGTCGATGTACCAGGAGATCATCCTGGACCACTACCGCAACCCGCACCACCGCGGCCTGCGGGAGCCTTATGACGCCGAGGTGCATCACGTCAACCCGCTGTGCGGCGATGAGCTGACCGTGCGGGTCTGCCTCAAGGAGGCTGGCGGCGAGCAGGCCATGGCCGACGTGTCCTACGACGCGCTGGGCTGCTCGATCAGCCAGGCCAGCGCGTCGGTCATGACCGACCTGGTCATCGGCAAGAGCGTCGGCGACGCGATGGCGGTGTTCGAGGAGTTCCT
This sequence comes from Streptosporangiaceae bacterium, assembly GCA_036495485.1. Taxonomy (GTDB): domain Bacteria; phylum Actinomycetota; class Actinomycetes; order Streptosporangiales; family Streptosporangiaceae; genus PALSA-505. Next base: position 12,453 of record DASXMU010000423.1, read on the forward strand.
GGCGCTCATGCGGTCCAAGGGCATGGGCGAGCCAGACGAAGATCTGCTCGAGGATGCGGTGGCGTTTACCGGGGTATCGAAGTACCCAGCCAGAATCAAGTGCGCACTGCTCGGCTGGATGGCCTGGAAGGATGCCACCAGCAGGGCGGTCGAGGAGGCATCATCATGACCGAGCAGACGACCGGTTCGGACACGGCGGCGCAGGCGGCGGGTTCGCTGCCGGAGAACGACGACGTCATCGAGGCCATGCGCGACGTGGTCGATCCAGAGCTGGGCATCAACGTGGTGGACCTCGGCCTGGTGTACGGGGTGACCGTGGACGAGGACCGGGTGGCCACCGTCGACATGACGCTCACCAGCGCCGCCTGCCCGCTCACCGACGTGATCGAGGAGCAGGCGCACGCCGCCCTGGAAGGCCTGGTGGCCGACCTGCGGATCAACTGGGTATGGCTGCCGCCGTGGGGCCCCGACAAGATCACCGAGGATGGCCGCGAGCAGCTCCGCGCCCTCGGCTTCAACGTCTGACGTACCAGCCGGCGTCCCCGGCTCCATGCATGGCCGCATAGTGCCGGGCTTCCTGCCGTTTCAGGCAGTGCCGCCACGCTGCACACGGTGGATTGCATCAAGGACACCTTTGACGTCGCCGGTGAACCGGCCCGCGGCGTAAAGATCGGTGATATCACCCAGAAGGTGCTGAGCTGGACGGCAGCGGACCGGGTGCCGGTGGGCTGACCCAGCCGGTGTGCGACCAGGCCTGAGGAACTGCGCAGTCACGTGCTTCCGGTCAGGGACCTGACGGACTTGGCGAGCCAGGACGCCATCGACGTGAAGCCGCTGAACGGCATGACAGGGTTACCCGGGACATTCTCCGTGCCGGACTGCTCGACACCGATGATCACATTCCCGATGCGGGCGAGCAGGACGCCGATGTGAATGCGGAGGAACTGGCCTTGATAGGTGGTGGGGTTGACCAGCTGGACGTACAGGTTCTGATCGCCCGGCCCGGCCACCGAGGTGGCGGTGACGGTGACCGGGCTGTGGTCCTTGAACCGGTAGGTGTGGCAGCGCTTGGCGAACGCGACATCCCAGGCGAACTGCTTGCTGACGTTCCCCGGCTGGAAGGCGGACAGGGCCAGCGACACGAACCGTGAAGGGGCTGGCAGGTTGGGCGGGCTCACCAGGGCGTCCGCATCCGAGGATCGCCAGAGGAACGACAGCTCATCCGGGTTGAGCTGCAGGCTCCAGTTGCCGCACTGGTGGTACAGGGACGGGATGGAGCCGAAAGCCGGAATCGGCGGCTTGATCGCGGATCCCGAGTTGGCAGCGTCGTGGATGTCCGACTGTGGTTCCTGCCAGCCGGGGGGCAGTGACGCATGTGGCGGCAGCAGCTTGGCCAGCTCGGCACCGGTCGGAACCGCCGACGACGGGCTGCTGCCGCTGTCCGCCGTCCGGCTAGCCGGTGGGTGGGATGCCGCCGGATGCCCGCCACTGCACCCACCCGTCACGACCGCAATGGCCACACCGACAGTAACGACCCGAACCGAACGGCGTATCTTTCTCACGGACAGAGCCTACGGTCTCCCAGACGTCATCAGCCCGCGATGCAGCCCAGCTGCATCGCACCAGACACCGAATCCACTACCCGCAACCCGCACCGTGGGGGTCCGTGGGGTCGCTCCCCGGGCAAGCACGACCGGGGAGCCGACGGCGAAACTGATCGAAGATCAGTGAGCACGCCTAGCCAGCTCCCCGGCCCTACTAGTTCTGGCTGATGACCGGGGGGACGGTGGGCTGGCCGGTGCCCCAGATGTCTTCCTCCTCGAACATCCATGCCTGCCTGGACCTGTTCCGCTCCTGGCCCTGGCCACTCGTGCTGCTGAACGGCATCATGCCGGGCATTCCGTCCTCGGCCATGGCACCGTCCGCGCCGGGGGCGGCGCCATCCGGTCCCCAGGTGCCCTCGTCCTCGGTGGTCCAGGACGCGCGGCCGCGGCCTATTCCGCCCTCACCGGCGCCACCGGACATGCCGCCCATGCCCATCATCGGGACGCCGCCGGAACCGCCCATTCCTTCGCCCATGGCCGCATCGCCAGAGGCGAGATCCTCGCTGGTCATGCCGCCCTGACCACCGCTGATCATGCCGGTGGGGCCGATCGTCGGGGGGTCACCGAACCCGGACACCTCACCAATGGGGCCAGGCTCGCCGCCGATGGTGCCGATGCCCGCCGGGAAGCCGCCACCGCCGGGGAAGTCACCGCCGGGGAAGCCGGGCTCGGGCTCGCCGGGGATCGGGTCCTCCTCGCCTGGTGCTCCGCCGCCACGGCCACCAGTGCCGGTGCCGGTGATACCGCCACTGCCACCGCCGCCACCACCGGTGGGGATCGGGGGAAGCACACCCAGGCCACCGCCGCCACCACCACCGGGGGTGGTGATCGTGGGCGGGGGCGGGTTCAGGCCACCCGGGCCGCCCGGGCCGGTGCCGACCGGAGTGATCGTGCCGGGTGGGATCCCGGTCAGCGTGTCCCCCGGAGGGTGCGGCCCACTGGGAAGCGGGCCGACCGTGGGCGGCGCCGGGATGCTCGGGTTGGTACCGCCGGTGCCGGGCATGGGGGAGACACCGGGCACAGAGCCCGAGCCGCCGGTCATACCGGGCACGTTGCCACCGCCACCGCCGCCAGAGCCCACTCCACCCGCGGTGCCGCTGCCACCGGTCCCGGCCAGTGCCGGGGGCAGGTTCTTGTTGACCGCACCTGGCATGTTGTAGTAGGCGGTCTGGATGTGCCCGTTGAGGGCATCCATGTGCTGGTTGGCTGCCTTGTTGGCATCGTTCGTAGCGGCCGCGTGCGTGGACGTCGGCTGCGGCACGCTGCTCTTGAAGGCGGCGAGCACCGGGCCGTACCACTGGAGCGCCGTGCCTGCCGAGTAGGTGTTGGCCTGCATGTCCGTGGCGGTCTGGTGGAGCTGCTGGATCTGGCTGACCGCGGTGACCGCCGTCGAACCGCCCCAGTTCTGCGCGAGGGTGCTCGCATGGCCGGCGAGCTGGCCGGTGACGGTGGTCAGCTGGTTCGACAAGTCCAGGTACGCCTGCCCGGCGGCTGTGATGGCGTCCGGGTTGGTCGCCTCCAGCATTGCCTGGACTTCCTGCCACGTGTAGTAGTAGCAGGCGTTGGCGCCGAACGAGGTGCCTTCGACGACCGGATAGGTGCCGGTCCAGTTCTCGGAACCGCCGCCCATCCGCTTGTCCATGGCCATGGCGCGCTCGTAGTTGGCCCGCTGGGTGGGCGTCCAGTTCTGCCCGTACCCCGGATCCGTGGCGACGTTGCTGCCGCCGCTCTCGACGATCGTCGACGACGGGTCGTTGCTGGCATTGATGAGCGTGCTGATGTGCTGCTCCGCAGCGTCGTACTTGTCCGCGGTCATGGTCAGGCGGCGGGCGGTGTCGCTGTGCGCCTGCCGCAGTTGGTTGCTGAACGTACCGACGCCCGCGTGTGCTCTGCCGACCACGGAGGCGAGAATCCCGGCCGCCCACCAGTTCCCGAACGCACCCTGTGTCTGAGCCGCGTTCTGGCCCCAGCCGGCGATCGAGCCCTGCAGTTGGTTGGCCAAGCCGTCGAGCTTGCTGGCCACATCACGCAGCGCATGCATGTGCACCAGCAGGTCGTGCCCGGACACCGCCGGGCTGCTCCAGGGCGCTGGCGCTGTGTAGCCGCTATAGCTGGGCCCGCTGACCTGCGGGACCGCCGTTCCCGTCGTGTTCCCCATCACCAGCCTCCAGAATGCAACGTCATCATTGCGCCGTCATCCGTTAAGACGGCGTCATGACCCGGATATGACGCCACTGTGCTTATTCAAGGTTCGCGTTATTCAAGATCGTTCGCCAGGTCGCCCTGCTTGATCGCTCTGCCTTGATCCTGGCGGCGATTCGTCCGGTCCCCGGCTTGGCTGCCGGGGACCGGACGGACACGTCGCTCAGCCGTGCTAACTCAGCCGTTCCACAGGTTGGCGTTGGCCGCCTCAGTCGTGGAGTAGTTCACGTTCGCCTCGCCGATGACCGAACGCAGGTTGTTCAGCACCACCTGCATGTTCGCCATCGCAGCGTCCCACTTGGCCTTGGCCACGTAGTACGCCTGCTGTGCCTCGCCGTCCCACTGCGCCAGGTTGGACCGGAGCTGCGCGTCCAAGGTGGAGATGGTCCCCTGAAGCTTGGCGTAGATGCTGGCGAAGTCAGCCTCTCCGGACTGCAGCGACCCGAACACTGCCCGGGTGTACTCGCTCATTTCTTTCTTTCCTCCGTCACTCGCAGTTCTCACCGCTTGCGCGGGCCGGCGCCGATGGCGTCGCCCCGATCAGCTCACTTGTTGAGCAGGCCCTGCACGCGGTTCGCCGCGGCGGTCTGGGTTTCCTCATTCGCCACGTAGCGCGCGTGGGTGCCGACCAGCTTCTCCTGGATGCCCTGGAGCGCACTGAGCACCTGGCTGAAATCTGCGTTGAAAGAGTTAAAGGCGTTGGTGAACGCACTCGCCGCCTGGCCCTGCCAGCCGCCCATCAAGTCGCCATGGAAGGCCGCAAGCTGTGACTGCTGCGAGCGGACCTGTCCGACGGCGTCCTCCACTTGCGTGGATGCCTGTGCCATGGCCGCTCTGTTAACAGCGGACTCGGCTGCCATCGCCGCACCTCCCTGTTCCTAGCTTCGTCACCGTATGTGGTGTCTAAGACTTCCCCGGTTGGGCTGCCGCGATCAAGACCTGAGCACTCCAAAGGGGGCGCTGGCCCGGTGCCAGCGGCAACAAATAACCATCTAAGGGGGCCTTGACAGTGGTGTCAACCTAGACACTTGACAACCATCATACGCAAACGTGCCATTCCGCGCAGTAAACGTTCGCCACTCGCTGACCTGCGGCGCAAGATGCGCCCCAGCGGCATGGTTGCCAAATAGTTACA
>DASXMU010000424.1:0-42163 GCA_036495485.1 Streptosporangiaceae bacterium
CTTGTCATAGTCAGATTGACGGTATATAACGATGGCATGAGTGACCGTCCACTGCATGAACCTACGTTCCTTCTGCTGACTGCGCTGGCCGAGGGGCCGCAGCACGGCTACGGGATCATCATCGATGTTGAGCGGATGTCCAGCGGCCGGGTCAGGCTCAGGGCAGGCACGCTCTACGCGGCGCTGGACCGGGTCGTCGCGGAGGGCCTGGTCGAGGCCGACCGCGAGGAGGTGGTGGACGGCCGGCTGCGCCGTTACTACCGGCTCACCCCGCGCGGCGGCGACCGGCTCGCCGCAGAGGTCGAACGGCTCCAGCACAACGCGGCCGTCGCTGCCAAGCGGCTGCGGCGGCGGACGATCGGGGGGCTGACATGACAGCGACGGGCGAGCTCGAGGGAGCCTACCGGCGGCTGCTGCGCTGGTACCCACCGGTATACAGGGGCCGGCACGGCGAGGAAATCCTCGGCGTGCTGATGGCTACTGCCGAGCCCGGGCAGCGCCAGCCGGGGGCCAGGGAATCGCTTGACCTGCTGTGGTCAGCACTGAAGATCAGGACCCGGGTGACCATGCGCGGCGACAGCCAGCCCTGGGCGACCGCGTTCGCCCAGATTGGGATGCTGCTCCCGGTGCTCATGGTGGTGCTGAAGCTGACCGGATACCTGGAGCGCGGCGGCTGGTATGGCTTCGGGACCCCCGCCGATGCCCTCGTCGGCGCCTATGGGGATCCCGGTAGGTATGTCGAGAGTTTCCAGCTCAACGCCTACTGGTATGCGGTGGATGGCAACATAACGCAGGCCCTGACCCAAGGGCCCGGGCCGGCGCTGATCCTTGCCGTACTCGCCCTGGCGGGGTGGCGCCGCACTGCCGCCGGCTTCGCAGCCCTCGTCCCGCTCGCCTATCTCGGGGTTTCCCTCGGGGCTGGTTACACCCTGCTTGGCGGCCCCAACGCGGATGTGACGCTGTACGCGTACGGACTGGAGGCGGTGGTCCTGCTCGCCGCCCCAGCCGCGCCACGAGGATGGCGCGCCCTGCAGTGGCGGCCCAGCGCGCTGCTCTTCACCGCCGCCGTGGCGGGCGGCGTCGCGATCAACGGCGGAATCTCGCCCCTGCTCCACATACCTTTCCTCCAATCCGCCCAGGCCATCGTTAGAGCTCAAGGCGGTATCCGCAGAATCTTGAGCCGGCTGCCCAGCGACACGCACCACTACTACATCCCGCCACACGGTTTCGTCGGTTTTATCGACCGGGTGTTCGGACTCCCAGCGAACGGGTGGGGCAACTGGCTGTTGTCCATGGGCACGCTCGTGGCCGTTATCGTGGTGGCGCTGGTGATCATGCTGGTGAGTTCGCCGGCCAGCCGCCGGGCAGTAGCCCTGCTCGCGGTGCCCTTCATCCCATGGGCCGTCATCTACCTGTGCAGCCTGATCAACCCGCCGCTGACCGCGCCAGCAGGTAACGTCCTCGCCGCCGCCCCGCTGCTGCTGATCCTGCTCGCGGCGATGGTGCTCCCGCTGATGTCCGGGCACCCGGCCGGCCCGGATGCCCCCAACCGCCCGGCAGCGCCCGGGAACGCCTGACCCTTCGCCCTGACCTTCAGGAGGCTTTCCGTGAAACCAATCCGCACCTTCCGCTTTGCCATGGCGGCGGCGCTGCTGGCCGGGCTCACCGGGCTCACCGGCTTCGCCACGTCCGCCAGCGCCGCGCCAGCCGCCAGGCGGGCTGCCGCCAGCCAGCCACCGGCCGCCGCGGCACTCGCCGGCGCGACAGCGCTGACGCTGAGCAACGGCACCCGGGTCGCCGTCGACGCACCCTGGGCAGCCACCGGGCACACAGCTATGACCCGCAGCTTCGCGGCTGCCAAGCCGGACCACTTCTGCATCTACGGCGCCGCGCAAACGCAACGCCCGAAGGCACCTCCAGCCCAGCCGAAGGCCCCGAAGTTCACGCTGGCGATCAAGGGCTTCAACCTGGCCGGCGCGCCGGCCGGCCTCGGGAGCAACGTGCAGGTGTTCTCCGCCACCAGCATGAGATGGAACGAGCAGACCATCGGCCCGGACCCGGGCTTCCTGCACGGCCTGGTCACGATGCACGTGCCAGCCGGGAAGTACTGGCTGATCGGGCAGTTCAGCACCGGCAACAGCTACCGGCTGGACATCCCGGCACAGCTGACGGTGACCGGCAACACCACCGCCACGGTCAGCGCCCGCGCCGCCAGCAGCGAGGTGACCACCGCGACCCCGCGCCCGGCGGTGCGGGCCGACGCCGTGTTCGTCAGCAGTTACACGCTGCGCGGCGGCCAGACCTTCTGGGACTGCGGCACCGCTGGCGGCACATCGCTGTGGGTGAGCCCGCTCGCCCGCGCCCACACCACCGGGACGCTGTTCTCGGCCACGTCCGCCCAGCTCAACTCGCCACCCGCCCAGGCAGTGCCCTACACCTACGAACTGGACTCTGCCGCGCCTGCCGGCACGATCGCCAGCCAGCACCTGGCCGTCACCGCCGCGGACCTGGCCACCGTGCACGAGCATTTCTACTCCGACACCGCCACTACCGCACCCTGGTTTGCCTTTGGCGGCCCGGCGCGCCAGTTCGGCGAGACCGGCTTCTTCGCCGTCAGCACTGCGCTGCCCATGCCCGGCGACCGCACCGTCTACTTCGAGGCTCAGCCGACCGCGGTGTGGCGCCCTGAGATCGCCTCAGGCCCGCTGACGGAAACGCCGGCCCCGCAGCTTCTCCACACGGGGCAGGAGCTGAACACGAACTGGAACGCCTACCCGCTGCACCCGGCACCCAACCTGCCACCGGCCGGCGTCAACGACCTCACCCTCCTGTCCGCCTCCCGGGCCGGCAACATGCTGATCCTTGACATCACGCCGTTCAGCGACAACACCCCCGGCCACACCGGCAGCGGGGTGTCCCGGTTCAACGGCATCACGGGCAGCGGCAGCTACGCCATCTCCGCCAACGGCGTCAAGATCGCGAGCGGGAAGGTGAACCCGGCGGCCCCGTTCGGGGATGTCTTTGCCTCCGCCACCGTCAGCCCGAAGCCGTCGCAGATCAAGTTCACCCTCACCACGTCACGGAAGGCATCCGGCAGCGACCTGTCCGGCACCAGCGAGGACACCTGGACGTGGCCGTCGCAGGCCGAGCCGCACGCCATCGTGCCCGCCCCGTGGTACTGCCGCGACACGTTCGCGCACGGGGTCGACCGTCACTGTGCGGTGCAGGACATGATGACGCTGGACTACCAGCTCGCGGGGGAGAGCCTGGACGGCACCACCCAGGCCGGGCCGCAGTCACTGGGCATCGCCATCAGCCACCTGCCGCTCTCCACCTCCTACCGGGTGACCCACGCCCAGCTCCAGGTGTCGTTTAACAACGGCACCAGCTGGCAGCCCGCCGCCCTGACCCGGATCTGCCACGGCCAGGTCTGCACCAACGCCTACCGCGCCACCTACCACGCTCCCGCCGGAGCGAAGGTGAGCCTGCGTTTCACCGCCCGTGACAGCCACGGGGCAACCGTGACCGAAACCATCCTCCGCGCCTACCAGACCGCTTAGCCATCCCGGAACCGGTGGCCCGTCCTCCCCGGACGGGCCACCGGCCTGCCCGGGGTCGGCTTCAGTTAGATATCGGTTTCCAGCCCGATTGCCAGCGATCTGGAGGGGGCGGTACATTCGCCCCGGTATGTTCCGCCGACTGGTGCTGAGCCGATCGAGTACCGGCCGACTGTTGAGGAGGCGCCATGCGAAGGTGGGGCCACAAGAAGGCCACGGGCTGGCTGAGTGGCTGCCTGGCCGTCGGCGGGCTGACGGTGCTCCTGGCCGGTACCGCGCTCGCCGCCCCGGCCGGTGCGGCGCTCGCCGTCGGCACCGTATCTGCCAGTACCGCATGGAAGATCCAGAACTCACCCAATGCCACGGCGCCCGATGCGAATCTGGAGTCGGTCTCCTGCTCGTCGGCTGACGCGTGCACGGCAGTGGGCGCCACTGACAACACCAAATCGCTGACCGTCACTCTGGCCGAACGGTGGAATGGCACGTCCTGGCACCGGCAGGGCACCCCGCAGCCCGGGCGCACGATTCCCGACAGCCGCCCCGCCCTGTCCGGCGTGTCCTGTCCCACCGCCACGTTCTGTGCGGCGGTGGGGGCAGACAACGTGGTCCTCGATCAGTTCAGCCTGGCTGACACGTGGAACGGCAGCGCCTGGAAGCAGCAGTCCTTCCCCGGGCCGTCCGGCTCCACCTCGGCGAGCCTCGCCCAGGTGTCGTGCACCTCGGCCAGCTTCTGCGAGGCGGTGGGTTCTTACCAGAACGGTCAGGGCAGCACTGAACCCATTGCCGCGCGATGGAACGGATCCTCGTGGCGGCTGCAGCGCATCGCCGGCTCACTTGACAGCACATCGGTCTTTCTGACCGGCGTGTCATGCGTCTCCACCACGTTCTGCATGGCCCTGGGCGTCGATACCTTTGGCATCGGTACGTTCGCTGAACGGTGGAACGGGACCTCGTGGCACGTCCAGACACTGCCACACGGCCCATTCCTGGGTACGGTGTCGTGCGCGTCGGCGGCCTTCTGCGAGGTGGTTGGCGATGGCACCAGAGCGGACATGTGGAACGGGTCGTCCTGGAGCGCTCAGACGGTCCCCACCCCGGCCAGCTCGGCATCGATCGACCTGGCCGGGGTATCCTGCGTCACGGCGGCATTCTGTGAAGCTGCCGGCATGTATACCGGCAGCTCCGGCGGCACCTTCAGCCTCGGCGTCACCTGGAACGGAACCTCCTGGGCCGTGCAGACGACCCCGAACCCGGCGAACGCGTCGGTCACCAGCCTCAGCCAGGTGTCGTGCGCCACCGTGACCGCGTGCGAGACCGCAGGAAGTTCCCAGGTGTCCAGTAGCAGCGGGCAGCTTGCCCTGGCCGAGTCCTGGAACGGCACGAGATGGACGATCCAGGATGCGGTGTCGCCGCGCGGCGCGCTGACCAACAGCCTCAACGCGGTGTCCTGCACATCGGCGGCCTTCTGCGAGGCGGTCGGCTCGCGCTTCGGCGGAACGAGCGCGGCCACGGTCGCCCTCGCCGAGACGTGGAACGGCAGCACGTGGCAGATCCAGCCGGCACCCGATCCGGTCAAGGCCACTAACGGCGTCCGGATGAGCCTGGCCGGGGTGTCGTGTGCCTCAGCGATCTTCTGCGAGGCGGTCGGGGTGAGCTCATCCACTGCCGGAGGCGGCGCGGAGCTCTGGAACGGGACCACCTGGGCGCTGCAGACCGTTCCCGGCGGCAGCCTGACCTCGGTGTCCTGTGTCTCCGCGACCTTCTGCATGGCGGCTGGCGCCGATGGCCACGTGGACATCTGGAACGGCACGTCCTGGTCGGCCCAGCAGACCTCGGCGAGCCTCAGGTCGCTCAGCGGCGTGTCCTGCACCTCATCCACCTCCTGCGAGGCGGCCGGGGAGGGCACGGACTTCAACGCGGCAGCCGAAGGCTGGAATGGCGCCTCCTGGTCAGCGCAGGCCGTCCCGGCCCCGCCGAACGGGAGCTCTCCCGAGCTGACCGCGATCTCCTGCACCGGAGCGGGGTCCTGCGAGGCGGTCGGCAGTTACAGCAGCACCACGTCCAGCCAGGCGCCACTCGCAGAAGTATGGAACGGGACCGCCTGGGCGGCCCAGTCCACCCCAGTCCCAGCCACGGCATTCATGAGCTCGCTGGCCGGGGTGTGGTGCACCGCGGCGACCGCCTGTACCGCAGCCGGCCAGTACACCCCCGGCATAGGCCCGAGCGCCACGGTCGCGGAGGTGTGGAACGGCACCAAGTGGAGCCTGCGGAACACCCCGAACCATCTCTACGCCGGGCAGAGCATCTTCAGCGGCGTGTCCTGTGGCGCCAGCACGGCTTGCACCGCCGTCGGGGCCACGACCAACCCCGGCCAGATCCCGGCGACCCTCGTCGAGACCGGCGACTGAACGATCGCACAGGAGACGCCATGCACAGGTGGAGCGGTCACAGAGCTCTGCAGGTCAGTCACGGGCACGCCATTCGATGGCCCCGGACCGGGGCCGGGCTCGCAGCTTGCACGCTGGCTGCTGTTCTGACCATCACCGGTGCCAGCGGCGCACTGGCGTCGGCCCCCGCCTGGAAGCTGCAGGCTTCGCTGAACGCGACGGTGCCCGGTGGGCAGCTCGAATCGGTCTCGTGCTCGTCGGCCACCGCGTGCACTGCCGTCGGGTCCAACCTCAACCCCGCCGGGATCCATGTCACCCTGGCCGAGCGGTGGAACGGGACAACCTGGCAGCACCAGCAGACGCCCAACCCGGCCACCGACACCAATCCCGGCGTCCAGCCCGACCTGACCGGGGTGTCCTGCCCGGCTGCGGGCTTCTGTGCGGCGGTCGGGGTGTACACCCTCGGGGAGTTCAACCAGGCAGCCCTGGCCTATGGGTGGAATGGGCACCGCTGGGCTATGCAACGGTTCCCGGTCCCGGCCGGCGCCAGCTCGACGGTGCTGCGGCAGGTGGCCTGCGCTTCGGCCCAGTTCTGCGAGGCGGTGGGCTCGTACCAGACGCAGATCTCCAACCAGACCCTGCCGCTCGCCGCCACCTGGAACGGGACCTCGTGGCGCCTGCAGCACGCGCCACACCCGGCTGGGGATTCATCCGTCCAGCTCAACGTCGTGTCGTGCACGTCGACGGCGTTCTGTGAGGCCTGGGGTGGTCCCGACCCGGCGGTCGGCAACGGCGCGGATCTCGCCGAGCAGTGGAACGGGCGGTCGTGGCACTTGCAGGCGGTGCCGCCGGACTCCACGGCGCGCTCGGTATCCTGCGTCTCCCCGGCCGACTGTGAGGCAGTCGGCTTCGGTGCGGGCGAGGCCGGTTCGGCATGGCGGTGGAACGGGTCCTCGTGGAAGGCGCAGAAGGTCCCCAGCCAGATCACCTCCGGCAGCCTGGGCGGGGTGTCGTGCGTGTCGCCGGCGTTCTGCGAGGCGGTCGGCTTCGACCTCAGCGGCCCTAGCGGCCTGGCGGCCGTCTGGAACGGGTCGGCGTGGAAGGTTCAGCCCACCCCGAATCCGGCGAAGACAGCCTCCACCAGCCTGAACGCGGTTTCCTGCACCTCGGCAAGCTCCTGCGAGCTGGCTGGCAGCTTCGAACTGGGTCAGTCCAACATCCCGCTCCCGCTGGCTGAGGCCTGGAACGGCAGCACCTGGGTGCTCCAGGCTGCCGCCGCGCCCCCGGGCGCCGCCGGTAACGCGCTCAGCGCGGTGTCCTGCGTCTCGGCCAGCTTCTGTGAGGCGGTCGGTTCGCACGGCAACCGCATGGGTGTCGGGGCGAACCTGGCGGAGACGTGGAACGGCAGCACGTGGAAGAACCAGCCGACCCCCAGCCCGCAGGGCCAGTTCGGTCCCACCAGCAACGATCTCGAAGGCGTGTCGTGCGTCTCCACCAGCTTCTGCGAAGCCGTGGGGAACGGCCCGAACGGGATGAGCGCCGAGCTGTGGAACGGGACCTCGTGGACGGTCCAGAACAGGCCGGGGTCAGGTGGCGTGCAGGGGCAGTCCGTGTCCTGCCCGAGCACAGGCTTCTGCATGTCGTCCGACGCCTTTGGGCGGGTGGACACCTGGAACGGATCGTCCTGGTCGGCCGGCACCGACGTGCCGGGATTCTCGAAGGTCGGCTCGCTGTCGTGCGTCTCGGCCAGCTTCTGCGAGGTGGTCGGCTTCGGCCCGTCCGGCGAGAACGCGGCGGTGTGGAACGGCAGCACCTGGACAGCCCAGCCCACGGCCGGGGGCACAAGTGAGGATCTGATCTCGGTCTCCTGCCGCACGGCCACCTCGTGCGAGGCGGTGGGCGAACTCTTCAACGAGGGCAGCCCACTGACCCTCGCCGAGACCTGGAACGGGTCCACCTGGGCCGTGCAGCCCACCCCGGCCCCCTCAGGCGCTGTGAGCAGCACGCTGAACAGCGTGTCGTGCGCAGCGGCGAATGCCTGCACCGCCGTGGGCGACACCCAGCCCAGCAGCACTGTGCCTTTGCACACGCTGGCTGAGGTCTGGGACGGCACGACCTGGAGCCTGCGGTCCACCCCCAACCGTGGCGTCCAGCAGAACATCCTCAACGCGGTGTCCTGCGGCGCCAGCCTGATGTGCACCGCCGTCGGTCAGGCCCAGAACGCCAACCAGGTCGAGATCACGCTCGCCGAGTCGGGCGACTGAAATACCCCGGCTGGGCCCCGTGATTGCACGATAGGTTCAGCCCGGTGCCGTCCAGATACCCCGGCTGGCCCTGTGGTTGCGCGATAGGTTCAGCCCGGCACCGTTCGATTTTCTTTCTTTGATCCAAAAAGAAATTTTATAAGGACAGCAACCGGGACAGGCGGTCAGCGAGTTCGCCGGACGGGACCGTGGTCTGGTCGCCGGTCGACATGTCGCGGATGATGACCGAATCGGCCGCCTGCTCGGCGCGGCCGTAGATCAGGCAGAACCGGGCGCCGGCGTCGCTGGCCCACTTGAGCTGCCTGCCCAGCTTGCCGGACGAGCCGAGGTAGACACTGGCCCGGGCGCCTGCCGAGCGGGCGGCGGCGGCGAAACCGAAGCTGGCCGGGGCCAGTTCGGGATCCATGATGGTGACCGCCACGTCCAGGCGGCCGCGCTGGTCCTGGGTGGCGGCCGCGCGCATCGCGAGGATCCGTTCGGTGCCGAGCGAGCCGCCGGTCGCGGGGACGCCCGGGCCGCCGAGCGACTCGATCAGGTGGTCGTAGCGGCCGCCGCCGGCCAGCGAGCCTGCCATGCCCGGCGTCACCACCTCCCAGATCGGGCCGGTGTAGTAGGCCAGGCCGCGGACAAGGCGCGGGGTGAACGCGATCCGGTCGGCCGGGACCTGGTTGCGCACCAGTTCGAGCACGGTGTTGATCTCCTCGAGGCCGGACACGCCGTCCTCGGTGGCCTTGAGCGCGACCCGGACCTGCTCGGTGGCGTCCGCCGAGGTCAGGGCGCCGACCAGGGCCTGCGCGGCGGCCTCGGGGAGGCCGCGCCCGGTCAGCTCGGTGATCACCCCGGCCGGAGCCAGCTTGTCGAGCTTGTCCAGGGTGATCAGCACGCTGGTGCCGATTTCGGCGGGCACGCCGAACGCGCTCAGCAGGCTGGACAGAGCAGGCCTGGAGTTCAGCAGCACCTTGAAGTTCGGCAGGTCCAGCCTGGTCAGGACGTCACACACGGCGCACAGCACCTCGGCGTCGGCCATCGGTGAGCGGGAGCTGAGCGTGTCCAGGTCGCACTGGGTGAACTCGCGGTAGCGGCCCTTGCCCGGCCGGTCGGCGCGCCACACCGGGCCGATCGTGTACCGCTTGTAGGGCGACGGGAGCTGGCTGCCGTAGGCCGCGGCCACCCTGGCCAGCGGCACCGTCATGTCGTAGCGCAGTGCCAGGTCCGCCTCGCCGGATGCCTCGTGCTCGCCGCGCCGCAGGATCTTGAAGATGAGCTTGTCGCCCTCGTCCCCGTACTTGCCCATGAGCACGTCAAGGCGCTCGAAGGCCGGGGTCTGCAGCGGCTCGAAGGCGTAGCTGGCGAAGACCTCTTTGATGATGGCGAACGCCGCTTCCCTGGACTCGAGCTCGGCGGCGAGAAAATCACGTGTCCCCGACGGGGGATCGAACTGGACTGGCATGCGCCTATGCTGCCCGACAGCCGGGCCGGCGTCACATCGGTTTCGCCGGCTGTCGGTGCCGCCCACTAGATTTGACCCTGACCCGATGGGGGAGGATGCCGTGACTGGCGAGCTGAGCGTGCAGTGGGGGCGCCAGCAGGGCGCGGGGGCTGTGGTGCTGTGGCAGGCACTGCGTGACGTCGTGTCGGAGCAGGTGACGCGGACTGGGCGGAGCGCGCTTGACGTCGTGGACGTCGGTGGTGGGACGGGCGGCTTCGCCGTCCCGCTGGCCAGCCTCGGGCACAGCGTGACCGTGGTCGATCCGAGCCCGGATTCGCTGGCCGCCGCCCAGCGGCGGGCGGCCGAGGCGGGGGTGCCGCTGCGGGCCGTGCAGGGCGATGTCTCCGACCTCGCCGCGGCCACCGGCGGGACCGGCGCCGACCTCGTGCTATGCCACAGCGTGCTGGAGTACGTCGAGTCGCCCGGGGCGGCGATGACCGCGATCGCCGGGATCCTGCGCCCGGGTGGCGTGGTCAGCGTGCTCGCCGCCAGCGCGGTCGCCGCCGTCATCCACCGGGTGCTGGCCGGGCGGTTCGACGAGGCCAGGAGGCTGATCGCCGCGACTGGGACCGAGCCTGGCCCGCCCGCCGGAGATCAGGGCGTGCTGCCGCGCCGGTTCACCCTGCCGGCCGTGACGGAGCTGGTGGAGCGGGCCGGGCTGCGGGCCGGGCCCGGGCACGGCGTCCGGGTGTTCACCGACCTGGTGCCGAGCATGCTCATGGACACCGACCCGGGCGCGGCCAGTTCGCTGCGCGCGCTGGAGGAGACGGCCTCGGTGCACCCGGCCTTCCGCGGCATGGCCACCCAGTTCCACGTTCTCGGGTTCAGGTGAGCGGTGCCCGCCGGGAGCGCCGATGACGCGGGCTGCCATGTGCTGCATGTCGACATGGACGCCTTCTACGCGAGCGTGGAGATCCGCGACCGGCCGGAGCTGGCCAGGCTGCCGGTGATCGTGGGCCACACCGGCGGCCGGGGCGTCGTCCTGTCCGCCACCTACCCGGCCCGCGCCTACGGCGTCCACTCGGCCATGCCGGTGTCGCGGGCCCGCAGGCTCTGCCCGCAGGCGATCTTCATCCCGCCCAGGCACGAGGAGTACGCCGCCGTGTCCAAGGAGGTCATGGCGATCTTCCGGGCGATCACGCCGCAGGTGGAGCCGCTCGCGCTGGACGAGGCGTTTCTGGACGTGTCCGGGGCGCTGCGGCGGATCGGCCGGCCGGCCAAGATCGCGGCGATGATCAGGCAGCAGGTCGCCGAGCAGCAGAACATCACCTGCTCGGTCGGCGTGGCGAACTGCAAGTTCGTCGCCAAGATCGCCTCGGTCCGGTGCAAGCCGGACGGGATGCTGGTCGTGCCCAATGATGGGGTGCTCGATTTCCTGCACCCGCTGCCGGTGTCCGCGCTGTGGGGGGTGGGGGAGCGGACCGGGCAGATCCTCGCCCGGCTCGGCCTGCGCACCATCGGGGACATCGCGCACACCCCGGCCGCCTCGCTGCAGCGCGAGCTCGGCGTGGCACACGGCTCCCATCTGGCCGCGCTGGCCTGGGGCCGGGACGAGCGCTCGGTGGTGCCGCACACGGCAGAAAAGAGCATCGGCGCGGAGGAGACGTTCGCCAGCGACATCGACGACCCGGTGGCGATCCGCAAGGAGCTGCTCAGGCTGTCCGAGCGGACCGCCCGCAGCCTGCGCGGATCCGGTTGCGTGGCCCGCACGGTCGTGGTCAAGCTGCGGCTGGCCAACTTCACCACGATCACCCGGTCGCGCACGCTGCCCGAGCCCACCGACATCGCCCGCACCATCCACGAGACCGCCTGCGCCCTGTACGAGGCGGCCGGGCTGGACCGGGCCCGGTTGCGCCTGGTCGGGGTGCGGGTCACCGGCCTGGTCCCGGCGTCGGCCGCCGTCACCCAGCTCGTGCTCGGCGAGCAGCCGTCGCCCTGGCGGGAGGCCGAGCGGGCGGTGGACGAGATCACCAGGCGGTTCGGGCGGGACGCGGTGCGGCCCGCCACACTGGTCCCCGACGACCCGGAACAGCGGGTGCGGCCCCGCCGGCCGGGCGAACCTCCCGTGCGCAGGTGAACCGGTGCTGTTCCCCTCTCGTGACCTAGCTGTAAGCACAGTTCGAACATGCTCAAACTGGTACGCGGGTACGGCCTTCCACGAGGCGTCCCAAGGCTCGTATCCTTGGTGTAGACCCCGCGACTGTGAGGTGAAGGTGATCGCAGCACGACCCGGCTCGCCCGCGAGGTTGTTGCATGGGAGGTGCCGTGCCGCTTTCTGAGCATGAGCAGCGCATGCTCGACCAGATCGAGAAGGCGCTGTACGCCGAGGATCCGAAGTTTGCGCAGAGTGTCCGCGCCCGTGATCCCCGGGTGCATTACCGACGGCGGGTGATTCAGGCTGCCGTCGGGTTCCTGCTGGGCGTTGGCCTGCTGCTGGCGGGGGTCGTCATCAAGCATTACTGGGAGATGAGCGTCGCGGGATTCCTGGTCATGCTCACCTGTGCGATGTGGGCCCTGACCAGCTGGCGGCACATGAACGGGAGCATCCCAGCCCCTGGGACCGCCGCCGCGCCCCAGGCCCGCCGCCGCCGTAGCCGGGGCCGGGGCCGCAACCGGGGGACCGGCGAAGGCTTCATGGAGCGCCTCGAAGAACGCTGGCGCCGCCGCCAGGAGCGCGACGGCCAGTAGGCTTCAGCCCTGCCCGGGGCGAGAGCGGAGCCTGAGCAGGTGCTTGCCCCGGTGAGTTCAGCGTTCCCGGCTAACCGGCGAGAATGATTCCATGGACTGGCCTGTCCGCTTTCCCGCCGAGATGAGCTCGGGGACTGTCTCGGTGCGCTGCTACGACCCGGCCGACGCCGCGGAGCTGCTTGGGCCGCTGGCGGACGAGCGCGTGTGGGAGCACATGTCCCGGGGCGCCCCGGCCGATGCCGCCGCACTGGACGAGGTCATCCGGTCCAGGCTCGCGGACGGCTGCCGGGTGACCTTCACCGTCCGGCAGGGCGGGCGCGCCGTCGGCATTACCTCGGTCCTGTTCGACCCGCACGACCCGGCGGGCGTGGAGGTCGGCGGAACGCTGCTCGACCCGGGCGTGTGGGGGACGGGCGTCAACACGGAGGTCAAGCGGCTCCTGCTCGCGGTGATCTTCGGCCATGGCGCCCAGTGGGTCCAGTTGCGCACCGACGAGCGGAACCGGCGGTCGGCCGCCGCGATCCGCAAGCTCGGCGCGGCAGACCTCGGCATTCGCCAGGAGCACCTCGTCCGCCGGGACGGCACACGCCGGCGGAGCCGGATCTTCCGCCTCGGCCGGCCCGGGCCGCCGGGCCGGTTATCCCTGCCCGGGGTGGACGCGCAGGCGCAGCACGCGCTTGCCCAGGCGGGCTAGGGCCAGCTCGGCCCAGCCGAACACGTCCAGTGCGTGCACCAGCGTGCGCCGGGTGCGGGCGGAGGCCGAGGCCGGCAGCAGCCGGGCCTGCCAGCGTGCGCTCTTGGTCACCGCGGCGGAAACCGCCTTGCGCACCGTGGTCACGTCGGCGGGCAGCGTGCCGCTGGGGCCGGGTTCCCTGGCATAGCTGGCCCGCTCCTCGGCCTGGGCCACCCGGGCCAGCGCGTCCCCGGCCGGGCCGGTGAGCCGCTGCTGGCCGGCGACCCGCTTGGCGATCGCGCGTGGCGTCTCGCCCGGGCCGTGCCGGATGCCGTAGTCCTCCAGATAGTCCAGTAGTTCCGCCCAGGCCGCGTGCGCACTGCCTGCGTCGCCGCGCGCGGCCAGCCAGCGCCGCCGCCTGGTCAGCGTCCGCACCGTCCGCGGCGTCAGCAGCGCGATGACGAGCAGGGCGCCCAGCACGAACAGGGGGACCGGCGGGTGGTGAACCGGAAGCTTGCCCACTGGGAACGCACCGGTCACGCCACCGTCCGGGGTCACGCCCTTGCGGCCGTTGCCGCCCAGCGGGCCGCCGTGCGGCTTCGCGTTCTGCCGGATGCCCTGGCTGATCACGGACCCGGGTGAGTCGATGATGGGGGGAAGCCCGCCGTCGCTGGCGGCACCGGGCGTCAGGCTGTACCCGGGCCTGCTGGCGGTTCCCTGGCCGACCGCGCTGCCGGGCGGAGTCGGCTCGAACGCCATCCAGCCGTAGCCCTTGATGTAGAGCTCGGGCCAGGCGTGCGCGTCACTGGTCAGGACCTGCCACTTACCCTGGCCCTGGTAGGTCCCGGAGGTGTAGCCCACGACGACCCGCGCCGGGATGCCGAGCAGCCGGGCGAGCACGCCCATCGCGAAGGCGAACTGCTGGCAGTACCCGCGCTTGGTCTTCAGCAGGAAGTTCCTGAGCGTGCCCACGCCCTCCGCCTGGGGTGCGGACAGGCTGTAGGCGAACCCGCCGGCCTCGCTGAACCAGTTCTCCAGGTCGGCGCCCTGGGCACCCGGCGTGGTCGCACCCTTGGTGATCTGCCGGGCCAGCGAGGTGAGCGAGCGGTAGGCCGGCGGGACACCCAGGTAGGCGCTCATGCCGGTGGCGGCGGGTGCCGCGTCCAGGGCCTCCGGCTGCGGGTCGATGTAGTCACTGGCCACCGTGTACTGCAGCGCGGACAGCGGCATCGACAGGGAGTACAGCATGAGCGTGCCGGTGTTGGCCTGCCAGTTGCCGGCGACGTTCACCTTCGTCGTCGGGTATGGCAGCGGCAGGTAGCTCGTCTTGGACGTGAAACTGGTGCTGAACGCGACGGTCGTGTGCACGACCGGCCACTTCTGCTTCGACGTCAGCCCGGGCGGCGCGGGCATCTGCCCGCTGTTCAGCGAGAAGATGCTGCCGGACCGGGTCAGGGTCCAGCCAGACGTGCTCAGTTTGTTGAGCACATAGACCTGGAGGTACTGCGGGTTGTTCGACGGGGCGTCGGTGCTGTAGGTGAGCACCGGCTGTGGCTTGGACTCCCTGAGCTGCCCGGTCATCAGGGCGATCGGGTCCGGGAGGCCCGCGCCGGGGCCGCGGCCCGAGCCGAAGCCGCCGTTGTTGCCCTGCCCCTGGAAGAGCTTGTGAGCGTGCAGGCCGGGCAGCAGCAGCGGGACGAACAGGGCCACGACCACTGCGGCCACCCCGATGCGGCGGCCCGAGGCGGCGAGGTCGCGGATGCTCTGCCCGCCCTCCAGCTCCTCGTTCTGCTCGTCCCGGCCGGTGTTCCACGGGGTCACCAGCCGGCCCCACAGCCGCAGGCGCTCCCGTCCGTCCGCGCTGAGCAGGGCCAGGTAACCAGCCATGCCGAGGCAGAAGACGATCACGTCCTCCAGCGGGCTCTTCCCCGCGTTGCTGGCGATCGGCACGCTGAACAGCACGAGCAGCGGCAGCCCGGCCAGCGCGCAGCGGCGCAGCCGGACCGCGATCAGGTCGGTGACGGACGCCGCCAGCCCGATCCCGGCGGTCGCCAGCAGCTGGAGCGCGGCGATGGGGGGCACCGGCGGCGCGTACTTCTGGGTGTCGCTGAGCCCCTGCAGGGCCGATCGCCACAGGGCGGTGAGCGACGCGCCGGTGGGGATGAAGTTGAGGAAGGAGGACTTGGCCGAGTACAGCATGTTCAGGTACAGCAGCAGCGCGGCCAGCGCGCAGAGCAGGCAGACGGCCGCGGGCAGTGCGCGCAGGGCGCGGGCCCTGGTGGCGGTGCCGACCAGGGCGACGACGAGGATCGCGCCGATGCCTCCCCAGAACCACTTGCCGCCCGACATCAGCGGGACCAGCGCCGTGGACGCCGCCGCGGACGCAAGCGCGGCGGTCACCGTAAACCTGTGATTCACCGGACCACCTCCGGTATCCCGTTCACCGGGAACTCGTAGGGGGAGGCACCCGTCGCCGGTGTGCCGTGCAGCCGCCGCCAGGCCGCGGCCAGCGGGGTGTCGGACCGCAGGGTGGCCACCCGCCAGCCCGCCGCCGTCAGCACGCTGGCGGCGGCCTGGGTCTCGTCCGGGGCATCGTCGGGCTGGGCGCTTTGCGGGCTCGCCGTCCAGGTCGAGACCGCCAGCAGCAGCGCGAGCGCTGGCGTGTTGCTGTGGTGGCTCGACACCAGGGTTCTCGCTTCGGCCGCGGACAGGCGCCCGGCCACCACGATGAACAGCCCGCTGGCCCGTGGCATGACGGTGGACAGGCCGGGCACGAAGTCCCGGCCCGCGGATGGCTTGATGACGGCGAGGGTGTCGAGCAGGACGTCCTCGAAGTTGCCCGCCGTGGGGATCGCGCCCGCGTCAGTGATCATCTGGCCGTCGAATCCCTGCATGGCCAGGTGCACGCCGATGGAGGCGGCGGCGCTCACCGCGAACTCGAACGAGGAGGAGGACCCGGTGCCGGCGTGCGCGTTCCGCCGGGTGTCGAGAAGCAGGACGACGTGGTTGCGCCACTGCTGCTCCTCCCGGCGGACCATCAGCTCCCCGTAGCGGGCGGTGGAGCGCCAGTGCACCCGGCGCAGCTCGTCGCCGTCCCGGTAGGGGCGTGTCCCGGTGTCGTCGTCCCCGGCTGAGGCGGCGACCCTGGCCCGGCCCTCGCCGTCGCCGAGCCAGCTCCCCGGTATCACGGTGCTGGGCAGCGAGATGATCTTCGGCGAGACGACGAGCGTGTTCGTGGTGCTGAACGACCGGCCGAGCTCGACCAGGCCGAATGCGTCCGCGACGCGGAGCTTGAGCGGGCCGACGGTGAACTTGCCGCGCACGTCGGAGCGGAGCGGGTAGTCGACCGCCCGGCTGCCGCCGCGCTCGATCCGCTCCAGCACGAACCGGGGGCGGCTGCCCAGCGAGTACGGCACCGTGTCCTCGGCGAGCAGCAGGCCGGTGGGCAGCCGGGAGACGTTCTCGATGTGCAGGCTCACCCGGACCGTCTGGCCGGCCGGCACCCGGGCCGGGGTGAGCTGGCGCATGCAGCTCAGCCGGTAGCGGGCCCGCCCGGCGGCCAGCGCGGACAGCAGCGGCAGCAGGAAGGCCAGCGCGCCGATCCTGATCAGGTCGCGTTCACCCAGGGCCAGGCCGGAGAGGGCGGCCGCCAGGCCCGCCGCGAGAAACGATCTCCCCCGGGTGGTGAATCCGGCGAATAGCGACCGCATGGCTGCCCGTCCTTCCAGCTCCCGTGGTCAGGTCCGCTGCGGGAGGGGCAGGCGCTGGACGATCCTGGTGAGCACCCGCTCGGGCAGCTTGCGTTCGATGATCGCGTCGGTCGTGGGCAGCAGCCGGTGGGCGAGCACAGGCGCCGCGAGCGTCTGGACGTCGTCGGGTATCACGAAGTCGCGGCCCTCCAGGGCCGCGTAGGCGCGGCAGGCGCGCAGCAGGTGGAGCGTGGCCCTGGGCGAGGCGCCGAGCCGCAGCTCCTGGCTCGACCTGGTCGCGTTCACCAGGCTGATCACGTAGTGCCTGATCGAGTCCGCCACGTGCACGCCGCGAACCGTATGGATGAGCTCGCGGATGTCGTTCGCGGTGGCCACCGGCTCGAGCTGGTCGAGCGGGGAGAACTGCCCGTGTGTGTCGATCATCTCGAGCTCAGCCTCGGGTGAGGGGTAGCCGATCGAGATGCGCGCGGTGAACCGGTCGAGCTGGGCCTCTGGCAGCGGGTAGGTACCCTCCATCTCGATCGGGTTCTGGGTGGCGACGACCATGAACGGGGACTCGAGCGGATAGGTCGTGCCGTCGACGGTGACCTGGTGCTCTTCCATGCACTCGAGGAGGGCGGACTGGGTCTTGGGCGAGGCCCGGTTGATCTCGTCGCCGACCAGGATGTTGGCGAACACCGGCCCGGGCTTGAACTCGAACTCCCGCAGCTCCTGGTTGAACGCGTTGACCCCGGTGATGTCGCTGGGCAGCAGGTCGGGGGTGAACTGGACGCGCCGCACCGAGCAGTCGATAGACCGGGCCAGCGCCTTGGCCAGCATGGTCTTGCCGACGCCTGGCACGTCCTCGATCAGCATGTGCCCCTCGGCCAGCAGGACGGTGAGGGCCAGCCGGATCGTGCCGGCCTTGCCGTCGATGACCGACTCAATGGCTTTACAAGCCTGGTGCGCTAGCTCGGCCTGTTCCGCGAGCGGGCGCGTGGCACCCTGTCCCGTGTCGACCGCCACTTGGCCTCCTCGCGTTCTTGCGTAACAGGCTACCCAGCGCAGGCTTAGTCATGTAACGAATCATCGTCGCGGTCTGCGCGTTTTCTGACAGTACGTCCTGCAACGGATGTTCGCGAGGCCGGGATCAGTTCGACGCCGAGCCGTGAAGATTCTGTGCCCTTGGCGAAAGCTGCCCGTTTCTTCGCCGGCAGGTGGCCATTCCCTCGCCGGTGAGGTCGGCGTCAGGCTGGCCCCGCTTCCGGGCTGGGATTCCCCCCCACTTTGCTCCACCGGCATCTAGCTGGAGTTTCTTGGCGTGTGTGATGGTGATCGGCCGGTTTTGACGATTGACGGTGGAGGAATGTGGAGTACAGTGGAGCGCGGTGGAGTAAGTGAGTCTCCCATGTGGTTCGCCGGGGAGGGAGGTGGGTGCCGATGTTTCTTGGCACTCACCTGCCGCGCCTCGACGACAAGGGCCGGCTGATCCTGCCGGCCAAGTACCGGGACGAGCTCGCCGGAGGACTGGTGATAACGAAAGGCCAGGAGCGCTGCCTGTACGTGTTCCCACCGGATGAGTTCGCCCGGATCACCGAGTCCCTGCGCACCGCCCCGGTGACGGCCAAGGCCGTCCGCGACTACAGCCGCGTCTTCTTCGCCAGCGCGTCCGACGAACTGCCCGACAAGCAGGGCCGGATCACCATCCCGCCCGCGCTGCGCACCTATGCCGGGCTGGAACGCGACTGCGCCGTGGTGGGCATGAACACCCGCCTGGAGATCTGGGACGCGGCCGCCTGGCAGAACTACCTGGATGAACAGGAGGACGCGTTCTCGGCGGCCTCAGAGGAGGTGCTGCCGGGGATTCTCTGAATCCAGGATGCTTACTCGAAACCGTGAGCGAAATTTCTTTTTAAAATTGTGTTTCGAATAAGTGTTTCTGTGCCCGGCGAGGTTTGCGCCCGCTTGCGGGCGGTCAGGCCGGCTGGCGTCACTTCCCCGGCGCCAGGCGGAAGAACTGACCGGCGCTCATGCGGACGCAGACCTGGCCGGGCACACCGGCGGCCAGCAGCTGATACGGGAGGGGGTCTGGCGGCAATGACACCAGCAGCGCACGTTCCGGTCATGGCCGCCCAGGTCGCCGGCCTCCTCGCCCCCGCGCTCGGCGCTGGCGGCGCGGTGCTTGTGGACGCGACCCTCGGCCGGGCCGGGCACGCCCGGGCCCTGCTCGGTGCCCATCCGGGCCTGGCGCTGATCGGCCTGGACATGGATCCGGCCGCGATCGCGGAATCCCGCGCACTCCTGGCCCCGTACGCGGCCAGGACCACGCTGGTGCACGCCCGCTACGACGAGCTGCCCGCCGTCCTGGCCGGCCGCGGCCACCATCAGGTGCAGGGGGTCCTGTTCGACCTGGGTGTCTCCTCACCACAGCTCGACGACCCCGGCCGCGGCTTTGCCTATTCCTATGACGCGCCGCTGGACATGCGGATGGACCCCACGCGCCCGCTCACCGCGGCGCAGGTGGTGAACACCTACCCGGCGGAGCGGCTGACCGCCATCCTGCGCGAGTTCGGCGAGGAGCGGTTCGCGGCCAGGATCGCCGGGGCGCTCGTGCGGGAGCGCACCCGCGAGCCGCTGACCAGCACCTGGCGGCTGGCCGACATCATCAAGGACTCCATCCCGGCCCCGGCCAGGCGTACCGGGGGGAACCCGGCGAAACGCACGTTCCAGGCGCTGCGCATCGAGGTGAACGGCGAGCTCGAGGCGCTCAGCCAGGCAGTGCCCGCCGCCATGGAGGCGCTGGCACCCGGCGGGCGGATCGTCGTGCTCGCCTATCACTCGCTCGAGGACCGGATCGTCAAGCGGGCGTTCGCCGCCAGGACGACGGACACGACGCCCCGCGGGCTGCCGCAGTCGCTGCCGTCGCACCTGCCACGGTTCAGGGCGCTCACCAGGGGAGCGCTACGGCCGTCCAGCGAGGAGGTGGCCGCCAACCCGCGGGCGGCCTCGGCCCGGCTGCGGGCCGCGGAACGCATTGCCCCGGCGGCATGAGGAGGGGTGGCTGATTATGGCAACCGGACTGGCAGACGGGCGGGCGGGGGCACAGCCACGCGATCCGCGTCAGCTCCAGCGGCCTCGGTCCGGCCAGGCGCAGCGGGCCAGGGCTGGTCAGGCCCAGCGGCCCCGGGCTGGCCAGGCCCAGGGGACCCGGTCTGGCCAGGGCCAGTGGCCTGGGCGCGCCGAGCCGGGCTCTGCTCAGTCCCGGACGGTGACCGAGCCCAGACCGGCCGTCCGGCCCAGACCTACCCTGCCCGGACCTTCCCGGCCCAGACCGGGGCAGCCGCGGCCCGGGGTACGCCCGGCGCCTGGGGTACGCCCGTGGGCTGCCGGGGATCGGGTCAGCCGGCCGGCGGCCGCGCGGCCGCGCACCCCGTTCGTCCTGCTGCTGCTCGCCCTGCTCGGCGGCGGCCTGGTCTGCCTGCTGCTGATCAACACCACGCTGGCCGAGGGCTCGTTCCAGATAACGGCGATGCAGCAGAAGAACGCCTCCCTGGCGCAGCAGGTGCAGACCGCTGAGCAGGAGACGACGGCCCTCAAGTCGCCGGCCTCGATCGCCGCGCGGGCTCAGCAGCTCGGCATGCGCCCGGTCGGCAGGCTTCATTTTCTTGATCTAAAGAACGGGCGCATCTACAGCCAGCCGGCCAAAGAGCCGGGCGTGACCGCCGTCCCCGGGTACACACCGTGAGGGAGCCCGGCGGCGACGGTCAGGACCGGCCCAGACCGCAGCGCAACGTGCGCCGCCCGTCCGGTCCCGCCCGCAGGCCAGCGGGCCCTGACCGGAGGACAGCCGGCCGCCGCCCCGGCCCGGACAAGCCGCGGCCTGATCAGCCGCGCCCGGACGGGCCGCGCCCGAAGGCCAGCGGGCAGCGTGCGACGGTGCTGCCGGCGGGCCGCGCCCGCCCCCGGCGGCCAGCGGCCGAACCGCCGCGCCGCGAACCCCCCGGCTACGCGCAGGGGGCCGCCAAGCGGCGCCAGCGTTCCCGGCTCAGGCGGCGGCGTTCGCTGAGCCGCAGCGATCCGGCCCGCAGGCTGCGGGTCGGCCTGCTGTGCATCGCCTTCGTGCTCTCCCTGTTCGCCGGGCGGCTCGTCCAGCTGCAGGGCATGGACGGGGCCAAGTACCGGAGCCTGGCCTACCACCAGCGGCTGCAGAGCGTGCAGCTCCCCGCGGTCCGCGGCGCCATCACGGCCGCGGACGGCACCGTGCTGGCGGCCACCGTGCAGACCGACCTGGTGTTCGCCGACCCCAAGCTGATGACGGCCGCCCAGCAGCCGCAGGCCGCTGCGGATCTGGCCGGCCCGCTCGGCATGTCGCAGGCCCAGCTGCTCGGCCTGCTGCAGCATCCCAGCTCGCCGCAGTACGTGGTGCTGAAGAAGTCGGTCTCGGCCGCCGTGGCGGCGCAGATCAGCAGCATGCGGCTGCCTGGCGGCAAGTCCGCCGGGCTGCCGGGCATCGCGATGACGCCCAGCTACACCCGGGAGTACCCGAACGGCCAGCTCGCCGCCAACCTGCTCGGCTTCACCAACACCGACACCGCGGGCAACCTGATCGGCAGGGCGGGCGTCGAAGAGCAGTACAACTCGCTGCTGGCTGGCCGGGACGGCTCGCAGGAGGAGCAGACCACCTCCCAGGGCGAGCTCATCCCGCTCGGCCAGGAGACCCTCAAGCCCACCGAGCCGGGCCGCAACATCCGGCTCACCATCCTGCCGAGCCTCCAGTACTCGGCCGAGCAGGCCTGCAAGCAGCGGGTCACGCTCACCCACGCTGCCTACTGCTCAGCCGTGATCATGCAGCCGCACACCGGGCAGATCCTCGCGATGGCCCAGTACCCGACGTTCAGCCCGTCGGACATCACCAATATCGACCAAACCACCGACATCCCGGTGGGCAACTCCTGGCAGCCGGGCAGCACGGCGAAGGTGATCACCGTGGCCGCCGACCTGGAACACGGCGGCCAGACGCTGATGAGCCCGTACACGGTGCCCTACCAGATCAACGTGCACGGCTTCTCCTTCCACGACGCCGAGTCCCACCCCACCGAACGGCTCACCGTCGCCGGCATCCTGGCCAACTCCAGCAACGTCGGCATGGTCCAGGTCGTCCAGCACGTGAGCCCGCAGGTGCAGTACCAGTACCTGCGGGCGTTCGGCCTCGGGGAACCGACCGGGCTCAACCTGCCGGGCGAGACGGCCGGGTCTCTGCCCGCGCCGGGCGCGAGGGACTACTGGGGGGACACCCGGTACACGCTGGCCTTCGGCCAGGGCGTCACCGCCAACGCGGTCCAGATGGCCAGCGTCTACGCCACCATCGCCAACGGCGGCGTCCGGGTGCAGCCGTCCATCGTGGCGGGCAGCACCGGCGCGAGCGGCCAGTTCGTGCCCGCTCCGGCGGCGCCCAGGCGCCGGGTGATCCAGGCCAGGACCTCGCGCGCGCTGGTCAAGGTGCTGGAGCAGGTCCCCATGGTGGACGCCCAGGCCGGCGTGTACTGGGGCGACATGGCCGGCTACCAGATCGCCGCCAAGACCGGGACCGCGCAGGAACTCAACAACAGGGGCTGCCTGTGCAACTACGGCGCCAGCTACATCGGCATGACCCCGCCGAGCAATCCGCAGGTGGTCGTTGCCATCAATGTCCAGGATCCGAAGGGCTCGGCCTACTACGGTGACCAGGTAGCCGGGCCGGTCTTCTACCAGGTGATGCGGTCCGCGCTGCAGACCCTGAAAATACCGCCGAATTATGCCAGGCGTCCCGACGTCCGGCTCACGGCGCCTTAATCGGAGGTAACCTCTGCGCGTGCCACCCGCCATGCCATCCGGCGGCGGCGCGGCCCTGCCGCCGCGCCCCTCCCGAGTCGTCCCGCGTCCGCTCACCGGGCTCGCCAGCCTGCTGGGCATCAAGATGACCAGCCCGGCCGAGCTGGATCCGTTCAGCGGGCCCGGTGGTCCCGCGAAGCTGACCGGGGTGACCCACGACTCACGCCGCGTCCGGCCTGGCGACCTGTATGCCGCCCTGCCCGGCAGCCGCCAGCACGGCGCCCGGTTCTGCCGGGAGGCCGCGGCCGCCGGTGCCGCCGCGGTGCTCACCGATCCCGGCGGCCGGGATCTGGCGCTCGACGGCCCGCTGCCGGTGTTCGTGGTCAACGACGTGCGGGCCAGGCTCGGCGAGGTCGCCGCCTGGGTGTACGGGAACCCCTCCGGGCGGCTGCTGCTGATCGGGGTGACCGGGACCAGCGGCAAGACGACGACCAGCTATCTGCTGGAGTCCGCGCTGCGGATGGACGGCCACCTGACCGGCCTGGTCGGCGGCGTCGAGACCAAGGCCGGGCCGCTGGTCATGCCGAGCGAGCTGACCACGCCCGAGGCCACCGACCTGCAGGCCCTGTTCGCCGTCATGGTGGAGCAGGGGGTCACCGCCGCGGCCATGGAGGTGTCCAGCCACGCGCTCGCGCTCGGCCGGGTCCGCGGCGTGGCCTACGATGTCGCGATCTTCACGAACCTGTCCCAGGATCACCTCGACTTCCACGCCAGCCTGGACGACTACTTCGCCGCCAAAGCCGCCCTGTTCACCCTTGGGTACGCCAGCGCCGGGGTGGTGAACATCGACGACGCGCGCGGCTGGGAGCTGGTGGGCCTGGCGCAGATACCGGTCACGACCGTGTCCGCCGCTGGCAGCCGGACCGCGGACTGGCGCGCGGTGGACGTGCGCTCCGGCGCGGACGGCAGCACGTTCCGGGTGATCGGCCCCGGCGGGGTGGAGGCCGACGCGTCGATCGTGCTGGTCGGCCCGTTCAACGTGGCCAACGCACTCGGCGCGATCGTGGCGCTGGTCGAGGCGGGCACCGGCCTGCAGCAGGCGGTGACCGGCGTCGCCGCCTGCCCCGGCGTGCCTGGCAGGCTGGAACGGGTGCCATCCGACGGCCAGGACTTCACCGTCCTGGTGGACTACTCGCACAAGCCGGCCGCGGTGGAGGCGGCACTGCGGGCGCTGCGGCCGATCACCCAGGGCAAGCTCACGATCGTGCTCGGCTGCGGCGGCGACCGCGATCGCGCTAAACGCCCGCTGATGGGCGCGGCAGCCGCTAGCCTCGCCGACGTGGCGATCCTGACCAGCGACAACCCCCGCTCTGAAGACCCGCTCGCCATCCTCGCCGCGATGCTGGACGGCGCGCGGGAGGTGGATCAGGCACAGCGGGCGCACGTGATCGTGGAACCGGACCGCGCGGCCGCGATCGGCCTGGCCATCGGCGGCGCGGGCAAGGGAGACGTCGTGATCGTGGCCGGCAAGGGACACGAACGCGGGCAGTATGTGGACGGCATGGTGATCCCGTTCGACGACCGTGCGGTGGCCGCGGAGGCCATCGCCGCCAGGCCGGGAGGGGGCGCGTGATCCCGCTCTCCCTGGCCCAGATCGCCGCCGCCACCGGCGCCACCCCCGACCGGGTGGCCGACCCGCTGCTGCTGGTCACCGGGCCCGTCGTCATCGACTCGCGGGATGTCACCCCGGGCGGCCTGTTCGCCGCCCTGCCCGGCGAGCAGGTGGACGGGCATGACTTCGCCGCGTTCGCGGTGGCCGCGGGCGCGGTCGCCGTGCTCGCCTCCCGCCCGGCCGGCGTGCCCGCGCTCATCGTCCCGGACGTGCCCGCGGCGCTGGCCCGGCTCGCCCATGCGCTGCTCGGCCGGCTGCCCGCCGTCACGGTGGCCGGCATCACCGGGTCGTCCGGCAAGACGACGGCCAAGGACCTGCTGGCCCAGCTTGCCGAGCGGCTCGGCCCGACGGTGGCGCCGCCGGGCTCGTTCAACAACGAGCTCGGCCACCCGCTCACCGTGCTGCGGGCCGACGAGCGGACCAGGTACCTGGTGCTAGAGCTCGGCGCCCGCGGCCGTGGCCACATCGCCGAGCTGTGCAAGGTCGCCCCGCCGCGCCTTGGCGCCGTGCTGAACGTGGGCCGCGCCCACGTCGGCGGGTACTTCGCCGATCAGGCTGAGGTGGAACAGGCCAAGGGCGAGCTGGTTGAGGCCCTGCCCGCTGACGGCCTGGCCGTACTCAACGCCGATGACCCGGCTGTTCTGAGAATGCAATCCCGGACGGACGCGGCCGTGACCACGTTCGGGCGCGCGGACTCCGCGCAGGTACGCGCTGTCGACGTCACCCTGGACGCGGCAGGGCGGCCCTCGTTCACGCTGGTCACCCCCGGCGGTGCCGCGCCGGTCCGGCTGAACCTGCGTGGCGGGCACAACGTGTCCAACGCCCTCGCCGCCGCCGCGCTGGCCGGCGGCCTGGGCATGGCCACCGCCGAGGTCGCCGCGGCGCTGTCCGCGGCGGTCGCCCGCAGCAAACGGCGGATGGACGTGACCAGGCGCCCCGACGGGGTGACGGTCATCAACGACGCCTACAACGCGAACCCGGACTCCGTGCGCGCCGCGCTCACCGCCCTGCGCTCGATCGCGGGCGGGGGGCGCGCGTTCGCCGTCCTCGGCCACATGGCCGAGCTGGGCGGCAACTCCCGGGCCTGGCACGAGGAGGCCGGTGCGTTCGCGGCGCGGTCCGGTGTCGCCGCGCTCATCGTCGTCGGCGACCAGGCCACGCCGATGCTGGCCGGGGCGAAGGCGGAGCCCGGCTGGCAGGGCGAGCTGGTGCACGTGCCGGACGCGCCGTCAGCGGTGGACGCGGCCGTGAGCCGCCTCGGCCCCGGCGACACCGTGCTGGTCAAGGCGTCCCGTTCGGAAGGTCTGTGGCGGGTGGCGGAGGCACTGCTGGCCGAGCCCGGACCTGAGCCCGGACCTGAGCCCGGACCTGAACCCGGACCTGAACCCGGACTCCGGGAGCCACCGCCGCCTGGGGCCGCCCGGTGAGGACGATCCTCGTCGCGGCCGGCGTGTCCACGCTGCTCACGCTGCTCGGCACGCCGCTGGCCATCAGAATCTTCCGTGCGCGCGGCTACGGCCAGGAGATCCGGGAGGATGGCCCGAGCGGGCACGCCACCAAGCGCGGCACGCCCACCATGGGCGGCACGGTCATCATCATCGCGTCGCTGATCGGCTACTTCGTCGGCCACTACACCACGAACGACCCGGTGACGGCATCCGGCCTGCTGATCCTGATGCTGATGACGGGCCTGGGCATCGTCGGGCTGCTGGACGACTTCATCAAGATCTACAAGCAGCGCAGCCTCGGCCTGCGCAGCGGGGCCAAGCTGGCCGGCCAGGCCGTGGTCGGCGCGCTGTTCGCCATCCTCGTGCTGCGCTTCCGTGACGGCTACGACCTGTCCCCGGCCGACGCCCACTTCTCGTTCCTGCGTGACTTCGGCCCCGCGATCAGCCCGCTGCTGTTCGGCCTGTGGGTGGTCTTCATGATCGCCGGGATGTCCAACGGGGTGAACCTCACCGACGGCCTCGACGGCCAGGCCACCGGCGCGGTCGCCCAGGTGCTCGCCGCCTACGTGATCATCGGGCTCTGGCAGGACCGCAATGACTGCACGAGCTTCCTGTCGTCGCAGTGCTACCAGGTCAGGGACCCGCTCGACTCCGCCGTCGTGGCCGCCTCCGTGCTCGGCGCCTGCATCGGGTTCCTCTGGTGGAACGCGCCGCCGGCCAGGATCTTCATGGGCGACTCCGGGTCGCTGGGGCTCGGCGGCGTGCTCGCCGGGCTGGCTGTCGGCACCAAGACCCAGCTCTTGCTGCCCATCCTCGGCGGCTTGTTCGTGCTGGTCACCATGTCGGTGATCATCCAGGTGGGATCGTTCAAGCTCACCGGCCGCCGGGTGTTCAAGATGACCCCGCTGCACCACCACTTCGAACTGCTCGGCTGGGCCGAGACCACGATCGTGATCAGATTCTGGCTGGTCTCCGGCCTGTTCATCGGCCTCGGCCTGGTGATCTTCTACGTGCAATGGGCGAGCCCGGCGTGACACCGGCACACGACTGGGCCGGCCAGACGGTCTGCGTGGCCGGCCTCGGGGTGTCCGGGCCGCCGGCCGCACGGGCGCTGGCCGCCCGTGGGGCCAGGGTCGTCGCCGTGGACGGTGCCGACGACCAGGACCGCAGGGACCGGGCAGCGGAACTGCGCGGGCTGGGCGTCACGGTCCTGCTCGGCGCTTCCGCGGGTGCCGCCGCTGTTCCGCCGGGGACCGGTCTGGTTGTCACCTCGCCGGGCTGGCGGCCGGACGCGCCGCTGGTGGCCGCCGCCACCGCCGCCGGGATCCCGGTCATCGGCGACGTCGAGCTGGCCTGGCGGCTGCGCCCGGTGTTCCCTGACGGCGCGGCTCAGGCCTGGCTGGGTGTCACCGGCACCAACGGCAAGACGACCACGGTGCGGATGCTCGCCGCCATGCTGGCCGCCGCCGGGCTGCATTCGGCGGCGGTCGGCAACGTCGGCACCTCGGCGGTGGAAGCCGTGACCCAGCAGCCGTCCTACGGTGTGCTGGCCGTCGAGCTGTCCAGCTTTCAGCTGCACTGGAGTTCCTCACTGCGGCCGGTGGCCGCCACCGTGCTCAACCTGGCCGCCGATCACATCGACTGGCACGGCGACCTGGAATCCTACGCGCGCGACAAGGGCCGGATCTTCGCGCCGGGCACGATCGCCGTGTGCAACGCCGAGGACGAGTGGTCACGCCGCCTGGTGTCCTGGGCGCACGCACTGTCCCGGGTCATCCCGTTCCGGCTCGGCCCGCCGGGCGCGGGGGAGTTCGGCGTGTCCGGCGACGACCTGGTCGACCGCGCGTTCGGTCCCGCGACCGTGCTCGCCCAGGTCACTGACGTACGGCCGGCCGCCACGCACAACGTGGCGAACGCGCTCGCCGCGGCGGCCCTGGCCCGCGCGTACGGGGTGGAGCCCGGCGCCGTCCGCGCCGGGCTGCGCGCCTTCCAGCCCGGGCCGCACCGGATCACGCTGGTGGCCGAGGTGGGTGGCATCCGCTACATCGACGACTCCAAGGCGACGAACCCGCACGCCGCGGCCGCGTCGCTGGCCACCTACCCGTCGGTGGTCTGGGTGGCGGGCGGCATGCTCCGGGGCGAGGCGGCCGACATCGACGACCTGGTCCGCGGCGTGGTGGGCCGCCTTCGCGGGGCGGTGCTGCTAGGCCGGGACCGCGGCATCGTGCAGCAGGCTCTCGCGCGACACGCGCCGGATGTCCCCGTCGTTGAGCTGGCCAGCACCGACACTGGGATCATGGAACGCGTTGTGACCGAGGCCACCGCGCTGGCCTCGCCAGGGGACACCGTTCTGCTGGCGCCTGCCGCTGCTTCGCTCGATATGTTCCCGAACTACGGGAAGCGCGGTGATGCGTTCGCCGCGGCTGTCCGGGCTCTTGCGGCTGCGGCCTCATGAGCACGACGGCCATCGGGCCGGAGAGCGAGCAGGACACCCCTGCCGCTGATGCCGCTGTGCCCGACGGGGGAGCGATCGGCGGTCTCGTGTCGCGGGAGCGGCTGACCGCCTGGCACGCCCTGCTCGGACGGCCGCTGCTGTCCTACTACCTGGTCGTCGGCATAGCGGCCCTGCTGCTCGCCCTCGGCCTGATCATGGTGCTGTCCACCTCGTCGGCATCCGCCCTGGTCAGCGGCGAGCCACCGTACCGGGAGTTCCAGAAGCAGCTGCTCGGCGTGGCGCTCGGCCTGCCGCTCATGTGGTTCGCGGCCCGTTCCTCGCCGCGGCTGCTGCGCGCCGCCGCCTACCCGCTGCTCGTCGTCGCGGTGCTCGGCCTGCTGCTCACGCTGATCCCCGGCGTCGGGGTGACCTCCGGCGGTGCCTCCCGCTGGATCCAGCTCGGCCCGTTCCAGCTGCAGCCATCGGAGCTGGCCAAGCTCGCCTTCGTGCTGTGGGGAGCGGACCTGCTGGCGCGGAAGGAGAAGCTCGGCCTGCTCACCGACTGGCGGCAGCTCCTGATACCGCTGCTGCCGGGCGCCGCCCTGATCAGCATGCTGGTCATGCTCGGCGACGACCTGGGCACCACGTTCGTGCTGCTGACCATCTTCCTGGCGCTGCTGTGGGTCATCGGCACCCCCGGCCGCCTGATGGCCGCGATGCTCGGCCTGATGGGCCTGGTCATGGTCATGATGATCATCGTCCACCCGTACGAGCTCCAGCGCCTGACCAACTTCATGAACCCGCAGGCCGACCCGACCGGCTCGAGCATGCAGGCGATCCAGGGCAAGTACGCCATCGGCTCGGGTGGCTGGCTCGGCGTGGGCCTGGGCGCCAGCAGGCAGAAGTGGGGCTGGGTGCCGAACGCCACCACCGACTACATCTTCGCCATTATCGGCGAGGAGCTGGGGCTGGTCGGCACGCTGTGCGTGTCGGCGCTGTACGGCGGGCTCGCCTACGCTGGGCTGCGGATCGCCCGCCGGGTCGAGGACACCTTCATGCGGCTCGCCGCGGCGGCGGCCACCACCTGGATCGTGATCCAGGCAGTCGTGAACATCGGCGCCGTCATCGGCGTGCTCCCGGTCACCGGGGTGCCGCTCCCGCTGGTCTCGGAGGGGTTGTCGTCCCTGGTGGTGACCATGGCGGCGCTCGGCATGCTGATGTCGTTCGCCAAGCGCGAGCCGGGCGCGGCGCAAGCTTTGGCCGAGCAGGGCGATAGCGGCCTGCGGCGCGTCCTAAGCTGGCTTGGCCTGGCACCGAGACGCGTCTGAAGCGTCCCTTTCATTTCCTTCCGAGGAGGCAGCACGCTGTGCATCTGCCAAAATCGCGTTATTCAAAATTTGGCTGCGGTGACTGTGGCTCTGACCTTGCCCGATCGCTTGCGCAGACCCTCCGGGCCTGCACTCGCGATGCGGATTTGAATAACGCTCGATGAGGGTCGTCCTGGCGGGCGGCGGTTCGGCCGGCCACATCTCGCCCGCGCTCGCGGTCGCGGACGCGCTGCGGCGGGCCGACCCGGCCATCGGCCTCACCTTCCTCGGCACCGAGCGCGGCCTGGAGACCAGGCTGGTGCCGCAGCGCGGCTACGAGCTGGCCACCATCCCGCCGGTGCCGCTGCCACGCTCGCTCACCCCCGCGCTGCTCAGCGTGCCCGCGCGGCTGATGGCCGCGGTCGGTGCCGCGGCCGGGGTGCTCGACCAGACCGCGGCCGATGTCCTGGTGGGGTTCGGCGGCTACGTGTCCACGCCGGCCTACCTGGCGGCCAGGCGCCGCCGGGTGCCCATCGTGGTGCACGAGGCCAACCCCCGGCCCGGCCTGGCCAACCGGATCGGCGCCCGGCTGACCCGGCACGTGTTCACCGGCAATCCGCACGCGTCCCTGCCGCACGCCCGTTACATTGGCATCCCCATCCGTGCCGAGATCGCCGGGCTGGACCGGGCCGAGCTGACCGGGAAGGCCCGCGCCCACTTCGGCTTCGCCACCGGCCAGCCGGTGCTGATGGTGACCGGCGGATCCCAGGGCGCCAGGTCGCTGAACCAGGCGGTGGCCGGTGCGGCCGCCTGGATCCGGGACGCGGGCGTGCAGTTGCTGCACATCGTCGGCCCCAACGGCACCGTCACCCCGCCGCTGCCAGGCCAGGGCGCGGCCCAGGTGGTCGTGCCCTACATGGACCGGATGGATCTCGCCTACGCCGCCGCCGACCTGGTGCTCTGCCGGTCCGGCGCGATGACCTGCGCCGAGCTGACGGCGGTCGGCCTGCCGGCCGCGTTCGTGCCGCTCCCGCACGGCAACGGCGAGCAGCGGCTGAACGCCGAGCCCATCGCCGACGCCGGCGGCGGGCTGATCGTCGGTGACAGCAAGCTGACCCCGGAATGGATCCGCGGCACACTGCTGCCCATCCTGCTCGACCCCGCCCGCATCGCCGCCATGTCCGCCGCGGCGGCCGGCCTGGGCAGGCGGGACGCTGACACTCAGCTGGCCACCGAGATCATCGGCATCGCCCAGGCCAGGGATCGATCATGACCGGCCCGGCGCCCGGTGCCACGCTGCCGGTGGATCAGCTCGGCCGGGTGCACTTCGCGGGCATCGGCGGAGCGGGCATGTCCGGCATCGCGCGCATCATGCTCGCCCGGGGCGTCAAGGTGTCGGGCAGCGACGCCAAGCCGTCCGCGATGCTGGACCAGCTGGCCGCGCTCGGCGCCGACGTGCACGTCGGCCACGACGCGGCCAATCTCGGCGACGCGGGCACCCTGGTGGTCTCCACCGCCATCAGGCCGGACAACCCGGAGCTCACCGCGGCGCGTGACCGTGGCATCCGGGTCCTGCACCGGGCGGCCGCGCTCGCCTCGGTGATGCTCGGCAAGCGCGTCGTCGCCGTGGCGGGCACGCACGGCAAGACCACCACGACCGGCATGCTCACCACGATCCTGCTAGCCTCCGGCACCGGCCCCGGCTACGCCATCGGCGGCGTGCTGACCGAGACCGGGCTGGGCGCCGCGTGGGGGAGCGGGGAGCTCTTCGTCGCCGAGGCGGACGAGAGCGACCGTTCGTTCCTGCTGCTCTCGCCCGGCGCCGCGATCATCACCAACGTGGAGGCCGACCACCTCGACACCTACGCCAGCCTGGCCGACATCGAGGAGACGTTCGCGGCCTTCTGCCGCCGGATCTCGCCCGGTGGCCTGCTGGTGGTCTGCGCCGACCACCCAGGAACCCTGGCGCTCGCCGCCGCCGTCCGTGGGCAGCCGCTCCGCCTGGTCAGCTACGGCGAGTCGCCCACCGCCGACTACCAGGTCAGCGACGTGCGCCCGGACGGCATGGGGATCAGCTTCACCGTGACCGCGCCCGCCAGCGGCGGCCACCGGATCGATCTCGCGGTCCCCGGCAGGCACAACGCGCTGAACGCCGCCGCCGCCTTCGCCGCCGCCGTCGAGCTGGGCCTGTCCCCGGAGGATGCCGCCACCGGCCTGGCCGCCTACCGCGGCGCTCAGCGCAGGCTGGAGCCCAAGGGCGAGGCCGCCGGGGTCCGGGTCCTGGACAGCTACGCCCATCACCCCACCGAGCTGACCGCCGACCTGCGCGCCGCCCGCGAGATCGCTGACGGCGGGCGGGTCATCGCCGTCTTCCAGCCGCACCTGTACAGCCGGACGCGCATCTTCGCCGCCGGGCTAGGGGCCGCGCTGGCCCTGGCCGACCAGGCCTTCATACTCGAGGTGTACGCCGCCCGCGAGGACCCGGAGCCGGGCGTGACCGGCCGCCTGGTCGCCGACGCCGTGCCATCCGGCACCGCCCGCTACCTGCCCGACACCCAAACGGTGCCGCAAGCCGTCGCAGCGGCCGCCCGGCCAGGCGACCTCGTGCTCACCATGGGCGCCGGCGACGTGACCACCCTGGGCCCGCTGCTGGTAGACGCCCTCCGCGCCACGGAGGCCGTCCGGTGACCCCCGGGCCCACCGGGACGGCGGACACCGGTCCTGGTAAGTCCGCCGGGACGGCGGACACCGGTCCTGGCCGGCCCACCGGGATGGCGGACGCGACACCCGGGCAGTCCGCCGAGGTGACGGACACCATACCTGGTCGGCCGCAGGACCGGGGGAGTGGCGACCATGCTGTCCCTGCTGGCCTCGGCGACCGGGCTGGCCTCGGCGACCGGGCTGGCCTCAGCGACCGGGCTGGCCCCAGCGACCCGGCTGCTTCTGGTGACCGGGCTGGCGATGTCCCCGCGAGCCGCAGGCACAACCGGTGGCGGACCGCGTTCTTCCTGCTCGCGGTCTTCGGCGTGATAGCGGCCGCCGCCTGGGCGCTGCTCGGCTCACGTTTTCTGGTCGTACGCTCCATCGAGGTCACCGGCACGCACGTGGTACCGAAGTCCGAGGTGCTAGCCGCCGCTGCCATCCCCAAGGGGCTGCCGCTGGTCCGGGTCAACACCTCGGCCGTGGCCCACCGGATCGAGCGCATCGTGCAGGTGCAGTCGGCGGCCGTGACGAGGAACTGGCCAGACCGGATCGTCATCACCGTGCACGAACGGCAGGCCGCCCTGGCAGTCCCGGCCGGGCACGAGTTCGACCTGATCGACCCCACCGGCGTAGTCGTGCGCCAGGTAGCCAGGCGCCCGGCTGACCTCCCACTGTTCACCCCCACCACCCCGGTGCTGGGCAGCCCCGTGGTGCGTGCGGCGGCGGACGTCATGCGCTCCCTGCCGGCCCCGATCGCGCGCCTGGTGAAATCCGTCACGGTCCCGGACCCCGGCGCCGTCACGCTGCACCTGTCCACCGGGATCACCGTCGACTGGGGCAGCCCAGCCCAGGCCATGCAGAAGGCGCACGAGCTGGCCCTCCTCATGCACATCCACGCCCGCTACTACGACGTCAGCGCGCCAGGCACAGCGGCCACCTCAGGCCACCTCCGCGGTTAGCCTGGTTCCCCTCGGTTCCCCACCGTGTCTGCTTCCGCAGAATGTTCTTCTTTCGGATGTTGATCTAGGTGCTTTGCGCGACACGCCGGGCGCGTTGACCGTAGGTTAGTTGACCCTGATAGCAGGCCACCCTACTGTCCATAACAATCGTCAGGTTGACATAAGTCTAAATCTCAACTTGAGGGTGAGAGTTCATCCGCGTAAACCGCGGAACGTGGTCAGCCGGCATCTGCGCGGCGCGCTGAGACCGGCTGACGACGTCCCAGGTTTCCCGAGATGAGCACGGTGGAGGTCCGCAGCCAGCGGCAGGAAAAGTGCGACAAGGGCATACGAGCGGAAGGGTCCTTCCTCGTGGCAGCACCGCAGAATTATCTGGCGGTCATCAAGGTCGCCGGAATCGGCGGGGGCGGCGTTAACGCCGTTAACCGGATGATCGAAGAAGGACTTAAGGGCGTCGAGTTCATCGCGATTAACACCGATGCGCAGGCGCTCCTCATGAGCGACGCCGACGTCAAACTCGATGTCGGCCGCGAGCTCACCAGGGGCCTGGGTGCAGGCGCCAACCCTGAGGTCGGCTGCAAGGCTGCGGAGGATCACCGCGAGGAGATCGAAGAGGTTCTCAAGGGTGCCGACATGGTGTTCGTCACCGCCGGTGAGGGCGGCGGCACCGGCACCGGCGGCGCGCCCGTGGTCGCCAACGTGGCCCGCTCGCTCGGCGCACTCACCATCGGCGTAGTCACCCGCCCGTTCGGCTTCGAGGGCAAGCGCCGCGGCGCCCAGGCCGAGGCTGGCATCGAACGCCTCCGCCAGGAGGTGGACACGCTCATCGTGATCCCCAACGACCGCCTGCTGTCCATTTCGGACCGTCAGGTCAGCGTCCTGGACGCGTTCAAGGCGGCGGATCAGGTGCTGTTGTCCGGTGTCCAGGGCATCACCGACCTGATCACCACGCCCGGCCTGATCAACCTCGACTTCGCCGACGTGAAGTCGGTCATGTCCGGCGCCGGCTCGGCGCTGATGGGCATAGGCTCCTCGCGCGGTGACGACCGCTCGGTCGCAGCCGCCGAGATGGCCATCTCCAGCCCGCTGCTCGAGGCCAGCATCGACGGCGCGCACGGCGTGCTGCT
Source organism: Streptosporangiaceae bacterium (assembly GCA_036495485.1). Lineage (GTDB taxonomy): Bacteria > Actinomycetota > Actinomycetes > Streptosporangiales > Streptosporangiaceae > PALSA-505. The sequence continues at coordinate 34,209 of DASXMU010000424.1, forward strand.
GTCCATCCAGGGCGGTTCCGACCTGGGCCTGTTCGAGATCAACGAAGCGGCCCAGCTCGTCTCCAACTCCGCGGCCCCCGATGCCAACTTCATCTTCGGCGCGGTCATCGACGACGCCCTCGGCGACGAGGTACGCGTCACCGTGATCGCGGCCGGTCTCGGTGACCCCAGGTCCCAGGCCGCCCTGGCCGAGTCCACTCGGACGGCCCCAGGCCGCCGCGCCACGAACGGCCACGCCCCGGTCAGCCTCGGCGGCAGCCACACCCCCGCGCCCCCGCCGTCCCAGCCGGAGGATTCCTACCCCAGCCAGCAGCTCCCCGAGCAGCTGGCCGAGCCCGCCACGCCCCCGGCCAGCTACAACGGCCACGCCCCGCTGACCACCCAGCCGGACGAGCTGCACCTCACCGCCGAGCAGCCCGAAGCGGACCCCATCGCGGACCTCCCAGCCGGCGTGGACCCAGCCGAAGACGCCGCCGCCCCGGCACACCCGCACGCGCCAGGCCGCCTCGACCCCATCGCCGCATCCCGCATGTTCGACTCCCCCAGCACCCGCCGCCGCCCAGTGGTCTTCGAGGAAGACGACGAACTGGACGTCCCCGACTTCCTCAAGTAACAGCGCGCCTGGGCGGCCGGGTTGTCGTGTCGTGGCTGTGGCAACGTCGACATTCTTCGGAGTCGCGGTGGAATAACCCGTAGGCTGCGCTCTCCGTGTCGCGCCTGTGACTTGCGTAGACCGACCGCCACCACCAAGATCAACCTGTGGGTTATTCGCGGACGGGCGCTTCGGTCGACGTTGCCACAACGAGCACTTTCCCACGGCTCCCAGCGCTCCCCAACCGTTCCCCACCGACCCCGCGTGCGCCCAGCCCTCTCTTCAGCCCGGTAGCAAATGTTGTGGTTGTGGCAACGTCGGCACTCTTTGGTGGGCGTTGCCACTACCACGACATGGGCGGGTGGCCGGTGAACGTAGGTTGATATGGGTGCCCGGGTCTTGGACTGCTGCGATGGCATGCTTCGCCGGCGGAACACTGATGCGAGAGTGATCTTCTGTGGATGTCGTGAGGGATGACCCGCCTGCGGTGGTGGTTCCCGGTGAGCAGGCGGTCACGGTGTTTGAGCTGGCGCCGGGGGTGCGGGCCGCGTTCACCGGGCGCCGGGGCGGTGTCAGCCGGGCGCCCTATGGGTCGCTGAACATGGGCGCGGGGTCGGGCGATGTTGTGGGTGATGTCACACATAACCGCAAGCTGGTGGCCACGGCCTGCGGGCTGGCCCCGGATCACATGATCTGGATGCGCCAGGTACACGGTGCCGATGTCGGCTACGTGCCTGGACCGCAGGCGCCTGCCGACCTTCCGCCTGCTCGTGATGCGAGCATCACGGCCGCGCCCGGACTCGCGCTCGGTGTGCTGTCCGCCGACTGCCCGGGTGTCCTGGTCGCCGACCCAGAAGCGAGGATCGCGGGGGCCGCGCACGCTGGGCGGCAGGGCATGGCCCGTGGCGTTGTCCCAGCGCTGGTACGGGCGATGACCGAGCGCGGGGCTGATCCGGCCCGGATGTACGCGGTGATTGGGCCGGGGATCTGCGGCCGGTGCTATGAGGTGCCCGCTGGCATGCGGGACGAGGTCGGGGCGGTGGTTCCCGGGGCCGCGTGCCTCACCCGGGCCGGGACACCCGGTCTCGACCTTGCTGCCGGGATAGCCGGGCAGTTCGCCAGCCTTGGCGTGCGCCGGGTCCGGGCCGATGGGCGGTGCACGGCCGAGGACCCGGACCTTTACTCTTACCGGCGCGACGGCCGCACCGGGCGGTTCGCTGGCCTCGTCTGGCTCACGCCATGACCCAGCCACAGCCACCTGGCGCCACCGGCGCGCGCCGCGATGAGATCGCCGCCCACCTGGCCGATGTACGCGAACGTATCGCCCTGGCCTGCGCGGACGCCGGACGGTCCGTGGAGGAGGTCACGATGATCGCGATCACCAAGACCCGGCCAGCCACCGACGTCCAGTTGCTCAGCGAACTCGGGGTGCCGGACGTGGGGGAGAACAGGGACCAGGAGGCGGCGGCCAAGGCGGCCGACTGCGCACACCTCGGTGTGACGGGCCTCACCTGGCATTTTGTCGGCCAGCTGCAGACGAACAAGGCCGCGAGCGTGGTCCGCTACGCCGATGTCGTGCACTCGGTGGACCGCGCCAGGCTGGTCAGTGCCCTGGGGACCCAGGCCAGGCGAGCCGGGCGCACGATCACCTGCCTGGTCCAGGTCAGCCTGGACACCGGCCCCGGGCGCGGGGGCGCCCCAGCCGGCCAGGTTCCCGGCCTGGCCGACGCGGTGGCCGCCGAGGACGGCCTCGTCCTGGGCGGGGTCATGGCGGTGGCGCCGCTCGGCGAGCCCGCGGACGCGGCGTTCGGCCGCCTGGCCGGCATCGCCGCCGGGGTCAGGGCGGCCCATCCGGGTGCCACCGTGGTCTCGGCGGGCATGAGCGCCGACCTGGAGCAAGCCATCCACGCAGGCGCGACACACCTGCGTGTCGGTACGGCGTTGCTCGGCGCCCGGAGGACCTTCGTCGGGTAATGTCCGTCGCGTGAGCCCGGTTTCGGGTCTCGGCGCCGTGGCGGCAGCACATCGCCGCGGCGCCCGGTCGACAGCGGGGCGGATACAGGCACGACGGAGGACGCAAGATGGCCAGCGCGATGCGCAAGATGGCGGTCTACCTCGGCCTCGTGGAGGACGACCACCGCTACCAGGACCAGTACGACTCCTACGAGGAGTACGACGAATATACCGATCATGACGACAGCCTGGAGACCGAAGATGAGCCCGAGGTCAACGAGACGGACGTTCAGGTAGGCCAGCACGTGGCTTACTCGAGTGTGGAGCGCCGCGCCGCTCCGGTACCACAGACCACAGACCTCACCAGGATCACCACACTTCATCCGCGTACGTACAATGAAGCGCGTACGATCGGAGAGCATTTCCGTGAGGGCACGCCGGTGATCATGAATCTCACCGAGATGGTCGATAGTGACGCAAAGCGTTTGGTCGACTTCGCGGCGGGACTGATCTTCGGGCTTCGCGGAAGTATTGAACGAGTGACCAACAAGGTGTTCCTGCTGTCCCCGGCTAATGTCGAGGTGACAGCCGAGGACAAGGCTCGCATCGCGGAGCGGGGCTTTTTCAACCAGAGCTGACGGCACAGGCCACCGGCTGACGGACCACGCAATCCGAGGTGACCATCCCGGCACTGGCCGTGGAGGCGAGGCGACTGATGCTGCTTGATGGGCTTCACCCATCTGCGCCGCAGCCCGCGGTATATACCCTGGGGCCGAGCCCCCGGACCCCCGAGGGGGCGCGACTGATGCTGCTTGATGGGCTTCACCCATCTGCGCCGCAGGGCGCGGTATACCCGGGGGCTGAGCCCGCGGACCCCCGAGAGGCGGGGATGTGCAGATCCTGAAGATCGTTCTCGAGTACGTTCTATGGATCTTCCTGGTGATCCTCATCGGTCGGATGATCTTCAACTGGGTGCAGATGTTCTCCCGATCCTGGGCGCCACGAGGCATCCTGCTGGTGATCGCCGAGGGCATATTCACGGTCACCGATCCGCCGCTGAGATTCCTAAGACGGTACATCCGGCCACTGAGGATCGGTAGTGTGGCCTTGGACCTCAGCTTCATGGTGCTGTTCTTTGCGGTTTTGATCATGGTGAATGTGGTTGTTCCGCTAATCTGAACGGTGCCGCCTGTAGGACACTCCAAGCGCGCCAAGGAGACGAGATGCCGCTGACGCCCGCGGACGTGCGGAACAAGCAGTTCAGTACCACCAGGCTCCGGCCCGGCTACGACGAGGAAGAGGTTGACGCTTTCCTCGATGAGGTCGAGGCGGAGCTCGACCGGCTGCTCCAGGAGAACGAGGACCTCCGGGCAAAGCTGGCCGAGTTCATGCGTGGTGGCAAGACGCCCGCGCCAGCTCTCAGCTCACCTCTGCCGGAGGCCCAGCCCGAGCTCATGGCACCGGAGCCACCGCGCCCCGAGCCCGAGCGCAGGCCAGAGCCCGTCATGATGGGCGTCGCCCCGGCCGAGGACAACATGGACACCGCAGCGCGGGTCCTGGCTCTTGCCCAGCAGACCGCCGACCAGGCGATCGCCGATGCGCGACGTGAGGCCGACGAGACCCTTGGCCGTGCCCGCCGGGAAGCTGACGACATCCTCAGCAAGGCCCGCCGCTCGGCAGAGCAGATCACCGGCGACGCCAGGGCGCGTGCCGAGAGCCTGGAGCGGGACGCTCAGGAGCGGCACCGTCAGGCCATGGGTTCCCTGGTCCAGCAGCGCGAGGAGCTCGAGCGCCGGGTGGACGACCTGCGCGCGTTCGAGCGGGAGTACCGCAGCAGGTTCAAGGCCTACCTCGAAGGCTTGCTGCGCGACCTCGAAGCGGGAGCATCGGACACCGGCGGCTTCCGTGCCGTGGTCGGCACGGGCCCACAGCCGGTTGCCGCTGCCATGCAGCGCGCCGACGTGCGCAACAACGGCGCGACGGGTGCTACCCCGGCGTACGCGGGCCAGCCAGAGCCCGCGGCTCACTCAGGCGGGTTCCGCCCGTCCGATGGTTCACCGCACGAGCGCCGCTGACCAAGGTGGCGCCCGGCGCTTGTCCGGAGGAGAAGGTTCGTGATCCGGTTCAGCGCCGCTCTTGTGGTCGCGGGACTTGGGCTGCTGCTGGCGGGTGCTCTCGCCAGCGAGCTGCCACTCGTATATACCGCGATTGGCGTGAGCGTGATTGCGGCCATCATGCTCGCGATAGGTGTGATCACGGGGCGGGATGAGATCTTCGGCCGGGATGTGCCGGCCGCGGGGGACGGGCGGGCAGCCGTAGGGCTGGGTTCTGGCCAAAAAGGCACTGAATCAGCAGGGAACGAGCTGATACCCGCTCGCGGTGCTGCCTCGAGGTCCACAGCCGCAGGGCGTGGTTCCGGCAAGGAAAGCGCAACCGTAACCCCCGCTGACGACAGGATTCCTGCAGGCAAGACGGCACCCCCTGACAGTGCTTCCGCTGCCAGGGACACGCTGAGCGCGGGTCCCACGCCGATGACCGGCACGGGACCCGCTGCCACGTCTGCGGCGGCCACGCCCGCGGCTGACACACCGGCCACGAGCTTCGTTCCCGCGCCAGCGGTTGCGACCCCGCCGTCAGCTCGCCAGGGCGAAACCATGCCCGGGTCGTCCGCACCCACACCATCGCCGGCCGAGAGCCCGGCCGAGACGGGTTCCTCCGGGCTCGGCTGGCCCGCCGGGAAGTCGCCCGCAGACGCGCTGTGGGCGCGCGTGGACGCCGAACTGTCCGCGGCTGGTGCCGCGCCCCCGGCGCCCAAGCTGACCAAGGACTCTGCAACCCAGGAGGTCTGGGAGCGCGTCGAGCTGGAACTCACCAACCCCCCGGCCCCGTGGAATCCCTGGGATCAGTCATCGGCGCCGCCGGCACCCCCGCCGCCATCCTCCCTGGCTCCGCCCGCGACGCGCCCGCTGGCAACGCCGCCGCCGTTTGTACCGCCTACTCCCACCGAGCAGGAAACAGCCCGGTCCTGGGAGCCGCCAGGCGCGCTCAGCGAGCCCACACCTGCCGGCCGGCCCTGGGAGCCACCGGGTGCGCTTAGCGAGCCCACACCGGACGAGCCTGCCACCGCGAGTGACCAGTCACTCCCCGCGCTGCCCCGGCGGCCCACCCCGAGCCTGTCCGTCCCGGCGAAGAGCTGGGCCGACGAATGGCCGGCCTTCAAGGATGCACCCGGCTGGACGATCGACCGTGCGGGCCGTTACGTGGAACCCGACGAGCCCGCCGAAGACGCCCCAGCTCCAGCAGACGACCAGCAATCCCTGTCCGTCAGCGACGACACGGCCGCAGCCGGCGAGCCAGCGAGCGAAGCCGAGCCAGCCACCGGCGAAGGCGACGCGGATCTGGCGGCGGACCAGGAGAGTGAGCCGGTCAAGCCTGGTGCGATCTCCCCGTTCGACTGGTCCCGCAAGCCCACCGTCGCCGCCGAGCCCACGGCCGATGACGAGCTGGCTGCCGACAGCCAGGCGGCAGGCGAACCCGAGCCGCCCGCGAGCGAGCCGGCCGGGACGGGCAGGTTCCCCGTATTCGACTGGTCGCGTCCGCCCGAGACTGCCGCTGAGCGTGAAGCCGACAGCCAGCCCGGCAGCACCCAGCCCGACGGGGAGGATCAGGCAGCGGCCGAATCCAGCCCTGCCGCTGCGCACAACTGGGGTGACGCTGCGGATGACTGGGGTGACGCTGCGGATGACCGGGGAGAGAACGCGGACGACCGGGAAAAGGATGCCCCGGAGCGGGATAGCGAGGCGGCCAAGGCTGCCGGGTCCTTCCCGGTGTCCGGCTGGTCTCGTGACCGGGGTGCTGTCGCTGGGCCCGAGGTTGGTAGCCAGTCTGGCGGTGAGGATCTGGCGGCGGTCGAACCCGGCCGTGCAGGTGAGCCGCCTGGGGAGACCGCACTCGCTGAGGAGACTGCACTCGCCGGGGAGACCGCACCTGCTGAGGAGGCCGAATCCGCTGTAGGTGACGGCGGCAGCGAGCCGACCCGGGCGGCTGGGACGCCCCGGACCGGCGCGTTCTCCGGATCCGGCTGGTCTCGCGAATCCCTGGCCTCTCGTGATCCAGGAGCCTCTGCCGAGCCCGCAACTGGTGCCGCCAGGGATCAGGCGGCCGACCTGGGTGAAGCGGGCGGCTGGGACTCGTCCGGGGCGGCCGAAGCGCCCACGTCCCGAGTAACCGAAGCGCCTACGTCTGGCGTAACCGAAGCGCCCGGGTCCCGGGTAACCGAAGCGCCTACGTCTGGCGTAACCGAAGCGCCCACGTCCCGGGTAACCGAAGCGCCTACGTCTGGGGCAGCCGAAGCGCCCGGGAAGCCATCGGGTGGCAAACCGGGTGAGCCGACCGCAAGCGGTTCGGTCTCTGCCTTCGGCTGGATCCGCGAGTCCAGGAGCCCAGGCAGGGAACCGTCAGCCAGCGCAGAGCCAGCGGCCAGCGAAGCCGCAGCCGGCAGTGATGCGGGGCTGCCACGCCGGACCCCACCCGCAACCGGCAGTGATGCAGGGCTGCCGCGGCGGACCCCACTTGCAACTGCGGGTGGCACCTATGCGGGAGCCGCTTCCAGCGGCGCAGGGGAGACCGGCTCCGGCGGCCCAGCGTCCGGCGGTATGGGACTTCCACGCAGGGAATCCGCAGAAGCCACGTTCGGCAGCGGGCCCGTGCCCGGCGCTGAGACGACAGCTCCCAGGGATCCGGCACTTGGCGATACAGGCTTGCCGCGCCGGTGGGCTCCCGAAGCCCCGTTCGGCGGCCGGACTGGACCTGAGAGTGGGTCGGCGGCTTCTAGCGGAGTTGTCGGGCCAGCGTTTGGCGGCGGAACTGGGTCCGAAGGCGGGACAGGCGTTCCTGGCTGGCAGCCGCCCTCCCTTGGCAGCAGGACAGCGGCGATTGGTGACCCCGGCCTGTCATCCGGCGGAGAGCCGGAAGCCGCGCCCGGCGGAGAGACAAGGGCTGCCGCGGCGCCTCCCTCCCTCGGCGGCGGCAGAGCCGTCGCCGACGATTCGCGATTGCTGCCCCGCAGAGGGACCGCGGCCAACGCTGAGCTTCAGTTTGGCCTGGGCCACAGGCCGGGGTCTGGAAACTGGGCGGTGCCCAGCGACGGCACGCGACCCAGTCGCGGGACCGAGGCCGGTGATACGGCAGCAACCGGTGACACGGCAGCAACCGGTGACACGGCAGCAACCGGGGGCACGGCGGCGGGCGGCGACGAGCCGAAGCCGGACGACACGGTTTCGGCCAGGACCCGGATGCAGTTTGGTCTAGGCCGCCGGACTATCGCACCGGACAGGGAGATCGACGCTGCTGGCGGCGAGATCCGGCCAGCCGCTGAGCCGCGTCCGGATGACAGCCTGGCGCCGGGCAG
>DASXMU010000425.1:0-53136 GCA_036495485.1 Streptosporangiaceae bacterium
ATAGAAGATTTGCTTTTTCATTCTGTCTGCTGCCCGGGGCGGAATCTGCGCAGGACGGCGAGCCTGGTCACCGCCACGATGATGAAGGTCAGCGAGGTGAACGCGAGCAGCGCGAACAGGATGAGCAGGGCGGGACCGCGCTTGGCGACCGGGGCCGCCGGGATGGCGGACCGGCCGCCGCCGAAGTGTTCCGCGCTGGCCAGGCCGGCGGTGGCCGCCGGGGGGGTGCCGGCGAGCTTCCTCGCCGCGGTGAGAGCGGCGACGGCGTCCACGACGCCGAACCCGACCTTGTCGTCGTAGCCGCCGCGGGGATGGTCGCGGGTGCTCGACGTCAGGGCGGTGGCGACGAGGTCCGCGGGCAGTCTGGGGTAGGCGGACCTGATCAGGGCGGCCACGCCGGAGGTCAGCGCGCAGGCTGGGCTGGTGCCGCTGACCAGCCAGTAGGCCCCATCCTTGCCCTGCGCGGGGACCTGGACGCCAGGCGCGGCGACGGTGACGGAGAGGTTGTCGCTGGAGAAGTTCGCGGCGTGGGCGCCCTCGTTCACCGCACCGACCCCGATGACGCCCGGGTAGTTGGCGGGGAAGGTGTAGGGGGCACGGGAGCGGGACGGTTTGCCCGAGTTGCCGGCCGAGGCCACCACGACGACGTTGTGATCGTAGGCGTACTGCAGGGCAGAGCGGACCGGGCGGCTCGGGACGCCGTAGCCGATGGACATGCTGATCACGCTGGCCCCGTGAGCGACCGCGTAGGTGATGGCCGTGGCCAGCGACTGCTGGACGCGTGCGGTCGGCTCGTGCTGGTACCGGTGGTAACCGGGGTCGCCCGGGTCGGTGATCACCCTGATCGACAGCACCTTGGACTTCGGCGCCATGCCGATGATGCCGTCACCGCCACCGTCGTGACCGTGCCCAGCGATCAGTGATGCCATCCAGGTGCCGTGCTGGCCCCAGCCCGGGCTGGACGGCGCGGTGCCGACCCCGGTGTAGTCCGGCCCCGGGATGACCGAGCCGACGAGGTCGGAGACGTGGGCGTTGACGCCGCTGTCGATGACCGCGACCTTCACCCCGGCGCCCTGGCTGACCGTCCAGGCGGCCTGGGCCCTGAGCATGGACAGGACCCAGGATTGGGCATCCCTGACCTGGTCGGCCTGGGCGCTGGGGTCCGGGGTTGCGGCAATCGCCAGCCCGGTGGGCAGCAGGGTGGCCAGCAGGGCCAGGCCGATCGTGACCGCGCGGGAGTGCCGCTTAATTGTCAGCATTCGGGAGACCCGGGGCAGTGCGGTACCGGCGGGGCCGCACCGAGACGGGCACCGATGCTCTGCGCGACACCCGTCCCCAGGCTGTTCATCTCGCTGGCGGCATAGGGATCCAAGGACACATGGTCCCAGGTCCGGCCGTCGGTGTATCCCGCGGTGTACAGGAACAGGTAGGAGCCGCGGCTGAAGCCACCGGACGTCTGCCGCTGCTGGTCACCGAACCGGGATGCCAGTGTGCCGGGAAACGCCACCGCCTTGACCGCCGGGCGCAGGCCCTGCCCGCCGGGCAGGCTGCCAGGCCGCGGCGCAGTGGCGCGGGTGATCACGACCCCGACGGTGACGACCAGGCTGCCGGTGGAGTCGGTATAGGTGGCGCGCAGCACCGCCAGGCAGCCGTGGGCGGCCAGCACTGTGGCCAGGGCCTGGTCGGCCGCCTGGGCACAACTGGACTGCGGCGCGATTCCCACCCGGTGCGCGGTCAATGTCAGCCCGGAAGCGGCGCCAAAGTCCAGGTAGGGCAGCTGGTAGCTGACCGCCGCAGGGAAGATCTCGCCAGCGGGCCAGGACCGCCAGCGGCTGGCCACCTGCCAGGCCATGATCTGGCGCTGCTGCGTGGCGCTGAACCTGCGGGGCAGCGCCTGGACGGCCACGCCGGTCAGCGATGCGACGAGCCCGGCGACGCCGAGCAGGGCGGCGATGATGGCCAGGCTCAGCAGCAGGGGGTGGCGATTGCCGCTGCGGAGGGAAGGGATCGCGGCCCTGGCCCCGGCACCGGGGCCAGGCTCAGCCTCCGGCTCGGCGAGCGGGGCAGCGATGGGGGGAAGGAACGGATCGGTCACCGCCTCGTCATCAGAGGCGGACAGCCCGGCCGGGCGAAGCCCGGCATCGGGGGGTCCGGGCCGTGGGGTCCGGGGGGATCCCCCGGGGGAAGCAGAGTGCCCCCCCGGGTCAGTACTGCGGGCCACGGCGCGGCTGGGCGAAGCCCAGCAAGCAGCATCAGGCGCCTCGGCCTCCGGCCCGGCGGGAATGTCCGGCTGCGTCGCCACAATGGCATGCTACGGCCTGGTTGGGTCGCGTTGTCCGGCTCAGCGGTATCTTCCCGCGCTAACTCTTGTGACTGCCGGTCAGGGCGGGCTACGCACCAGATGATAAGCCGGACAAATTGCTCAGATAGTACTCCATTTGATTTAGCAGGCACTTTATCCAAGACGGATGCGTAAACATCCATTGATGCCCCACCATGGGCCAAATGGATCGGGCAGACCTGACCGTCGTTAGTGTGGTGGAGCCTGCCCAGGACCCGCCGGGCGACCGGGCCAGCATCGCCGGACCGCCCCGGGCGCCGGTCGCGGACCTGGCCGATGCGGTCCGCAAGGCACAGGACGGCGACGATGAAGCCTTCCGCCTGCTGTACCGGGACCTCCAGCCGAGGCTGCTGCGCTATCTGCGGGCGCTGGTCGGCGACGACGCCGACGACGTGGCTTCGGAGACGTGGCTGCATATCGCCCGTGGGCTGAGCGGGTTCCAGGGTGACTCCGACGGCTTCAGGGGCTGGACGGCGACGATCGCCAGGAACCGGGCCACCGATCACGTCAGGCACCACCAGCGCAGGGTCGCCACGGTCGCGGTTCCCGTCGAGGAGCTCACCGGGCTGGCCGGGAGCGACGACACCGCGGACAGCGCGATCGAGGGAATCTCGACCGACGCCGCGATCGCGCTGATCGCCAGGCTGCCACGGGACCAGGCGGAGGCGGTGCTGCTGCGGGCCGTCATGGGCCTGGACGCGGAAAGCGCGGGCAAAGTGCTCGGCAAGAGGGCCGGGGCGGTACGTACCGCCGCCTATCGCGGCCTGCGGAAACTCGCCGGGTTTCTTGGGGAGTGACACGAATGAGCCTCTTGACGCTGAAAGAGATGAGATGAGCAGCATTCGCCCCGGCCGGCTTGGCCGGCACACCGCCGAGCAGTTGCTTGATGGTGCCGTGGGCGACCGGGTTCCGGGCGACCGGCACGCGGGTGGGGAGACGCTGGCCGGCCTGCTGGCCGCAGCGTCCTCGCCGCCTCGCAGCGCCGAGTTGACCGGCGAAGACGCTGCCGTGACCGCGTTCCGCGCGGAGCATCTCGTCCCTGCCAGTCAGTCTCGGAGAGGACAGATGATTAAGTCCCCGCTTGCCAAAATACTCACTATGAAGGTCGGCGCGCTGGCGCTGACTGTTGGCGCCGGCGGTGCGGCACTCGCCGCGAGCACCGGTGCATTTACTCCCTCGGCGCACGTGCACGTGCAGGCCGCCGGTGCCGCATCGGGCGGAGTGTCCGTGAGCCAGTCGAAGACCGGCACGCACGGCGGTATGCACGTCAGCATGCCAGCCGGGCACACTTCCTCGTCCGGGCGGCCGGGTAACACGGCCCTGAGGGGGCCGCTGTCGGCGGTCGGGGTGGGCAAGGTCTGCCGCATTCTCGCGGACACTGCCTTCGCCGCCATCCACCACGTCAACACCAGCGCGGTCGGCGTGCTGGACGCGACCGGCCTGCAGAGCGCGCTGGACAGCTCGGTACTGGGTCAGGTGATCAACAACCCGGAGTTCGGGGCCCTGGTGGGCACCGTGGAGAACAAGGCCAACGCGGCCAACTACTGCGGGCTCATCATGCACGTGACCAGGCTGGCCCTCCCGGCCGACCTGTCCAGCATCCCGGGTCCGGTGCTGACCGCCATCCCGGCCAGCGTCGTGTCCCAGGTTCCGGCGTCGGCGATGAGCAGTGTGCCCGATGCCACCCTGGGCAAGCTGCCGATCGCGTTCGTGACCCGGCTGGCCAGCAAGGTGCTGGCAGGTCTGCCCGCGAGCGTGCTGGCTCAGCTGCCGACCTCGGTGCTGACCGGCCTGCTGTCCCAGCTGCCTGCGGCGACGCTGGCGCAGATGCCGGTTCACCTGCTGACCGGCCTGCTCGCCAAGATGCCGGCCTCAAGCGTGACCGGCATTCTGGGCAAGCTGCCCAGCGGCCTGCTCAGCCAGGTCGTGCACGGGCTGCCGACCTCGCTGCTGCACGGGCTGCCCAGCTCGCTGCTGTCCCAGCTCGGCATCTCTTTGTAACACCCGCGCTGTCCTGAGCCGGGAGACTCCGCCCCGGCGCTACGCGGAGCCTCGATCGACACCTGTGTCCGAATCTCGCCCAGGGGCCGGAAACGGCGCGATCGAGGAGTGCCGGGGCGGCTCAAGCTCAGGCACGCGGACGGCATCAATGCCCTGAGGTCCCCCAGCCCGCTCGCGTGCCTGACCAGCGTTTCCTCTCCCCGTGCCGCCCGCCTGCGCGGGGAGAGGAAACACATTGTTCCACCCAGGGGGGTTCCAAACCCGGGGGGGTTGCCGATGGCCGCCGTCCTTGCTAGCCGGGGGGGCTAGCAAGGGCGGCGGCGTTGGCTTATCTGTACCTGGTTTCTCAGTAGGTGGGCAGCGAGGGGTCGACCTGGCTGATCCAGGCGAGGACGCCGCCGCCTACGTGCACCGCGTCGGAGAAGCCGGCGTTCTTGACCACGGCCAGGCATTCGGCCGAACGGGCTCCGCTCTTGCAGTGCAGCACGATCTGCTTGTCCTGCGGCAACTGCTCAAGCGCCGCGCCGGAGAGGAACTCACCCTTCGGGATGAGCCTGGCACCGGGGATGGACACGATCTCGTACTCGTTCGGCTCGCGCACGTCCACCAGGAAGATGTTGTCCCCGCCGTCCAGCATGGCCTTCAGGTCGGCGGCGGTGATCGTCGATCCGGCGGCCGCCTTCTGGGCGTCCTCGGACACGGTGCCGCAGAACTCCTCGTAGTCGATCAGCTCGGTGATCGTCGGCTTCTTGCCGCACACCGCGCACTCGGGGTCCTTGCGGACCTGCAAGGTCCGGTAGCTCATCTCCAGGGCGTCGTAGATCATCAGCCGGCCGACGAGCGGCTCGCCGATCCCGGTGATGACCTTGATCGCCTCGTTGACCTGGATGGACCCGATGGACGCGCACAGCACGCCGAGGACGCCGCCCTCGGCACAGGATGGCACCATGCCCGGCGGCGGCGGCTCGGGGTACAGGCACCGGTAGCAGGGCCCGTGGTCGGCCCAGAACACGCTGGCCTGGCCGTCGAAGCGATAGATCGAGCCCCAGACGTACGGCTTGCCGAGCAGCACGCACGCGTCGTTGACCAGGTAGCGGGTGGCGAAGTTGTCGGTGCCGTCCACGATGAGGTCGTAGGGCGCGAAGACCTGCATCGCGTTGTCGGAGTCGAGCCGTTCCTCGTGCAGCACGACGTTCACGAGCGGGTTGATCTCGAGGATCGAGTCGCGGGCAGACCGGGCCTTGGACCGGCCCACGTCCGACTGGCCGTGGATGATCTGGCGTTGCAGGTTCGACTCGTCGACCACGTCGAAGTCGATGATGCCGAGCGTGCCGACCCCGGCCGCGGCCAGGTAGAGCAGGGCTGGCGAGCCGAGCCCACCGGCCCCCACACACAGGACACGGGCGTTCTTGAGCCGTTTCTGGCCCGTCATCCCGACGTCCGGAATGATCAGATGACGTGAGTACCGCCGTACCTCGTCTACGCTCAGCCCGGCAGCCGGTGAAACCAATGGTGGCAGCGACACAGTGCCCTCTCCTGGACGGTATGGCTTTCCCTACTTGACGAACCCGCGCTAGCGGACGCGCATTCCCGCTGCGCGTGCTGGCCGGCTCCTTGCACGTTAATTCCGCTGGCCGGGGCCTGGGGGCGCGGAAAATGTCACTGGACGCCGGTACAACGCATGTGGGCGGCCGGACTATACGCCGGACGCAGCCGGAATTCCATTAAGAGCGGCCCGTGTCGCGAGAAGCTTCGCGGGCCGTTACCCCCGGGAGACCACATGCACGCACAGCTCACCAGGTCCGACGTGGCCAGCACAGCGATCCCCGCCACCGGAGCCCGGACCGACGCCACGCCTGACCACGCGGATGCCAAGCCCGAGCCGGGAATCGCCAGGCCCGGGCGGCGACGGGGCGCCCGGCCGCTGCCTGACCCGACCGCGATCCGGCTCTGCGCGATCCCCGACTCTGCGCCGCCCTACGACACCGAGCCGGGTGACGACGGCGGGGTTGCCGTTGGGGCCGGGCCGGCCGGCGGTTGCGGGCCGGCTGCCGCCGATGGGACGGCTGGCGATTGCGGGCCCGTGCTTGTCTGGCGGCCTGGCCCTGGCACGCTGGTGTGCGCGGCTTCCAGGTCCGTTCCTGGCGCTCCGGGAGAGGGCAAGCCGGTGGCGCGTCCGGTGCCTGGGCCGGGGCCGGCGGACTGGCCGAGCAGGTTCGCGCAGGCGCTGGCGGAGACGCTGGCCGGGGAGCGTCCACCCGCCCAGTTGACGCCCTGGACTACCGAGCGCGCCCGGTCCCAGATACGCAGGCTCGGGCCGCTGATGACGGCGCAGCAGCGGCCCGTGATCCAGCGCATAGTCACCTCGCTGCCGACCGCAGGCGTCATAGAGATGTCTGTCGTGGTCGGTCTCGGGCCGAGGGTGCGCGGGCTCGCCGTCCGGCTGGAACAGGCGGAGCCGTCGTCCCCGGCCGCCGGGCACACAGCCGAGTGCCGCTGGCTGTGCACAGCCGTCGAAGCCGCCTGAGACTGCTGGCTGGCCATGCTGCGTGATCGGACGTACTGCCGTCAGCAAGGCTTCGCGGGCCGCCTGGCTCGAAAGCTGGCGGCCAGGCGCCGAGAGCGTGCGGCGCCCGCGGCTGCACCCCGTGCGGGTGGGCAGGTAATGATCAGGCTGGCCGACCCGGCAGACTCGCGGTTCCTGGACAGGCGCCTGCCAGTGAGCGTGGAAGGTACCGGAGGCACCCGCTCGTTCTTCCGGCGCCCGGCAGAGCCGGACGCCGGAAGGGCGAGTGAGGTCACCCCGGGCGGCTCTCAGCGCAGGAACCGTCCGGCGGGCTGGTCAGGCGCCGCGGGAGCGTGGGTCGCCGTGGCAGCGCTTGAACTTGCGGCCCGAGCCGCACGGGCAGGGGTCGTTGCGGCCGGCCCGGGCGAAGTCGTCGCCTCCCGCGGACTCGGTGCGGCGTTCGACGCCCGGCCCGCCGTCCATCGTGGGTGCCGAGTACTCCAGCTGGGCTGGCCTGCGCTGCCGGCCGGAGCCGCCATGGGCGGCGAGCCCGGCCGGGACGGCCGGCCTCGCCTGGCCGCCCTGGCTGTCCCCGGTGGCCCGGGCCTGGCCGCCCTGGCTGGTCTTGGCGTGCGCGGGCTGCCGTCTGCGGCCTTGCTGCTGGTCCCTGGCGGGCTGCTGGGTCCTGGCGGGCTGCTGTGCGGCGGCAGGCTGCTGGGCGGCCGGAGTGGCCTGCGGTGGGGCGTCTGCCGGAGCCTCGTCGACGATGGGGTTGTTCTGCACCTCAACCTGGACGTTGAACAGCAGGCCTACGGACTCCTCCTTGATGCCCTCCATCATCGCGTTGAACATGTCGTAGCCCTCGCGCTGATACTCGATCAGCGGGTCGCGCTGGGCCATGGCACGCAGCCCGATTCCGTCCCTGAGGTAGTCCATCTCGTAGAGGTGCTCGCGCCACTTGCGGTCCAGGACCGACAGCACCACGCGGCGTTCGAGCTCCCGCATCACCTCGGAGCCGAACTCCTGCTCGCGCCGCTCGTAGGCGCCCAGCGCGTCGGAGCGCATGGTCTCGGAGATGAAGTCGCCCGACAGCCCGCTGACCTCGCCCCCGGCCTCGTCGACCAGCTCGTCGACGGTGGTCTTGACCGGGTACAGACCGCGGAAGGCGGTCCACAGCTTGTCCAGATCCCATTCCTCGGGAAAGCCCTCGGAGGTGGCCCCGGCGACGTACCCGCCAACCACTTCGTTGATCATGTCCTCGATCTGACCGGTGAGGTCGGCGCCTTCGAGTACCGTGCGCCGCTCGCCGTAGATGACTTTGCGCTGGCGGTTCAGCACATCGTCGTACTTCAGGACGTCCTTGCGTATCTCGAAGTTCTGCTGCTCGACCTGGGTCTGCGCGGACCGGATCGCCCGGGTGACGGTCTTGGACTCGATGGGGACGTCTGGCGGCGTCTTGAGGAACTCCATGAAGTGCGCGACCTTGTCAGCGTTGAACATCCGCATCAGGTCGTCTTCGAGCGAGAGGTAGAAGCGCGACTCCCCGGGGTCGCCCTGGCGACCGGAACGGCCGCGCAACTGGTTGTCGATGCGCCGGGATTCGTGCCGCTCGGTGCCGAGCACGTAGAGGCCACCCGCGTCCACGACGGCCTGGTGCTCCTCGGTGGCCCCTCGCTTCGCCTTCTCCAGCGCTTCCGGCCAGGCCGCCTCGTAGTCCTCGGGCGTCTCCAGCGGCGACAGCCCGCGCTGGTGGAGCTCCAGGTCGGCCATGAACTCGGGGTTCCCGCCGAGCATAATGTCGGTGCCGCGGCCCGCCATGTTGGTCGCGACGGTGACCGCGCCCTTACGGCCCGCCTGGGCGATGATCGCCGCCTCACGCTCGTGGTACTTGGCGTTCAGCACCTCGTGCCGGACGCCGCGCCGCTTGAGCATCTTGGACAGCAGCTCGGACTTCGCGACGCTGATCGTGCCGACCAGGACGGGCTGGCCGTCCCGGTTCCGCTTGGCGATGTCCTCGACCACAGACTCGTACTTGGCCTGCTCGGTCTGGTAGATCAGGTCCTGCTCGTCCATCCTGATCATCGTCTGGTTGGTGGGGATCGGCACCACACCGAGTTCGTAGGTCTTCTGGAACTCGTTCGCCTCGGTCATGGCCGTTCCGGTCATCCCGGCCAGCTTCTCGTAGAGGCGGAAGTAGTTCTGCAGGGTGATCGTGGCGAGTGTCTGGTTCTCGTCCTTGATCTGCACGCTTTCCTTGGCCTCGATGGCCTGGTGCATGCCCTCGTTGAACCGCCTGCCGTGCAGGATGCGGCCGGTGAACTCGTCGACGATCAGGACCTCGTCGTTCATCACGACGTATTCCTTGTCCCGCTTGTACAGCTCCTTGGCCTTGAGCGCGTTCTGCAGGAAGCTCACCAGCGGGGTGTTCACCGACTCGTAGAGGTTCTCGATGCCCAGCCAGTCCTCGACCTTCGCCACGCCGGATTCGAGGATGCCGACCGTCTTCTTCTTCTCGTCGACCTCGTAGTCGCCCACGTCCGGCGCGCCGTCCTTGCCAGCCTGGCCACGGCGCAGCCGCGGGACGATCTTGGCGAACTCCTCGTACCACCGCGAGTTCTGCTCGGCGGGGCCGCTGATGATCAGCGGCGTGCGGGCCTCGTCGATGAGAATCGAGTCAACCTCGTCCACGATGGCGTAGTGGTGCCCGCGCTGGACGCACTCGTCGATGGTCCAGGCCATGTTGTCGCGCAGGTAGTCGAAGCCGAACTCGTTGTTCGTTCCGTAGGTCACGTCGGCCTCGTACTGCTTGCGGCGTACCTCAGGCGTCATGTCGGACAGGATCACGCCCACCTCGAGGCCGAGGAAGTGGTGGATCCGGCCCATCCACTCCGCGTCGCGCTTGGCCAGGTAGTCGTTCACGGTGACGACGTGCACGCCCTTGCCCTCGAGCGCGTTCAGGTAGGCGGGCAGCACGGCGGTGAGGGTCTTGCCCTCACCGGTCCTCATCTCGGCGATGTTGCCCTCGTGCAGCGCGGTGCCACCCATGAGCTGCACCTTGAAATGCCGCTGCCCAAGGGTGCGGGTGGCCGCCTCACGCACGGCGGCGAACGCCTCGGGGAGCAGGTCATCGAGCGTCTCCCCGTCGGCGAACCGCTGCTTGAACTGCGCGGTCATCTCCCGGAGCTGGGTGTCGCTCAGCGCGGAGAAATCTTCTTCGATCGAGTCGACCTGGCCTGCTATACGCTCAAGCCTGCGCAGGAGCCTGCCCTCACCGGCGCGCAGAACCTTATCAATGACCACTGGCACTTCTCGTCGCGCTCCTCGTCGGTCCGTGTGTGACCTAAGCCGAGCCGCCGCCCAATGCGCCGGGACCGCGGGCACGGCAGAAGGCGCCGGACAGTGGCGTCAGATGCCACCGTAATGATGAGACTCACTCAAAACTCATGGTGGCTAGCCTGCTGCCAAAGGTCACAGCCTGGGCAGCAAACCCGCTGATCCAGTTTTGAATCAGTCTCCCTGTCATCGTAGGCGAGATGGGCGGGGAATCCGAGTCGGCCGGCTCGCCCGGGGCCAGGAACAGGGGGCCGGTGCACAGCACCGACGGGGGAAGGCCACAATAGTCAACGCGGCGTGACGCTGGATGAGAGGAGCATCTGCATGGCTGACCAGGTTGGATCGGGCACCGTCCATGGTGCGGTGAGCGAGCCGGCCGGGCTCGGGCCGCAGATGCAGGGCCTGGCACGGATCGAGACCTCCGGCGCGCCATCGTGGAAGCACGAGCCTTTCCACGGCCGGCCGGTGTCGTGGGTCGCGACCACGCTCATCATCATCGGTTTCGTGATCGGCGGGGTCGGGCTCATCACCGGCCCATCGTGGGCGCTGTTCTGGGCAGGCGGCGGGGTTGTGGTGGTCGGCGGCATTCTCGCCATGGTCACCGGCATCTTCAACGACTGGTACTAATGCCCGGACGGCCGGGACCGTTAGCGCTGGCGCGCCTGGACTCACCCGCAGCCCGGGCCAATCGTGCACTCCCCGGAGTTCGAGGAAGCGCTGGCCGGGTTCCTCGCGGAGTAGCTTTTCTGACATGCACGGCACGCTCAGACGGGCCTCCTGACCTGCGGCTCCCCAAGGACGATCTTGGTCGCCTGCAAACAGGCGTGCACCCTGATGATCGATGGCCGGTGGAATGTCGGAGCCTGAGGTTACGCTCTGCCTGTGGCGCGCTTGCTCTCTCCTGAATCTCAGCTAACGCTCTCCCCGGAGGACGTACGACGGCTCACGCTGCGGGCGCAGGGGTTCCTTGGAGCGGATGGACGACGCGGCGGCGTCGCCGGCATGGTCCGCAGGCTTGGCGCCGTCCAGCTCGACACGATCAGCGTGCTGGCCCGGTCGCATGAGCTTGTCGCCTACTCCAGGCTCGGGGCGCTGCCACGGGAGAAGATCGAGGCCGCCTACTGGCACCCGCGCAAGCCCACCTCGTTCGAGTACTGGGCGCACGCGGCCTGCATCCTGCCACTCGAACAGTGGCCGCTCTACAGCTTCCGGCGGCGGAACTTCCGTGCGCGCGGCCTGCGCTGGCATGAGGTGCCGGAGCACGCCTGCGCGGAGGTCCTCGCCAAGCTGCGCGCCGAGGGCCCTCTGACCGCAACCCAGCTCGGCGGCGCGAAGGCCGGCGGCGAGTGGTGGGACTGGTCCGCCGTGAAGATCGCCGTCGAGTGGCTGCTCGACATCGGTGACGTCGTATGTGTCCGGCGCACGGGCTGGCGCCGCGTGTACGACCTGCCGGAGCGCGTCATTCCCGCCGAATATCTGAGCGTGGAGCTGTCCGACGAGGACTGCCTGGCCAATCTGGCGGGAGTCGCCGCCAGCGCCCTCGGCGTGGTGACCCGGGCCGATCTCGCCGACTACCACCGGCTGAACAACCTGGGCCTGACCGGAGCCGAGAACACCGGCCGCATCGCCAAGGCCGCCGCCGCGGCCGGCCTCGTGCCGGTCACGCTGGCGGGAGTCGCGGCCCAGAAGCCCATACCAGGCTGGGCCGACCCGGCCGCTCTCGAGGACGTACCTCGTGGCCGGCACCGGACCACCCTGCTCTCGCCCTTCGACTCGCTGATCTGGGACCGCAAACGGACGCAGCGGATGTTCGGCTTCACGCACAGCCTGGAGGCGTACGTTCCGGCGCACAAGCGCGTGCACGGCTATTTCGTGATGCCGCTGCTGGCTGGTGGCCGCCTGGCGGGCCGGGTCGATCCGGCCCGCGACGGCCGGACGCTCATCGCCCGCAAAGTCTCGCTGGAGCGCCCGTCGGCGGCCGAGCCGATGGCGCAGGCGCTCCGCGAAGCGGCCTCCTGGGTGGGCTGCGACGACGTCCAGCTCGGCGTGGTCGAGCCCAGCGACTACGCGCAGCGGCTCCTTTCGGCACTGGCCAGCACCTGATCCAGCCGGGCCCCAAAGCACCAGCCCCAGGGGCCGCATCAAGGGCGACCACCAGCGAGGAGTCGATCTCAGGCTGGCTGGTATTCCGAGTGGTCAATAGCGCGTTCCCATACCGCCTCAAACGCCGAGCTGCACAGCTTCGCCACGCTAAGGTCCTCGGTCAGCTCGAACCCCGCAGGATCGCCGTCGCCGTTCTGGAACACGAAGCACACAAGACCGTCGTCGAACTGCCAGAAGTCGCAACCGGGCACGGCGATGTCCTTCGCACGTGGGCGAGGCAACCAGCGGACCTGTTCCCCGGCGGCCAAGTTCGTGGCAGGCGTGACGGCGTGCTCGTAGCGAATGAAATCCGAGACGGGCTCGGAGACCACCCGGACCCGGCGAAAACAGACACCACGATCCACGTGTCCTCGGACCAGGGTCACCCAGGGCCGGAAGATCTCGAACCGGGAGATCTCCGCTGCCGGCACACCCTCCCGCCAGGCCCGGAAGCCGGTACTTAGGCCATAGGCGTCACGCAACTCCAGATGCGCCACCGAGCCCTGCGTCTTGTCGAGCAGCTCGGTCAAAACCTGGATCATGGCGCCCGCGCTCCCCTGCGCCTACTTAGCTGAACTCGATGAGCTTGTCGCGCAGGGCGATCATGACGGCTTCCATTCTGGAGTGGATCTGGAGCTTCTCCAGGATGTTGCGCACGTGGTTCTTGACGGTGTTCTCCGAGATGAACAGCTCTTTGGCTATGTCGCGGTTGTTCATCCCCCTGGCGACCAGCTTGAGCACCTCCATCTCACGCTCGGTGAGCTTTGGGGCGGGCACCTGCTGGGGTGGCTCGTCCTCGTTCCGCCGGGCCAGCGTCGCGAACTCGGTGAGGAGCTTCCCGGCCATGGACGGGCTGATCAGCGACTGCCCACCGTGGACCGCCCGGACCGCCTCGGCCACCTCGTCCAGCGGGATGTCCTTGAGCAGGTAACCGCTCGCCCCGGCCCGGATGGCCTCGAACAGATCCTCTTCCTCGTCGCTGATCGTCAGCATGACGATCTTGGTGCTCGGGGCCGCCTCCTTCATCGCCCGGCAGGCGACGATACCGCTGCTCTTCGGCATCCGGATGTCCATCAGCACGACATCGGGCAGTGACTCGGCCGCGCGCAGGGTCGCCTCGGCCCCGTCGCTCGCCTGGCCGACGAGCTCGATGTCATTTTCCTCGTCGAGAACCATCTCGAGGCCCCGGCGGAACAGCGCATGATCGTCAACGATCAGCACGCGGATGGGCTCTGGACGCCGCGGAGCGCCCTGAGCCACGTCGGCGGCCTGCTGACCTGCGCTCACCCTGAACTCCTCCCCAGGTCACGGTGGCTTACCACGATGACCTGCCATTGCCGACGCCCGCCGGTTCCACGAAACTGGGCATGATCAAACTGTGACCGACCAGGCTGCGGTACGCAAGTGCGCCGGGCTGGCCTGGCGCGCCATGAACGGCCCCAGGCCAGGTTAGACCGAATCTGCAAGCTGCAAAGGGCCAGGGCCCGCGTCAAGGATAGGGAATCCCGGGCCCGGGACAGGAATCCCCGTCCCGGCCCGGTGTTACTAGGAAGCGACCAGGTGCTCCGATTGCTGTGGCACCTGCTCCTCGACCAAGCGGATGACGCCGTAACGGTAGCCACACCTGCGGTAGACCACGCTGGAGCAGCCGGAGTCCTTGTCGCGGAACAGGTAGAAGTCATGGCCCACCAGTTCCATCTCGAACAGTGCCTGGTCGATGGTCATCGGCGATGCCGCGTGGACCTTCTGGCGCACCACGAGGGGGCCGTCGCCCTCCATCTCGATGGGAACCAGGTCGGCGGCGGACATGGCCTCCTCCGTCTGGGCTTGCACTACCTCGGCTGGCTGCTCACGCCGGTTATCCACTGCGCCGCCAGGGCCCGCTGTGGCCTGCTCTGGCGCCGCCTGACCATTGACGGTGACCGGCAGGCGCCCGGATTCGTGGGTGCTGTGCCTGGCCTTCCGGCGGTCACAGGCACGTCTCAGCCTGGACTCGAGCTTGGCCAGGGCCAGGTCGAGTGCGGTGAACCTGTCATCGGCAGCAGCCTCGGCCCGGATCGCGGGCCCACGCGATCTGATCGTGAGCTCGACCCGCTCACTCCTGCCGTTCTGGCGTGGATTGTGCTCCTTCGACACTTCTACATCAACGCGGATCACCCGGTGATCCAGCTTCTCGAGCCTGGAAAGCTTGGCGGTCGCATGCTGCCGGAATCGCTCCTGCAGATTGGTGTGCCGACTTTTGAACACGATCTCCACCCGGTAACCCCTTTCTGCCTGATCTGGACGGCACCCGCCCGGCCGACCTGGTCTTCGTCCCCACATCCGCCTGCAGAGGGGTTCGCGGCCTATCTGCCACTAGTGCCCTTCTCCCGATCCGGGAAACGCCGGATCTCCCGGTGAGGCAGGACTTACTTCTAAGCCGCACCGTGATCGGTCGACGAGAAGTCGCCTTACGTGGGCCGTTTTGCCTGCGGCTGGCATCGGCTTGCCTGGGCGGGCTCCCCGCGACGGAGAAGCCCGGCCGGGCGCAACCACGGACCCGGGCGGGTGCCATGACATGACGCTAACCCCATCCGGACCGAATGTCAGCGGGCAGGTGTCCACAATCATGCACGCAGAGTAAAAATTACTATCCTGACCAGGTGCGCAATATCTGACATACTAACCACGTTCCGTCACGGCAATCCCTTGTGGGGCTGGAGTGCCAGCGGAGGCAGGCCAGCGGGTCAGCCGGGGTAGGTGGGAGAGGAACCCGCGCCGCTGATCGTGGACCAGTTGCCGTTGAGTGCGGACGTGCTGGCCAGCTTGCCATCGGACAGCCCGGCGACGATCTGGTTCTCCGGGCCTGCCGCGGAGAGGGAAGACGTGTGTATGTCCGTGATCAGTGACGACGACGAGCCGCCGTTGACCGGTACCTCGTCAAGTTGCGGTCCGAGCGTCGGCGACTGCGACAGCACGATCAGGTTCTCGGCGTCGTACCAGGTGAGCTGGACCGCATCGGAGACGCCGGTCCCGATGGTCTCCGGCTGGCCGGCCTGGCCCAAGCCCACCGATACCTGGGTGCCGGTGCGGACGATCGCACCGACCGACACGCGGGTACGGGTGCGCACGATCGCGCCGATCCGCAACTCGGCTCCGCCGCCACCCGGCACTGTGACGATCATCGCGGCTCGTACGCCGTCGGGAGCCACCCTGAACTGCTGCACCTGGTATCCGGTCAGGCTGCCGCGTAGGTCGACGTTCACCGGGACCGGCGAGCCGCCAGCCGGAACCTCCCAGACTCCACGCGGGCCGGCCAGCCAGAGGTTGTCATAGACGTCCCAGCTGACTGAGGTGAATCCGCCAGAGTGTGACCAGGTACGGAACCTGGCCCCGGGGTTGATGGCCGCGTAGTACACCTCGCTGCCCACCTTGGTGAGCCCGGCCACGTAGTGCCCGTCCGGCGAGACCGCGATGGTGGTCAGCGGAACGCGGCCCTCCCCTGCCTCACCGGGGACCCTGCTCGCGCGGGACAGCGGCCCGGTCAGCTTCTGCACCGCACCACCGGCGCCGATCGAGTAGAGGCTGGCACCGGTGTGCGCCACCGGTACGGTGACCGGCGGCCCACCGGTCTGCTTAGGCTGACCGCCCGACCAGGTGGCTGACCCGCCCAGCTTCCCGTTGATCTCCAGATGGACAGCCTGGACCGCGGGCAGCCCGTTAGCCAGCGTCCAGATGAGCTGGGAGGTCATCTCGCCCAGGCGCTTCTTGCTCACAGCGGAGGCCGGCCCGTTGAGGTCGATGGCAACCGTGCCGGCGTTGATCGCAACCTGCACCCTCACGTCATGGGGGAAAGCGGTCTGCGCAGCGCCCTCCAGCCATCCCTGTGGATTGGCTCGCAGGGCAGTCACGAGCTGGTTGGCCAGGTCTGCCGGGGATGCCTGCAGCGGCACGAACACCGGGTCGGGTACGAGCGCCCGGCCGCTGCCGGACAGGAAGTACAGGTTCCGCTGCGCGTAGACGCCCTGGAAATCGGTCTTGGTGAGCAGCAGCTGGTTCGGGGGGTTGGTGATGCGCCAAGGTCCTCCGTTGACCTTGACGAGCTGGAAGTCGATCGAAGGAGATGATGTCGACTGAGCGCGCACGTACTGGCCGGTCTGTGTCAGCGTGGCCAGTTGCTGCTCACCGGTGGCCTGTACCTCGGCATAGGTGACACCCGGCTCAGTCTCGTGTGGCGGCACGACGGGGATGGGTTGCAGCTTCAGCGCCGACACTACTCTCACCGCCCATCCCGGCTGCCAACGCTGGGACAGCTGCTGCGGCGGGACCAGGTACTCCCGGGCGACCGCATGGCCGCCGGTGAAGCTGGCACTCGCCGCCAGGAAACCCGAGACGATCTCCTCAGGATTCCAGTTCGGCCCGGGAGGCACCGGAATCAGCTGAGGGTAGTCCTGGCCCTGAACGGTGCTGGTCTGGTCGAGCTGGCCGGACTGGGCGACGCCACCGCCGGGGATGGTGGCGCACGCGGACAGCAGGACAGCCGCCAGCGCGGCCGCGGCCCCTGCCCGCCACCGGGCGCTAACCGCCATCGGCGTGCTCCTCGCGCCCGGCTTCCTGGCCGGCGATCCTGACCATGGCGAGTGGCAGCCCAGCAGTGAGCGTATTGAGGCCGATCGTGATCTCAGCCTCGTCAGGCGCCAGCGGAAGCGGCGATCCCACGAGGCACCCGGCAGCGACCCTGGGCAGGGTGAGGCGGAAGACCGAACCCCGGCCCCACTCGCTCCACGCCTCCAGCCAGCCGCCGTGCAGCCGGGCGTCTTCCAATGCGATCGACAGACCGAGGCCGGTGCCACCGCTGGTCCGGGCGCGGGCCGGGTCAGCCCGCCAGAACCGGTCGAACACCAGCTGCTCCTCGCCGGGCTTCATCCCGACGCCGTAGTCCCGCACCGCGACGGCCACAGCATCCCGGTCGCCGGCCACCGTGACGACAACCTCCCTGCCCTCGCCGTGCTCGACGGCATTGACCAGGAGGTTGCGGAGGATCCGCTCGACCCGCCGGCGATCCGCCTCGGCCACGCACGGAAGAGCGGGCAGCCGGAACTCGATCCTGGTGCCGCGGCGCTCGGCAAGCTGCTGGGCCACGTCGGCGGACCGCCGGACCAGATCGCAGATGTCGACCGGCTCGGCGTCCAGGGTCGCCGCGTTGGCGTCGTACCTGCTGATCTCCAGCAGGTCGGCGAGCAGGGACTCGAACCGCTCCACCTGTCCCTGCAGCAGCTCGGCCGACCTGGCGGCCGCGCCGTCCAGTATGTCCTTGGCCGCGTACAGCACGTCCGCCGCGATCCGGATCGTAGTCAGCGGGGTGCGCAGCTCGTGCGACACGTCGGACACGAACTGGCGCTGTACCTGGGAGAGCCCCTGCAGCTCCGCCAGCTTGTCCTGGAGGCTGGCGGCCATCTCGTTGAACGAGGTGGCCAGGGCGGCCAGGTCGTCGATCCCATGCACCTGCATGCGCTCGTCCAGGTCACCCGCCGACACCCGCTGCGCCGCCTCCGCCGCCCGCCGGACCGGAACGACCACCCAGCGGGTGACCAGCGAGGCGATCAGAGCCAGCAGCACGACCAGGACGAGACCACCGCCGACGAGTGTCTGCTGGACGAGTTGCAGGGTCTGCAGATCGCCGGTCAGCGGGAAGACGTAGTAGAGCTGGTAGTAGTTGCCCAGCGGGATACCGACAGCGAGCGCGGGCGTGCTGCCCGCCGAGGACGTGAGCGTGGTGAATTCCTGGTAGGTCTGAGTGTCGTGGTTCATGGCCTGCGCCTGTTCCACGTCGGCCTGGAGCGATGCGGGAATGCCGGTGCTGCCCCAGCCCTTGATGTAGATCGGTGTATCCGGCATCTGAGCCTGCGAGGCGTAGATGACGACGGTGTAGTCGCTGCCCGGACCGCTTCCGGCCTCCAGATCCCGGACCGCCGAGTTCATCAGCGCGTCGGCTTCGGCAGAGCCCTGCGGCTGCCGGCTTATCGCCGGGATCTTGAGCGCCTGCTCCATGCCGTTCAAGGTCTGGGTGGCGGTGTTCCGTTCCGTGTTATGCAGCAGCCCGGTGCTGATCTGCTGCATAAGAAAGAAACCGAGAGCGGCGACCACGAGGGCGGAGACGGCCAGTGTGGTGCCGACCACGCGCAACTGCAGCGACCGGCGCCAGCGGTCCCGCAGCCGGCTGAACGCACGCCTGCACCAGCCCGGCACGAACCTGCCGGACCGCGGCGGCCACCTGCCCGCGCCCCGGGCCGGGCGAAGGGGGGGTTTCCAGGGACTTCCGCGCGGATCCCGGCTGTGGCGGGCTGGCCGGGCCGGGCCGCGAACGGTATCGGGCAAGGTGCTAGCCGCCGACGCCCCGGTACGTGCGCCGTTTGGATGCGCCCCGCTCGCCGCAGCCCCTTTCATGACCACTTTCTGCCAGTAGTGATTCTCACCTGCCAGAACCGCCGGCCGCCCGTTAACTGCCCGGAGCGGCCCGGCCGGGCACGGCTCAGCCCGGGCCTGCCCGGTAACCGACGCCGCGCACCGTCACCACGATCTCGGGATGCTCCGGGTCCTTCTCGATCTTCGCGCGCAGCCGCTGCACATGGACGTTGACCAGCCGCGTGTCAGCCGCGTGCCGGTAACCCCAGACCTGCTCCAGCAGCACCTCCCGGGTGAACACCTGGCGGGGCTTGCGGGCGAGCGCGACGAGAAGGTCGAACTCGAGCGGCGTGAGGCTGACCGGAACGTCGTCCCGCTTGACCGAGTGACCGGCCACGTCGATCGTCACGTTCTGGATTTGCAGCATCTCCGGCGCGGGGTCGTCAGTGCGGCGCAGCCGGGCACGGACACGGGCGATGAGCTCCTTCGACTTGAACGGCTTGACGATGTAGTCGTCGGCTCCCGACTCCAGGCCCAGCACCACGTCGACCGTGTCGGTCTTGGCGGTCAGCATCACGATCGGCACACCTGACTCGGCCCGGATCTGGCGGCACACGTCGATTCCGTCAACCGTGGGCAGCATGAGGTCGAGCAGCACGAGGTCGGGATGGCAGTCGCGGAAAACCTCCAGCGCCTTGTCACCGTCATAGACGAACGTCGGCTCGAACCCCTCACCCCGCAGCACGATGCCGAGCATCTCAGCCAGGGCCGAATCGTCGTCGACGACGAGTACACGTCCTCTCATGGGCCTCATCGTTCCATGGAAGTTACGGATAGGACATCATGACCGGACCTGTGCGCGTCGTCGACGGCACCGCTGCCGGTCCCCAGAACTCGGAGGTTACCTGCATTAACGGGTTGCGCAACACCCCGCTCGGTGACCACGGCGGTGACCAGCCAGGGCGGAGTTACGTCAAAGGCGGGGTTGTAGGCATCGCTGCCGGCCACCGCGACCGCAACTCCGGCATAGCTGGTCACTTCGTGTGGCGGGCGGTGCTCGACCACGATGGCCGTGCCGTCTGGTGTCCCGAAGTCGATCGTGGACACCGGCGCGGCCACGACAAAGGGCACCTTGTGATGGTGAGCGAGCACGGCCAGCGAGTAGGTGCCGACCTTGTTGGCCACGCTGCCGTCGGCTGCGATCCGGTCCGCTCCCAGCAGCACCATGTCCACCTCGCCCGCCGCCATCAGCGAGGCCGCGGCGTTGTCCGGCAGCACGGCGTACGGCAGTCCCGCCCGGCGCGCCTCGTAGCTGGTCAGCCTGGCGCCCTGCAGCAGCGGCCTGGTCTCATCCACCCAGAGCCGGGCGAGCGCGCCCGCCCGGTGGGCGGCCAGGATCACGGCAAACGCCGTGCCCTGGCCGCCGGAGACCAGCGCGCCGGTGTTGCAGTGGGTGAGAATCCGGGCTCCCGGCGGGACCAGGGTGAGCCCGTTCGCCGCGATGGCCGCGCTCGCCTCGGCGTCCTCAGCGGCGATGGCCCGCGCCTCGGCGAGCGCCGCCGCTGCGGGACCGGGGCCGGCCGGTGCTGCCCGATGAGCCGCCTGGCAGGCGGCAAGCGCCCGTCGTGTCCCCCAGCTCAGGTTCACCGCGGTCGGCCTGGCCCCGGCCAGTTGCCCTGCCGCCGCTTCGACGTCGTCCCCCCGGTAGGCGGCGAGCGCCACGCCGTACGCCCCGGCTATGCCCAGCATCGGTGCGCCGCGAACGGCGAGCCTGCGGATCGCCTCGACGAGGGAATCCACATCGCGGCAGCTCAGCACCACTTCCTCGGCTGGCAGCCTGGTCTGGTCGAGCAGGTTGACGGCCGGGCCTGCTGGCGGGTCAAGCCAGCGAAGCGGCGGAATGTCCACATTATGAGTTTGCGTCATGAATGATGCTTATTCAAAACCTTCCGGCCAGGGAAATCCATAGCCACGGGTCGATGGCTCAGTAATGATATCCGAAAGAAATTTTGAATAAGTATCACACCACAGGAGTAGCGCCCTCAGGCATTTCTGGTCTGTTGCGGGAAATTTCTTTCTCGTATATCTATGGTTACACTTTGTAGCAAAACGCGCAGCCACCAGCCCTGTCATGAGCCCTGCTGCCACGAGGCCAGGTACTCGAGCTGCTCAACGGTGAGCGTGTCGATGTCGGTGCCGAGCGAGGCGAGCTTGAGCCTGGCGACCTCCGCGTCGATGGCCTCGGGCACCTCGTGCACACGCCCGCCCGGCCCGCTCAGGCTCTCGTCCGCACCATCGCCAGCAGTCCCGGCCACGGCGCCGGTGCCCGCCGCCAGCCAGGCCAGGGCCAGCGCCTGGATGCCGAACGAGACATCCATGACCGCCGCCGGGTGCCCCTCGGCGGCCACCAGGTTGACCACCCGGCCCTCGGCCAGCAGCAGCAGGCTCCGGCTGCCGTCGAGCACGTATTCGTCGGTGTGCGGGCGCACTTCACGATGGACGGTCACGGCCAGCCGGTCCAGCGCCCGCACATCGATCTCCACATCGAAGTGCCCGGCGTTCGCCAGCAGCGCGCCGTCGCGCATGACGGCCATGTGCCCGGCCGCTATCACGTCGCGGGATCCGGTCGCGGTCACGAACATCTCACCGATGGCCGCCGCGGTGAGCATGGGCAGCACACGGAACCCCTGCAGGACCGCATCCAGCGCGCGCACCGGGTCCACCTCGGTGACGATCACCTGCCCGCCCAGGCCCCGGATGCGGCTGGCGATGCCCTGGCCGCAGGCGCCGAACCCGGCGACCACCACGGTCTTGCCGGCCAGCAAGGTGCTGGTGGCGCGCAGGATGCCGTCGACGACCGACTGGCCGGTGCCGCAGACGTTGTCCACCATGCGCCTGGCGCGGGTGTCGTTGGCGGCGACCACGGGAAAGGCGAGCGCCCCGGCCGCCGCCATCCGGCGCAGCCTGATCACTCCCGTCGTCGTCGACTCACAGCCGCCCCGCACCTTCGCCAGCAGTTCGGGCCGGCCGGTGTGCAGCGTGTTCACCAGATCCCCGCCGTCGTCGATGACCAGATCCGGCCCGGGCTCCAGCGCGCTGGCGATGTGCGCGTAGTAGGTCTCCCGGTCCACCCCGGCCCTGGCGAACACGCTGACCCCGCTGTCAGCGCCCTCCCCGTCGCCGTGAACCAGCGCGGCGGCGGTGTCGTCCTGGGTGGACAGCGGGTTGGACGCGGCGAGCAGGATGCGCGCTCCGCCGGAGCGCAGCGTCCTGATCAGCACCGCGGTCTCGGCCGTGACGTGCAGGCAGGCGGCGATGGTCAGGCCGCGCAGCGGCCGCTCGGCGGCGAACCGCTCGCCGATCAGGCCGAGCACGGGCATCGCCCGGCGGGCCCAGCCGATCCGCGCGTTCCCGGCCGCCGCCAGCGCCGGATCGGCTATGTCGGATGGCGGCATACCGGTCTCGCGCGGCGGCACGCCTGGCGCAGGCACTGGCTGTCAGTAGCGGTAGTGGTCCGGCTTGTACGGGCCGTCCACGTTGACGCCGATGTAGTCGGCCTGCCCCTTGGTCAGCGTGGTCAGCCTGACCCCGAGGGCGTCCAGGTGCAGCCTGGCCACCTTCTCGTCCAGGTACTTGGCCAGCGTGTGCACGCCGACCGGGTACTCGCCGGTCTTGGTGAACAGCTCGATCTGCGCGATCACCTGGTTGGTGAAGCTGTTGGACATGACAAAGCTGGGGTGGCCGGTGGCGTTGCCCAGGTTGAGCAGGCGCCCCTCGGACAGCACGATGACCGAATGCCCGTCGCCGAACACCCACTCGTCCACCTGCGGCTTGATGTTCACCCGGCGGATGGCCGGCACCTTGAGCAGGCCAGCCATGTCGATCTCGTTGTCGAAGTGGCCGATGTTGCCCACGATCGCCTGGTGCTTCATGTGGCCCATGTGCTCGGCGGTGATGACGTCGCGGTTGCCGGTCGCGCTGACGAAGATGTCGGCCGAGGCGGCCACGTCCTCCAGGGTTGCCACCTGGTACCCGTCCATGGCCGCCTGCAGCGCGCAGATCGGGTCGATCTCGGTGACGACCACCCGGGCGCCCTGGCCGCGCAGCGACTCCGCGCAGCCCTTCCCGACGTCGCCGTAACCGCAGACCACGGCCACCTTGCCGCCGATGAGCACGTCGGTGGCCCGCTTGATGCCGTCGATCAGCGAGTGCCGGCAACCGTACTTGTTGTCGAACTTGGACTTGGTCACCGCGTCGTTGACGTTGATCGCGGGGAACAGCAGCGCGCCCCCACGCTCCATCTCATACAGCCGGTGCACCCCGGTGGTGGTCTCCTCGCTGACACCCCGGATGCCGTCGGCGATGGCCGTCCACTTGCCCGGGTTCTCCGCGAGCGAGTCGCGGAGCAGGCCGAGAATGACCAGCCACTCGTGCGGGTCGTCGTCGGCCGCCGACGGCACGGCGCCCGCCTTCTCGTACTCGGCGCCCTTGTGCACCAGCAGAGTGGCGTCCCCGCCGTCGTCCAGGATCATGTCCGGCCCCGCCTGGCCTGCCTCACCGGGCCAGGTGAGCGCTTGACCGGTGCACCACCAGTACTCCTCCAGCGTCTCACCCTTCCAGGCGAAGACGGGAATGCCGTGCGGGTCCTCAGGTGTGCCGCCCGGGCCGACCGCCACCGCGGCCGCCGCGTGATCCTGGGTGGAGAAGATGTTGCAGCTCGCCCACCGGACCTGCGCGCCCAGCTCGACCAGCGTCTCGATCAGCACCGCCGTCTGCACGGTCATGTGCAGCGAGCCGGTGATCCGCGCCCCGCGCAGCGGCTGCGTGCTCGCGTACTCCTTGCGGACCGCCATGAGGCCGGGCATCTCGTGCTCGGCAAGCTGGATCTCCTTCCTGCCGAACGCGGCGAGCGAGAGGTCGGCGACCCTAAAGGGGACTGGCTCGGCGGGCATCGTGTGCTCCTGTCTCAGCTCTGCGTCTGGGATGTACGTCTCCCGACCGTAGGCCATTCCCGGCCGCGATCGCACCAGGAAAACCAGTTTCTTGACACAAAAATGTTAGAATCTCTGGCATGCGCATCACCGAGGCCGCCCAGCGGCTCGGCACATCCGCGCGGATGCTCAGATACCGCGACTCCCTGGGGCTGCTGCCGCCGGTGCGCGAGGGGGCGCCCGCCGGCGGTCACAAGCACCGGCGGTTCGGGCGGCGGGAACTCGACGCCGTGACGGCGGCGCTGCGGCTCGAGCAGCGCTACGACATCAGCCCGGCGGCCCTGGCGTTCGGCCTGCGGGTGCTGGCCGACCCGTCGGTCCGCGCCGCCGTGGCCGATCTCGGCCACCGGGTGGGCCGCCTGCCCACGCCGCCGGAGCGCGCGCTTGACTTCGAGAAAGAACGCGCCCTCCGCCTCCTGTCACGCCCCGCCGCTCCCCTGCAGCGACCGCAGCGACAGCAGCAGCCCCGGCGCCCCGGCTAGAGGTCCTGCTTGCCCGGGTGGCGGGCGGCCCGGATGGCGGGATCGGTCGCGTCGGCCAGCGAGGGCCGGTAGAGATCGGGCTCCAGGTAGATCACTTCCGCTTCCGGGACCACGGTCCGGACTCTCCGTTCGGCAGAATCAATGCCGTCGACGATCTGAGCCGCGGTGAAGCGGGGCGGAACCGCGATCTTGGCGGCCACCAGCAGTGAGTCCGGGCCTATATGGACGGTGCGCAGGTGGATCACCTGATCGATCTCGGGACCGTCCTCCAGGGCGGCGACGATGGCCTGCTGCGCCGCCGTGCTGGCCGACTCCCCGATCAGCAGGCTTTTCATCTCCCCGGCGAGGACGATCGCGACGGCGCCGAGCAGCACGCCGATCACCAGCGATCCGGCGCCGTCCCAGGCCTCATCCCCGGTGGTCACGGCAAGGGACACGCCGAGCAGCGCGATGATCAGGCCGCAGAGCGCGGCGGTGTCCTCGAGCAGGACGACCGGCAGCTCGGGCGCCTTGGCCCGGCGGATGAACTCCCACCAGCTCTGCCCGTTACGCCCCCGGTTGGCGTTCACCACCGCGGTGCGCAGCGAGTAGCCCTCCAGGCCGATAGCGGCGGCCAGCACCACGAAGGCGACGACCGGCGTATCCACCTTGCCGGGGTGGATGATCTTCTGCACGCCCTCGTAGCCGGACAGCACCCCGCCGACCGTGAACAGCATCACCGCGACCACGAACGCGTACAGGTACCGCTCACGGCCGAACCCGAACGGGTGCTGCGGCGTGCGCTGGCGCGCCGACCGGCGGCGCCCCACCAGCAGCAGCACCTCGTTGCAGGTGTCGGCCAGCGAGTGCAGCGTCTCGGCGAACATCGAGGCCGAGCCGGTGATCAGGAACGCGGCGAGCTTGGTCGCGGCGATACCCAGATTGGCGCCCAGCGCGGCAAGGACAGCCCGCCTGCTGCCTTCCTCCGCGCTGTCCGTGCCGCCCTCCCCGGCGATGGCCGGCCTCCTCCCCGGTAGCTTCCTAGGCGATCCTGGCCTTCAGCTCCTGGATGGCGGTGATCGGCGACGGGTCGAACCCGAGCGCGATGCCCAGGTAGACCGTCGCATAGTCGATCAGCTGCGTGAGGCTCGCCAGCCGGACAAGAGGATGATCCCCCTGTGTGGCCAGCTCAGTCACGCCGATCCCGCGTGCCCTGGCGAGTTCCATGGAGGCTTCGCGGCGCTTGGTCACCTGCGGGTGCTCCTGGCTGTCGGCGAGCATGATCAGGTGCAGCGGGGCGGCCGGCCCCGCATCGTCGTCATCGGGGGCGCCGGGCACCCACGGCAGGGACGCGCCGGGGGCGAACGGCCCGTCGAAGGCGACCACCTGGTTGTGGTTGGCCTCGGGCAGCACGCCGTTGATCGCCGGGTACTTGGCGTTCTCGTTGAGCTGGCAGGCGAACCGGTAGGCGGCCACGCCGGCCAGCGGCGAGGTTCCCCAGATCATCGGCAGGGTGCCCGCCAGGTCGAGCGCGATCCCCTTGGCCGGGTTGACGAACGCGTCGCTGTCCGGCCGGCACCGCTGGGAGAAGTCCTCCAGCATGGTGGCCGCGGCCTCGTGTGCCTCCACCGTGGCCTCGCACAGGCCGAGCCTGGCCGCCACCCCGGCCAGCGGGATGGACAGGCCCCAGAGCGTGGAGCGGGGCATGCCAGCGGACCGCACCGGGATGAACGGGGCCCGCGCCTGCTCGGCCAGCCCCGCCAGCGGCGAGCCCGCGCCACCGACGCCGAGCAGGCGGCAGCCCCGGCGCACGGCCTCCTCGGCCGCGGCCAGCGTCTCCTCGGTCGTGCCCGAGCACGACACGGCTATCACCAGGTCGGCCGCGCTCACCCAGCCCGGGAGCTGGTACCCGTGCACCGGCACGATCTGGACCGGGCAGCCGGGCCCGCAGATCGCGGCGAGCACATCACCGGCGATGCCGGAGCCGCCCATGCCCGCCACCACGATTGCCCTGGGGCGGCCGGCCGCCACCAGCTCACTGAGGTCGGTCTCCTGCGTTGCCGTCAGCGAGGAGCGCACCTGGGCCGCCGACGAGGCCACCTGGCGGAGTATGCCACCCGGATCGGCCGCCTCGATCCCCGCCGCGTCGTCGAGGAGCGCGGCGGCCATGGCCGCCATCAGTTCGTCTCCGCGCCCTGCGAAGGCGCCGGGCCCGGGCGGCGGGCCTCATCCACCAGCAGTACCGGGATGTCGTCGCGCACCGGGTAGGCCAGGCCGCATTCCGCCGAGGTGCAGACCAGCTCGCTGGCCTCCTCGTCGGCACGCAGCGGCGCATGACACTGCGGGCAGGCCAGGATCTCCAGCAGCCAGCTATCTACGAGACTCATTCAGCGCTCCTTATCAGGCACGTACGATTTTCAGGAACGTACGATCCTAAGAACCTCGTCGCGCAGCGCGGTCATCTCCGCTTCGGCCGGGGCTTCGACGTTGAGCCTGAGCAGCGGCTCGGTGTTGGATGGCCGCAGGTTGAACCACCAGTCCAGCCCGGCGACGGTCAGCCCGTCGAGTTCGTCCGTGCTGACCCCTGGCCGCCCGGCGAACTCCTGGCGAACCCGCTCCGTCACCGCCGCCTGGTCGGCGACCTCGCTGTTGACCTCGCCCGACGCCGAGTACCTCGCGTAGTTCGCCAGCAGGCTGGACAGCGGCCGGTCCTGCCCGCCGAGTGCGGCCAGCACATGCAGCGCGGCCAGCATGCCCGAGTCAGC
This sequence comes from Streptosporangiaceae bacterium, assembly GCA_036495485.1. GTDB lineage: Bacteria > Actinomycetota > Actinomycetes > Streptosporangiales > Streptosporangiaceae > PALSA-505. The sequence goes on from DASXMU010000425.1 coordinate 26,925, forward strand.
GAACCAGAAGTCGCGGAAGTAGAAGTGCCCGGAGTGCTCGCCGCCGAAGATCGCTCCGGCCGCGGCCATCTCCGCCTTGATGAACGAGTGGCCGACCCGGGTCCTGACGGGGCTGCCACCGTGCTCGGTGATGATCTCAGGGACCGCATGGGAGGTGATCAGGTTGTGGATGATGTGCGCGCCTGGCTCGCGGGCGAGCTCACGCACGGCGACGAGCGCGGTGAGCACCGACGGGGAGACGATCGCACCCCGCTCGTCCACGACGAAGCAACGGTCCGCGTCGCCGTCGAAGGCCAGCCCGATGTCGGCATGGTTCCCGGTGACCGCCCGCTGCAGGTCACGCAGGTTGGCCGGCTCGATAGGGTTTGCCTCGTGGTTGGGGAACGTCCCGTCCAGCTCGAAGTACAGCGGCACAACCTCGACCGGGAGCCCCTGGAAGACCCTGGGTACCGTGTGCCCCGCCATCCCGTTTCCCGCGTCCACGGCCACCTTGAGCGGCCGGATGCCGGACAGGTCGACCAGCTCTTTCAGGTAGTCCGCGTAACCGCCCAGCAGATCCTTCGCGGTGACCGTGCCCCGTGGCCCCTCGCTCGCCTGAAGGCCCTGCTCCACCATGGCGCGCAGCTCGGTGAGGCCGGTGTCCCGGCCGACCGGCCTGGCCCCCTCACGGCACAGCTTGATGCCGTTGTACTTGGACGGATTGTGGCTGGCGGTGATCATGGCGCCGGGCAGCCCGAGAGCGCCGCTGCCGTAGTACAGCATGTCGGTGGAGCCGAGCCCGCCGGCGATCACGTCGGCACCGCGGGAGGTCACGCCACGGGCGAACGCCTCGGCCAGCGGAGCCGAGGAGGTGCGCATGTCATGCACGGTCACAATGGCCCGTGCGCCGGTCATCCTGGCGAACCCCGCGCCGACCGCCTCGGCCACCGTCTCGTCGAGCTCGTCGGGCACGACGCCGCGGATGTCGTACGCCTTGAAGATTTTTGCCAGATCACCCATCGCGGCCAGGCCTCCCGAGCACGCTCGCACCAAAAACGTGTGCACCGACTTGTGTGGACCGATTGGTGTACCGCGGCCCGGTCAGGCGCCGCGCGGCACGGAACCCGAGCCTACCGGGAAGGGCAGACCCGCCTGCCAGCTATCCGCGGTCTTTTGGGTCCGAGCGCAGCACGCGCAGGTGACCCCGGCGGCCCACCTCGGTGCCCTGGCCGACCGGCTCCGCCTGCTGGGCCGGGACGGCTGCCTCCCGGACGGCATTGGCCAGCGCCTCCAGGTCATCGATCTGCTCGGCCGCGGGATCACCGGGCAGCCGTACCACGTCCCAGCCACGCGGCGCGGTCAGCCGCTGCGCGTGGACCGCACACAGGTCGTAGCAGTGTGGCTCGGTGTAGGCGGCCAGCGGCCCGAGAACGGCCGTCGACTCGCGGTAGACGTAGGTGAGCGTGTAGAGCGCGGGCCGCTTGCACCCAGTCCTGGAGCAGAGGCGAGAAGTCACCAGCTCACCTCGCTCACCATCTCGTCGGGGCCGCGGCGGCGTCAGGCGTCCCATCCAGCGGTGCCTGACGGACATCGCTCACAACGGCAGACCGTATCCATTCGGGCGCGCTAAAGCCACCACCGAGGGCACTCCACGTGATCGTGTCTTCCGCGAGCACCCCTGGCGAGCCCGTCAGACGGCCAACCCCCGCCCCGCTCCGGTGGCCGCGTGTGGGTTCGCTGCTCCCGGTGGCCGCTGTTTTGTCTTTTTGGATACCGAACGGAGCTACGCTCGGGCCTGTGCAGAACGGCGACACGAGCCCCCGGCCTGGGTCTGCCAGGATCAGGCGCAGGGACCGGCACGGTCGGGGGCTGCGCGGGCTGCTGGCGCCCCCCGGGGTGCCGCTGCACCGCAGCAGGGCACAGCAGTTCGGCGACCTCGTGCTCGAAGCCGTCGCCAGGCTGGAGCCGCGGTGGGAGTCCCAGCTGGCGCGCATCGAGTTCGCCGTGCAGGAGGTGCCTGACGGCGATCCGCCTGACGACGCGCTGGACGCGGTGCCGCTGGCCCGGCTCGACCCCGGCCCTGAAGACCCCGCGGACCCCGCGCACGGTCCGCGGATCGTGCTGTACAGGCGTGCCCTGCTGGCCCGGGCAGACGATGACGAGGAGCTGGCAGAACTGGTCCTCGACGTGGTCGTGGAGGAGCTCGCCCGGCTGCTCGGCGTCGATCCGGAGACCGTTGACCCAGGGTACGACGAAGAGGAGTGACGCGCCGGCCGGGCGGGTCAGGGCGCGACGGTCACCAGCGAGTCGCGGACACCGGGCAGCGGCACGGTGGTGAGGGCACTGGCCACCGGCAAGACGCCGAACACCGTGCCATTGGGCGCGGCGAGCACGCGCCCCGCATATACCGGGCCCGAGCCGGGCAGCGGCGTCAGCACGATGGCGAACCCGGCACCCGAACTCACGCCGTGCGGCCTGGTCACATGGACGACGACGGAGTGCTTGGCGGGAACCGGGACTACCTGCGGAGAGCCACCCTGGCCACCGGGCGTCAGGCTGCTGGCCCCGGTAGCCAGCCGCACCCGCGCCGCGGCACCGGGGGCAGAGAGCACCAGGGTGGCGGTGTCACGGGTCTGGCCGACGTCCGCGATCACGCCCTGCTCCTGGATGCCAGGGGACGCGGGGACGAGCGCGCCGGGCGCTCCCGCTGGCCCGCCCGGGACCATGACTGCCGCGAAGACCGGCACACTGGAGGTCAGCACCGCCGCCCCGGCGATACCGGACAGGGAGGGCAGCTGGAGCCTGCTGGCCGAGCCGGCCGGGATGTTGATCGAGCCTGCACCGGTTGGCTGGTAGGTGCCGCCCGAGCTGACCACGCTGAGCGTGACCGAAGCGTCGCTGCCATCCGGATCGGCGACGTAGAGATCGCGGCTGCCGTTCGACCCCGGCATGCCGGGGATGACCAGCCGCTGGGCAGGTGCCTGTTCGGGCGGCAGCCACCCGCCCGGCTGGCTGGCCGTGGAGCCTTCGTTCAGCGCGGCCACGACGCGGCCGACGGTGGTGCGGACGTGCAGGCCGATGGCCCGCGAGTTGTGCAGCAACCCGGCCAGGGACTGGACGATCAGGCCGTGCGGCGGCACCGTGATCCCGGTGTCGGTGCCGCCCTGGAGCGGGCCGGTATCGGTGACGATGTCGACGTCCACATCAGTGGGCTGATCGTCGACGTTCATCAGGTACAGCTTGATGGAGCTGGTGGTCTGCTGGCCCGGCGCGGTGAACCAGAAGTCGGTGCCCGGGCTGCCGCAGCCGGCCGTGACGAGGCCGCCGGAGGTCTGCTCGGCCGCCAGGCCCTGCGCCATGGAACCGCTCGCCTGGACCATCACACCGCCGGGCTGGCCCACCGGGGCGTCACTGCTGGTGCTGGTCTTGGCCGACGTGCTCTTGCTTGAACTGCTCTTGCCGGACGTGCTCTTGCCGGAACTGGTCTTGCCGGAACTGCCGTTGCCTGCCGTCGGGGCAGCCGGCGCGGCCGACACGGCGGACAGCGAGAGCGTGCCCGGCTGTGACACGCTGACCAGCGGCGTCGTGGTCGCGCTGCCTGCCGCAGCCAACCGGCTGATCGTCGCCCGCCCCGAGCCGGAACGCGCGGCCGCGGCGATCACCGCCACGCCCTGACTGCGGCTGCCGGGCAGGCCCGGAGCGGGACAGCCGCGCAGGCTCGTGCTCACCTCGGCCGTTCGCAGCGCTGCCGGTGGCTGCGCCGCGGACACCGTGACGGGTTTGCTCAGCCGGGCCACCGCCCACAGCGCCACGAGCGCGAGGACGATCAGCCCGAAGATGGTGAACCTGTTCGCCGGAACCTTCACCAGTCAGCCTCCCTGGCACCGCTGACCGGTCCACCGGACGACCAGCCCGCCTGCTCGTCCGGCGGCCAGCCGGTCTCCTCGTCTGGCTCCCAGCGCCGGTCCCCGGGCGGCCCGTAATCGTCATCGTCGTGCGGCAGCGCGTACTGGACCATGGTGTCGCCGGCAGCGGCCCGGTCCGGCGGCAGATCGTCCGGCACCGGCTCGCCCCACGGCGCGTCTGCCGGGGGCACCGGCTCGCCGGGTGACTCCCAGCTGCGCTCCCGGGGAAGGGCTTCCGTGGCCATCGTGCGGTTTGGCCCGGTGCTGTCGGCGCCCGGCCCAGTACGGCGGCGCCGTCCCTGGGTGCGGGTGCCCCGGGTGCCACGGCCCGCCCCCGCCGCAGGCTTGACGTCGCGGCCGCGTACGCCGCGCTTGCCACCCCCACCGCTGCTCCTGGTGCCCGCACCGGCGCTTCTGGTGCCCGCACCGGCGCTCCTGGTGCCCGCACCGGCGCTTCTCGTCCCGCCGCCGCGGGCCGCGGCGGCACCGCGACTGGCGCGGCGGGTGCCACCCGCTGCCCCCGTCTCCTCCGCCGCGACGGCTGGTTCCTTCGCCCCCGGCAGGGCGAGGGCGGTAACAATCAGCAGGGCCACGAGTTCGAAGGCGAGCATGATCGTCCGGCCGGTCTCGTCCCGCGTGATGCTCAGCAGGCCGCCGCCGGAGGGGAGCTGGAATCCCTGCGCCCAGCCGTCCACCGGGCTGGTCAGCGGGGTGAGCGGGTGGCCGTTGAGCGTGGCGTGCCAGCTCCCGCTGGTGGGCTCCGCGAGCACGACGGTCCCGCCGGCCGATGGAGCTGTGGCGTTCCTGACGTTCACCGCGCCCGATGGCAGGGCCACCTGGCCGCCACCCGGTTCGGTCACCCGGACGCGGGCCACGGTCTCCGCGACCTTCCACAGCTCGAAGGTGTCGGTATGGCTCACCGGCCGCAGCCCCACCACGCCGTTGATCTGGCGTGCCAGCACCTGATTGACCGGGGCTGGCAGCAGGACGTAGCCGATGTCGAAGGTGGCAAGCGAACCGCCCAGGTCGCCGGTGTCGGTCCCGCTGGGCGCGGTCAGCGCGGCGACGACATGGCTGAGCGCGGTGCTCGCACTGGCTGGCTCGCTCAGCTCGCCCGCCCCGAGCGGCGGGTCGCTGCCGCGCAAGACGGTGTAGTCGGCCGAGCTGCCGTCCGGCCGGATCACCAGCGTTCGCAGGTGTGCCCCACCGGTCGATGAGATCGACACGAATTCGGGCAGCACAGGCCCGGCAACACGGGTGAGTGGGCCGGACGCGCCGTTCGCTATCCAGAACACGGCGGCCACCACGGGGGGGACGGAGGCGAGGACCGCCACCGCCAATGCCCCCAGCCTGCGCAGGCCACCCGAGGCGATCAGCCGGTACAGGTCGCCCCCGACGGCCGCCACGGCCAGCAGCAGGCCAGCAGCCGCGAAGATGAGAGCCACCCCGGGCCAGGCCGGTACGGCCGGGCCGCCATCCGGCGGGCGGACCAGGAACCTGCTGACCGCGATCGCGGTCAGCAGGCCGGACAGGGCCATCCCCCAGGCCGCGGCGACGTCGAACCCACGGCGCCGCATGAGCAGCGCGGCGAGCGCCGCGAGGACCAGCCCGCCGCCCACCCAGACCGGCGGCGTCCCCGGGCCGCCCGGGTTGAGCAGCAGTAGCGAACTCGCCGGAAGGTTCCGGCTGGCCAGTCCGGGCCGCTGCAGGCCAGCCTCGAGCAGCAGCACGGCCGGATGCCCGGCGGCATCGAGTGTCCACGGCGCCAGCAGAACGGGCGGGACGAGCGCGACGATGGCCAGGTTGATGGCCGTCGCCCGGCGCGTCCTGGCGAAGGCGAGCACGGCGAACGCGGCCACCACCACCGCGATCACCCACACCAGCGGCACGAAAGCCGCGGCCACCGCGATCAGCAGGCCGGTCGCCCACGCGGCCCGGCGGGCCCGGCGCCTGCGCCGGGTGAGCATCCTGCCCGCGGTCGAAGCGATCAGCGGCACCAGGATGAACACGGCGGCGGTGCCGAGCCTGCCCGCCGCGATCGCGCCGGTGGCGATGGGCAGCAGCGCGTAGGACGCGGCCAGCCACACCCGGACCAGGGAGTGCTGGCTGATCTGCCGGGAGGCGAGGTAGGCCGCGAGCCCGGACAGCGGAACGCAGCCGAGCAGGATCACCTCCACCGCCAGCCAGGGCTTCCCGGCCAGGATCGTGGACAGCGTGGCGATGACCGCGATGTACGGCGGCGTGCTCGACGCGGAGCCGATGCTGACGGCATGGAACCCGGTCAGGTACTCACCCCACAGGGCGGACGAGCCGCCCCAGGAAGGCAGCAGGGCGCCACCGCCCAGCAGGCCGGATCCCAGCAGCGAGCGCTCGGCGATCAGGGTGATCAGCACGAGCGCGATGAACAGCAGGACGCCAGGATTGGTGACGATCCGCTGGACCAGCCCGGAGTCGGTGAGCAGCGATTCGTCGTCCGATGGGTCGTCGGAGGCATGATGCGAGCCGGCCGCCTCGGCGCGGGCGGACGGGGACAGCGTGGCGGCCAGGAACTCGGCCAGCTTGCGCAGCGACCGGCCGCGCGGCACCTGGGACCGCAGCGCGCCGTAGGCCCGCCGGCGTCCCAGCCGGCGGCGCCGGTGCCGGGTGGCGAAAAGCCGCCCGGGATGGGCGAGCAGGTAGCCGAAGGCGGCGGCCTCGTCCCTGGCGGCCTCCGGGCGCTTGCCGAGCAGGAAGAACAGGATCCGGGCGGCGGACAGGGCAGCGTTCCCGGCGGCCGCGGTGAGCATCGCGGACAGCGGCAGGTTCGCCAGCAGCACGATCAGCGCGTTGCGGCGGTCGACGCTCCTCGGATGCTCGACCGCCGAGATCTGCCGCCGCCCACGGGCGGATGCCTCCAGGTGGTAGACGACCGCTTCGGTGATGACCTGGACCCGGTATCCAGCGGCGTGCACCCGCCAGCAGAAGTCGACGTCCTCGCGGAACAGGGCCAAGCCGGTGTCGAAGCCGCCGGTCTCGTTCCAGACATCGCGGCGGACCAGCATGCCCACGCTGCTCACGGCGAGCACGTCCCGGTCGCCGTCGTGCTGTCCCTGGTCGATTTCGCGCGGCTCGGTGCCGCTGACCCGGCGCCCGGCCGTGTCGATGGCCAGCCCGGCCTCGAGGATCACCTGCCGGTCGGACCAGTCGAGCACCTTGGGACCGAGGACCGCCGCAGCCGGCGTCTGCACAGCGCCGTGCAGAAGCTGCTCGAGGGCATCGGGTTCCGGCTCGCAGTCGTCGTGCACCAGCCAGAGCCACTCGACCGGCTCGCTGCCCGCATCCGCCCAGTCATCGGCAGCGGCGGCGGGAAGGATCGCGGCCCGGTGCTTGAGCGCCCGGGCGATCGCGGCACCGTAGCCCGTGTCCCTGTCCATGCCGAACACGACCTCGGGGCCGAGCAGGTCGGCCAGCAGGGTCCCGCTCCGGTCCCGGCTGCCCGTGTCCACGGCGACGATGCGCTGCACCTGGCGGGTCTGCCCGAGCACGGCGTCGACGACACGCGGCAGCCACTCGGCACCGTCATGAGCGACGATGACCGCTGTGACCACGTGCTGAGGATAAGAATCGTTCGACGACAAGTGTCCGCTTATTTGGTGGGAATCTGCCCGTGCCGACCGGATCCCCAGGTTGTGCTCCGGTCCCGGCTTGCCAGGCGTTTACGCGTGAACAATACGCGAACCACCCCCACCCCGTCCGGCAAAGTCCACCAGCGCGCCCAGCACCAGGCCCGCAGCGAGCAGGCGAAGCCCGGCACCGGGGCCTCCGGGGGCGTCCAACCGTAAATCGCAAACACCCACAGCGGACAGATCAGCGGACAACGAAGGGCCACCGGGAGCGTGGGGGTCCGGGGGGTCGTCCCATCGCAAATGGCAAAAGCCCAGCATGTCCATGAACGGGCAGGCAGACGGCGGGAAAGCGGTAGACGGACGGCCACCGGGAGCGTGGGGGTCCGGGGGGTCGTCCCACCGGGCAGAATCCGGCGGGCGGGTCCGGCGAAGGTGGGCGAAGCCCACCGAGCAGGCTTGTCCCCCGGCCGCCGCACCCAGCCGTCAGCCGCGCAGGCTGAACTAGCCAGCCGCCGTCCGCTTCAGCCGACGGCGCTCTCGCTCGGACAAGCCTCCCCAGATTCCGAACCGCTCATCGTGCTCGAGCGCATACCCCAGGCACTCGGCACGCACCTCACAGCTTCCGCAGACTCGCTTGGCCTCACGGGTCGAGCCGCCCTTCTCAGGGAAGAACGCCTCAGGATCCGTCTGCGCGCACAGCGCGCGCTCCTGCCAGCCGAGTTCCTCGCCCTCATCCTCGATGGAACCGAAGATGCCTGGCGCTGACGTGGCGATCGTTTCAGTCACGGCGCACCTCCTACCCCCCTCCCGGAGCCTCCGTGGTCACGTGACCTCCCCGGGCACGCGAACTACATTAGTGAAATTACACCCGCGTGTCTTGCGCCCCGTCAAGCTGGTTAGGTGATAATGACAGCGCGTTGCCCCGGGATGACTGAAAAATCCGTACGCCAGCCGTCCCGCGAGTGAACCGTGATGCTCCTGAGGCTGAGGTGCCGGAGCCGGTCTAGGACGATTCCTGATCGTTATCGTCGCTGCTGGGCCGGCGGCCGGGCGTGCCGGGCTGCTGGCTCGGCGTGGACGGCTGCTGGCCGGCGGACGTGCCGGGCGTCCCGCCCTGCTGGCCATAACCCTGCTGGCGTCCAGGCTGAGCGTAGCTGGGCTGGCCGTACTGCTGCGCATAACCCTGCTGCTGGGCGTAGTCGGGCTGACCGTACTGCTGCGCGTAGCCCTGCTGGCCGTAGCCCTGCTGACCGGGCTGACCGGGCTGAGCGTGGCCCTGCCCCTGCCCGGGCTGCGCGTAGCCCTGCTGGCCGACCTGGGCGTGACCCTGCTGGCCCGGCTGAGGGTGACCCTGCTGGGTATGGCCCTGCTGGGCGTGGCCCTGCTGGCCCGGCTGGGCGTAGGACTGCTGACCATAGCCGGGCTGAGCCTGCTGCTGCGGGCCCTGGGCCGGACGGCCGGGCTGCTGCTGTGCGTAACCCTGCTGGCCGTAACCCTGCTGCGCGTAACCCTGCTGTGCATATCCCTGCTGTGCGTAGCCCTGCTGCCCGGCCTGCTGGCCCGGCTGCTGGCCCGGCTGCTGGCCGTACCCGGCCTGGGCGGCCGCCTGCTGGCCCTGGGCCGCCCGCGCCGGCTGCTGCCCATAGGCGGCCTGGCCGTAGCCGCTCTGGCCCGGCAGCTGCTGGGTGGCGGCCGCTGAAGCACTGGCCACGGCCGCGCCGCCCTGGAGTTCGGCGGCACGCATGACCGAGAGGCTGAAGAGCAGGCCACCGGCCGCGACCACGAGCCCGCCTGCGTTCAGCAGGAAGTCCTGGATCTTGCCCGTCATAGTGAGCTGGGAGCCGAACGCACCGAGCCAGGCGACGACGCCGAGGACGACCGCGATCGCCTGCAGCCCCACCGCGGCCTGTGTGATCTCCTTCGCCTTGGCCACCTTGTCACCGGTGAGCGTCGCGATGACCACGGCCGCCACGGGCAGCGCCGTGACGTACACGGCGCCGAAGTAGCTGAAAGCCGCGAACGCGCGGTCACCGAAGGTCGTCGGCCCACCCGGCCCTAGCAGGTCCGCGCTGAGCAGGGTCCATACCCCGATGACCAGGCTGAGTGCCATGCCAGCCAGCAGCAGCCACGCGACAGGTTCGCGAACTCGCTGCGCTTCGTTGCGTATCACTTCGAACTCCCTGAAGTCTTGGGTGATGGCTGGCAGCCTTGCGTAGCCAGCCTGCCTGCCATGTCGCCGCGGCACGCGGAGTCACGACCGGTGGCGGAACCTGCGAGACTGTCCGCCATGCGCATCACCGTACTCGCCGGCGGTGTCGGGGCAGCCCGGTTTCTGCGCGGTTTGAAGGCCGCCGCCCGGGACGCCGAGATCACCGTCATCGGCAACACCGGGGACGATATCACTCTGTCCGGATTGCGGGTATGCCCGGACTTGGACACCGTTATGTACACACTCGGTGGCGGGATCAACGAAGAACAGGGCTGGGGGCGGGCCGCCGAATCCTTCGCCGTCCAGCAGGAACTGGCCGCCTACGGCGCGGTTCCCGGCTGGTTCGCCCTGGGTGACAGGGATATCGCCACCCACATTGTCCGGACCAGGATGCTGACCGCGGGCAGCCCGCTGTCGGCGGTCACCGAAGAGCTGTGCCGGCGCTGGCAGCCTGGAGTGCGGCTGCTGCCCATGTCCGACGATCCGGTGGAGACGCATGTTCTCATCGACGAGAACGGCAGCCGCCGCCGCATCCACTTCCAGGAATGGTGGGTCCGGCTGCACGCCGGGATCCCGGCCGTGGAGATCGCGCCGGCCGGGGTGGCGCAGGCCAGGCCCGCGCCCGGGGTGATCGAGGCCATCTCGGCCGCAGACGTCGTGCTGTTCCCGCCATCGAACCCGGTGGTGAGCATCGGCCCCATCCTGGCCGTGCCCGGGATCCGCGAAGCGGTCAGTGCCAAGACGGTCGTCGGGGTCTCCCCGATCATCGGCGGGGCGCCGGTCCGCGGTATGGCGGACGCCTGCCTGACCGCGATCGGCGTGCAGACCAGCGCGGCCGCCGTCGCCGCCCACTACGGACCTGGCCTGCTCGGCGGCTGGCTGGTGGACGAGCAGGACAAGGCCGCGGCCGACGACCCCACGCTCACCGGAATCGCGGTCCGCGCGCTCCCGCTGTACATGCGGGATCTGGCCAGCACGGCCGACATCGCCGCGGCCGCGCTCGCGCTGGCAGCCGGGATCCGCGCATGACCGGCCTCAGCATCACCGGGATAACCGGGCTTCCCGAGGTCACCCAAGGCGCGGATCTCGCCGAGCTGATCGGCGCCGCCGCACCCGGCCTGGCCGACGGCGACATCCTCGTCGTCACCTCGAAGGTCATCAGCAAGGCCGAGGGAAGGCTCATCACGGCCGGGCGGGAGCAGGCGATCGACGCGGAGACGGTCCGGCTGGTCGCGCAGCGCGGCCCGGCCAGGATCGTCGAGACCAGGCTAGGCCTGGTGCTCGCGGCGGCAGGCGTGGACAACTCCAACACACCGCCGGGGACGGTGGCCCTGCTGCCCGAGGATCCAGACGCGTCGGCGCGGCGGCTGCGCAAGGCCCTGGCCGGCCGGCTGGGCATCCGGCTGGGCGTCATCATCACCGACACCCTGGGCAGGCCCTGGCGGATCGGCCAGACCGACGCGGCCATCGGCGCGGCGGGTGTCGTCCCGGTACGCGACCACCGGGGTGACACCGACACGTTCGGCAACCTGCTCGAGGTCACCCTGGTCGCGGTGGCCGACGAGATCGCCGCCGCCGCCGACCTGGTCAAGGGGAAGACCACCGGCATCCCCGTCGCGGTCGTCCGTGGGCTGGCCGGGTTCGTCACGGACTCCGACGGCCCGGGCGCGGCGGCGCTGATCAGGCCGGCCGGTGAGGACATGTTCCGGTACGGCTCGGCGGACGTGCCGCTCGCCCGGCGGACCGTGCGCGAGTTCTCCGCACAGCCGGCCGATGGGGACGCGGTCCGCCGGGCGATCGAGGCCGCGTTCACCGCTCCCGCACCGCACCACAGCGTGCCGTGGCGGTTCGTGGTGCTCGAATCGCAGCAGGCGCGGCAGCACCTGCTCGACGCCATGCTGGACGCCTGGAAGGCGGATCTGGCCGCCGACGGGATGACCGCGGAGCAGATCGGGCGCCGGGTGCGCCGGGGCGAGCCCCTCAGGCGGGCGCCGCTGATCATCGTGCCGTGCCTGGTGGCCGATGCCGCGCACGCCTATCCCGACGCCCGCCGGTCCGCCGCGGAACGGGCGATGTTCCTGGTGTCGATGGGTGCGGGCGTGCAGAACCTGCTGGTTTCGCTAGCCGCTCAGGGGCTCGGCTCCTGCTGGGTGTCCAGCACGCTGTTCTGCCAGCCGGTCGCGGCCGGTGCACTGGGCCTGCCCGCGGGCTGGGAGCCGATGGGCGCGGTTGGCGTCGGCTACCCCGCAGCACCGCCGCCGCCGCGCCCGGACCGGGACATCTCCTCGTTCGTCCAGCACCGATAGGCCGGTAACGAAATCAGCGGCAGCGGGGAGCGCACCGCGGTGCACACGCCGTCGCTGGCAGCGGCGGCGGCCTGGCGTTCGGCGGAGACCGGGCCGTAGGTGGTGGTGCGCTGCCGCATGGGCCGCCCGGTCGGGGCCACCATCTCGGCGAACTGGCTGATCGTCTTGTACGAACCGTTCTGCGAGCCGGCCATCCGGCTGATCGTCTCCTCCATCAGCGTCCCGCCCAGGTCGTTGACGCCGCCCTGCAGCACCTCACGGCAAGCTTGCGGGGCCAGCTTCACCCACGAGCACTGGATGTTGCCGATGGCACCGTGCAGCAGCAGCCTGGAGACCGCGTGCACCGCGCGGTTCTCCCGGCGGGTCGGCCCGGGACGGGCGAGCCCCGCCAGGTAGATCGGCGAGCTCGCGTGCACGAACGGGAGCAGGACGAACTCGGTGAAGCCGCCGGTGCGCTCCTGGATGCCACGGATCACCCGCAGGTGTGCCACCCAGTGCGCCGGGGTGTCCACGTGCCCGTACATCATCGTGGCCGACGTCGGGATGCCGAGCTCGTGGGCGGTGCTGATCGCCTCGATCCAGGCCGAGGCCGGCAGCTTGCCCTTGGTCAGCACCCAGCGGATGTCATCGTCGAGAATCTCCGCCGCGGTCCCCGGCAGCGAGTCGACCCCGGCCTCCCGCGCCCGCACCAGCCACTCCCTGACCGGCAGGCCGGTGCGCGCGGACCCGTTCATGACCTCCATCGGGGAGAACGCGTGCAGATGGATCTCAGGGCAGCGGCGCTTGACCTCGGCGGCGAGGTCGAAGTACGCGGTCCCGGGCAGGTCAGGGTGGATGCCGCCCTGCATGCACACCTCGGTGGCGCCCGCCTCCCAGGCCTGGCTGACCCGGTCACCGACCTGTTCGAGGGAGAGCGTGTAGGCGTCGGCGTCGGTGCGGCGCTGGGCGAACGCGCAGAACCGGCAGCCGGTGTAGCAGACGTTGGTGAAGTTGATGTTGCGGTCGACGACGTAGGTGACGTCCTCGCCGGCCACGTCGGCCCGGACGGAGTCGGCCAGCGCGGCCAGCGCGTCGAGCTCTGGCCCATCGGCGTCGAGCAGCGCCAGCGCCTCGTCATCGCTGAGCGAGGCGGGATCCGATTCGGCCCGGCCCAGGGCGGCGATCACCTCGGACCGCATCCGCTGCGGGGCGGTACCTTCCTTGCCGGAACCACGCCCTACGGCACTACCGATGCGGCCACGGACCTCGGCCCAGTCGCCGTAGACCTCACCGAAGTCGTCCCTGCGGTCGCTGGTCCGGCCGGTCGTGTCGATCGTGACGTGCAGGTCGGTCCGGCCGGCCGCCTCGCCCCAGCCGCCGTCGGGCTCCTGCCAGGGCAGCCCGCGGGGGGCCGCCTGCTCACCGGCCAGCCCCGTGGCCGGGTCGGCGAGCTGCGCGACGTGCTCGGTAAGCCGTGGGTCCAGCCACGGCTCCCGGATGTAACCGGGGTAGATGGTGAGGCGCTCGCGCAGGGTGAACCCGCCCGCAGCGGTCTGGGCCGCGAGCTCGTCGATCTGTGGCCAGGGCCGCTCGGGGTTGACATGGTCCGGGGTCAGCGGGGAGACGCCGCCCCAGTCGTCGATCCCGGCCCGCAGGATCATCGGGTACTGGCCGCCGATCAGGTTCGGCGGCGCCTGGATGCGCATGCCAGGGCCGAGCACCAGCCGGGTGACCGCGATCGTGGCGGCCAGATCCTCCAGGTCGGCGTCTGGCACGCCGCGCATCTTGGTGTCCGGCTTCGCCACGAAGTTCTGCACGATCACTTCCTGGATGCCGCCGTACTCCCTGGCGACCTTCCTGATCGCGAGGATGGACTCGGCCCGCTCGGCGAGGGTCTCACCGATCCCGATCAGGATGCCGGTGGTGAACGGCACGCCGCACCGGCCGGCATCCTCCAGGACGCGCAGCCGCACCGCGGGATCCTTGTCCGGGCTGCCGAAGTGCGGGCCGCCGCGCTCGGTGAACAGCCGGGTCGCGGTGGTCTCCAGCATCATGCCCATGGACGGGGCGACCGGCTTGAGCCGCTGGAAGTCCTGCCAGGACAGCACGCCCGGGTTGAGGTGCGGCAGCAGGCCGGTCTCCTCGAGCACCCTGATGGCCATGGCCCGGACGTAGGAGAGCGTGTCGTCATACCCCGCCTCGTCCAGCCAGGCGCGCGCCTGCTGCCAGCGGTCCTCCGGGCGGTCGCCCAGGGTGAACAGCGCCTCCTTGCAGCCGAGCTCGGCACCGCGCCTGGCGATGGCGAGCACCTCGTCGGCGGACAGGTAGGGGGCGGGAAGACGGCCGGGCACCGTGGCGAACGTGCAGTAACCGCACCGGTCCCGGCACAGCCTGGTCAGCGGGATGAAGACCTTGCGGGAGTAGGTGATGACGCCAGGTCTGCCCGCGGCAGCCAGGCCCGCGTCCCGCACCCGGCTGGCGTGGCCGAGCAGAACGGACAACTGTTCGCCACGAGCGTGCAAGGCAACCTCGGCCTCGCTGCTGTCAAGGGTCTTGCCGTCCCTGGCCCGGGCAAGAACCCGCCGCATCGCGCTGTCAGAAACACCCACTGCCTCACCCTACGTGGTGATCGCCGCGCGCCAGGCGCCGCGGTCGGTTACGTGTCTGCGCGCAGCGGGGCCGTGGGGCCATCCGGTGACCGCAGCCGACTGTCGATGACCCCCCGCGCGTACTCCTGGGTTTCGCCCTCGGGCAGCCGCTGGAAGCCGTCGGCGGTCACGGTCACGACGATTGGGTAGATGTCCCTGGCCGGGTCGGGCCCGCCGGTGGCCGAGTCATCGTCGGCCGCGTCGTAGAGGGCCTGCATGCAGGCGAGTATCGCGTCCTGTGGCGGCATGTCATCGCGGTACAGCTTCTTCAGCGAGCCCGCGGCGAAGACCGAGCCGGAGCCGATCCCGTGGAACCTGCGTTCCTCGCTGGGACCGCCGGCCGGGTCATAGCTGAAGATCCGCCCCCGGCCGGTGTTCTCGTCGTAGCCGGCGAACAGCGGTATCACCACGAGCCCCTGCATCGCGAGGGCCAGGTTGGCCCGGACCATCGTGGCCAGCCGGTTAGCCTTGCCCGCCAGGGACAGCGCACGGCCCTCGATCTTCTCGTAGTGCTCGAGCTCCAGCTGGAACAGCCGCACGAGTTCGAGCCCGATGCTGCCCGCTCCCGCGATACCCACAGCGGAGTACTCGTCCCCGCGGAAAACCTTCTCGACGTCGCGCTTGGCGATCATGCTGCCGGCTGTGGCCCGCCGGTCGCCCGCGACGACGACCCCGCCTGCACAGATGGCCGCCACGATGGTGGTCGAGTGCGGCAGGGACAGCCCGTGGCCATCCTCGTGCCCACCCGGAAGCAGGTGCGGGGCATGGCCGGCCAGGAAGCCGGTGAACGAGGATGTACTCGCGTTCATGAACGCACCGCCGGGCAGCTCACCACCGCCGGGCTCCGCAGAAGTCACTGGGCCAGCTTATGCGTCGGTGGAGAACCGGACCGAGACCGGGCCCAGTTCCACCCCGGGCCACACCCGCAGGCCGCCGCGCAGCTCGTTCCCGGCCGCGATGGCCGCGTTGTCGCCGATCACCACGCCGTCCAGCACCGTGTCGCCGGCCACGTTCGCCCCCAGGCCGATGATGCTGTCGCGGACGATCGCGCCAGTCCCGACGACCGCACCGTCGAACAGCACGCTGCCTGCCACGGTGGCGCCCGCGCCGATGACCGCGCCCGCGCCGACCACGGTGCCGCCGGTGACGCTGGCGCTGGCGTCGACGGCGGCCCCGGGCAGCAGCAGCGCCTCACCGGTGGCCGCGGGCACCGCGGGCGAGGCCAGGCGGCCCAGCACGAGGTCGCACGAGCCGCGCACGAAGGCCTCGGGTGTGCCCACGTCGAGCCAGTACGAGTTGTCCACATAGCCCATCATGACCTGGCCGGACTCGATGAGAGCCGGGAAGATATCGCGCTCCACCGAGACCACCCGGCCCGGCGGTATGTCATCGATGGCGCGCCTGGTGTACACGTAGCAGCCGGCGTTGATCCGGTTCGTGACCGGGTTGGGGGTCTTCTCCAGGAAGCCGGTCACCCGCCCGCCGTCGTCGGCCGGCACGCAGCCGAACCTGGACGGATCGTCCACCTCGACCAGGTGCAGGGTGACCGCCGCGTCGGCCTTGCGGTGCAGGTCGAGCTGGGCAGGCAGGTCGTGGCCGGAGAGAATGTCGCCGTTCAGCACCACGATCGGGTCATCGGGACCGCTGCGCAGCCTGGAGGCGGCATTGCGGATACCGCCGGCGGTGCCCAGCGGCTCCTCCTCGTGCACGTAGTCGATCTCCAGCCCGAGGCCGGCTCCGTCGCCGAACTCCTCGGCGAACATCTCCGACCGGTAGGAGGTGGCGAGCACGACCCTGGTCACGCCGCAGGACGCCGCCCTGGCGAGCTGGTGGGCGAGGAAAGGCACACCGGCCGTGGGGAGCAGCGGCTTGGGGACCGAAACGGTCAGCGGGCGCAGCCTGGTGCCCTTGCCACCGACGAGAAGGATGGCTTCCAGCGGTTCGCCCGCCCGGCCGGGGGCGCGTGAGTCAGCAGACATGGGCACGGAGGCTACTCTGCTTGCTGCTCCGCCGCACGCTGGTACGAGACCAGGTGTGCCTCGGCAGAGGCCGACCAGGTGAATTCCTGCGCCCGGGCCTCACCGGCGGCCCCCAGCGCCTCGCGGCGCGCGGAATCCTCGATCAGGGCGCGCAGCGCGTCGTGGATGCTGTCGCTGTCCGGCTCGGTGTAGGCGACCGCGTCGCCGCCGACCTCGGGAAGCGAGGTCCGGTGGGTGGTGAGCACCGGCGCCCCGCACGCCATCGCCTCCAGCACCGGCAGCCCGAATCCCTCGCCCCGGCTGGGGAAGGCGACCACGAGCGCCCCGCCCAGGTAGCCGGGCAGATCGGTGAACCGCAGGTAGCCGGGGCGCACCAGCCGCAGATGTGCCGGGACCGCCGCGACGGCCGAGTCCACTTCCTCGCTCCAGCCGCTGCCGCCGCCGAGCACGAGCGCCGGCGGATTCTCCAGGTCCACCACCGCCGCGGCCCATCCGGTGATCAGGGCGGGCACGTTCTTGCGCGGTTCCAGTGCGCCGAGATAGGCGATGTAGGGCTTGCTGTGCAGGCCGAGGCGGTCGGAGACCTGCCGCACCCGGTCCGGATCCGGCCGGTGGAAGAGCATGTGATCCACGCCGTGATAGGCCACGTCGATCCGGGTCGGGTCCGCGCTGAGCACCCGGACGAGCTCGTCCCTGGTGGCCTTGGACGGCACGATCAGCCTGCTCGCGCGGCGCACCGCGGTGCGGATCGCCGACTTGAAGAAGGCGGCGGTGACGGTGCTGTGCAGGGCCGGATCGGTGAAGAAGGTCAGGTCATGGATGGTGACCACGATCGGCGCGGATGACCGCAGCGGCATCGAGTAGTGCGGTGCGTGGATCACGTCCGCGTTCACCTGCTGCGCCACCAGCGGCAGGCCGGTCTGCTCCCAGGCCAGCCTGGCCGCCCGGTGCGCGATCGCGGTCGGCCCGGCCACGATGCTGGCGCCCGGGACGAGCTTGGAGTATTTCTCCTCGTCGGAGCGCTGGCAGGCAACCGCCAGGTCTGCGCCCGCTGCCACGAGCGCAGCTATCAGCCCGTCGACGTAACGGCCGAGCGCACCCCGGTCGGCCGGAACGGCGGTCGCGTCAACAAGTACACGAGGCGACACAACCGATCTTGCTCCTCTCCTCGGGCCGCGGCCTTGAGGCAGGTGAGTAGCTGCGGAGATCAGCTCTCTTGATATGTCCCGTCAGAATCGAAGCGTACGCCCACCGCCGGGCTGATGTGCGCACAGGCACCCGCCCCCTGCCCATGACACGCCAGCACTCACTTGCCGGCCGCTGCCTGTTCCGCTTGATCGAGCGCGTTCTTCATCTTGACCATGTCCTGGCCGTAGGCGGCGAAGTTGCCGGTCTTGAGTGCCTGCTGGCCCTGCTGGTAGTACCCCTGCGCCTGCTTCACGTATTTCAGCGCGGCCGAGGAGCCGCTGCTGCCGGAGCTGTGCGCCGGCGGGGTGCCGGCGGAACTGCCCGGCGCGCCGAAGAGCTGGCCGAGCGCGCCGGCCAGCGTCTGGCCGTACCCGACGTTGCCGCCGGACGAGACGAACACCCGCTGCTCGGTCGGATATGAGCCGGTGCTCCCCGCGGCCGACGCCTCGACATAGACCGGCTCGATGTACAGGAACCCGCCACCGAACGGGAGCGTGATCAGGTTGCCCAGGATGACCTTCGACCCGCCCTTGCGCAGCTGGGAAAGCTGGATGGAGGCGGTCGGGTTGGTCTCGAAGGAGTTTTGCACCTGCTCCGGCCCCGCGATGGCCGTGTCCTGCGGCAGGCTGAGAATCCGGATCCGGCCGTAGCCGGGAGAGCGGGGATTGCTGTCCACCGTCATGAACGCGGCCATGTTCGGCCGCCCCCGCTGCACGAACGAGGTGCTGAGGGAGAACTCCGGCGCCGGGTAGCCGGGCGTCGTCATGGTCAGGTAGTAGGCCGGCTGCGCAGCCGCGTCCGGGTTCATGCCGCTGGGGTCGTTGGGCAGCGTCCAGAAGTTCTGCCCGCCGTAGAAGGCCTGCGCCTGGGTCACGTGGTAGCTGGCCAGGATCTGCCGCTGCACGTCGAACAGGGCCGCCGGATAGCGCATGTGCGCCAGGAGCGCCGGTGGGATGCCGCTGCGCGGCTTGATGATGCCGCGGAAAGCCTTCATCCAGGTGTCGAGCACCGGATCGGACCGGTCCCACTGGTAGAGCGTGACGGCCCCGGTGTAGGCGTTCACCACGGCCTTGACCGAGTTGCGGATGTAGTTCAGCTCGCCGTCGCCGGGCTGGCCGACGGCGGACCCGCCAGGGCTGGAGCTGTCGGCGGTCGCCTGCTGCAGATCCAGCCGCTGCGAGTACGGGTAGTCGTCGGTGGTGGTGTACCCGTCGACGATCCAGTAGATGCCGTGGCCGGCGACCACCGGATAGGCATCGCCGTCCAGGGTGAGGAAGGGGGCCACCTTGGCCACCCGGGACAGCGGGTCACGGACGTAGAGGATCTTCGAGCCGGCGTTGATGGCCGCGGACAGCGCGATGTTGGGCTCGTGGAACTTGACCGCATACAGCAGGCGGTTGAAGACCGAGCCGATCGGGACGCCACCGCCGCCGGTGTAGGAGTTGTCGACCTGGCCCGCCGCGCTCTCGTTGGGGTAGTCGAACTCCATCGGCGCCCGGCCGGGGGGTGCCCCGGCGATCGCGTACTGGGTCTGCTGCTCGCCGAAGTAGACCCGGGGCTGGTAGGACCCGAGAACCCCGTGCGGCGGGATGTCGCTTTCGGTGAAGTCCGGATCGCCATCGCCCTGCGCGGCGTTGGCAGAGGCCGCGGCGAACCCGAAGCCGTGGGTGTAGACGAGGTGCGTGTTGACCCAGCTCGTCTGGCCTGGTGGCGGCCCGCTGAGCCCTCGCACCCCGACCACCATGTCCTGGGGCTGTGACCCGCCACCCGGTATCTGGTACCGGTCCATGTCCAGCTGACCGGGAAAGTTGTAGAAGCTCTTCACCTGCTGGAGCTGCTGGAACGTCTGGGAGACGATGCTGGGGTCGATGAGCCGGACGCTCGGCAGCGCGGCGGCCCGGGCGGCGAGAGAGCCCGAGGCGGCGACGGCCGCCGCCTGGTAGGGCGTGGTCACCGCCCCGTTGACCGCATAGGCGGTCCGGGTGCTGTCGATCTCCCGCTGCAGATACGGCGTCTCCTTGGCCAGCGCGTTTGGCTTGACCACGAACTGCTGGACGATCGCCGGGTAGACGCCGCCGATCAGGATCGCGGACAGCACGAGCAAGCCGAACCCGACGGCTGGCAGCAGCGCCCGCTTGCGTATCGCACCGGCGAAGAACAGCACGGCGCAGACGACCGCGATGGCAGCCAGCACGGTCTTGGCCGGAAGCACCGCGTTCACGTCCGTGTACGACGCGCCGGTGGCCACCGTCCCACCCTGTGCCAGGTCGATGCCGTACCGGTCGATCCAGTACGAGACGGCCTTGAGCAGCACGAACAGCCCGACCAGGGTGAACAGGTGAGCCTGCGCCGCGGTCGTGGCGCGGCCGGACATGGACTGCACCCGCAGGCCGCCATACAGATAGTGCACGGCGGCCGCGACCGCCGTACTCAGCAGCACCGCGACGAACAGGTAGGTCAGCACCATCCGGATGAACGGATACACGAAAACGAAGAACGAAATGTCCAGGTGGAACTGCCGGTCTTTGGTATGGAATGAGGTCCGGTTGACGAACATCAGCCAGGTACGCCAGGAACCGGCGGCGGTCAGGCCGGAAATCAGCCCGATGAGCGCGGAGCCCGCCCCCAGGACGAGCCAGCGCCTGGGCTCGAGCGCCACCCGGTAACCGTCCAGTGCGCGCTGCTCTTGGGTGGTTGCCCGGTTTTCCGGCCTGAGGCGGCAGGCAAGGGCTGCGTTGAAACCGACGGCCGCGGCCATGAGGACCCCGGCGATCCCGAACAACGCCCATTTGACGCCATAGCTGGTGGCGAATACCGAGGTGTAATGGACCGAGGAGAACCAGAGGAAGTCGGTCCATATCCCGCTGCCCACGACCGCGACGATGACGACCGCGATAATGGCCAGGGCCACGATGGCGGCCAGCCGCGGCCAGCGGCGCCGCCGGCGCGACGGGCCGCGTCCCGCACCATTCCCGTTCGGGCCAGGTGGCCGGAAGGTCATCTAACCTCCAGCGTGGTCCGGCGAGCCGTCAGCAGGCCGGGGTGGGTCGGCCGGCTTTGAGCGCTTCCAGCGCGCTTACCGCCCCGGCCAGGGTACTTACCTTGATCAGCCGCATCCCGGCTGGCACCGCGCCGACAGCGTCCGTGCAGTTGGCCGCGGGGGTCAGGAAGACCGTCGCGCCCTTCGACCGTGCTCCCACCATCTTCTGCTGTATGCCGCCGATGGGCTCGACGGCGCCGTTCGGCTCGATCTCCCCGGTCCCGGCGATGAACCTGCCGCCGGTGAGGTTCACCGATCCCAGCTTGTCGATGATTCCCAGGGCGAACATGAGCCCGGCGCTCGGGCCGCCGATGTTGCCGACGCTTATGTTGATGGAGAACGGGAACTTGTACTGCTGCTGGGCGACGACCCCGATCTCCGCGTGGCCCTGGCCCTTCACCGTTGTGAGGCTGACCGGCACCGTTTTCCCGTGCCTGACGACGGTGAGCTTGAGCTGGCTGCCGGCCGGGTGGGAGCGAACCTGGTCGCTCAGCCCGGTCGTGCTGCTAATGGGGACGCCATCCACGGCGGCGATGATGTCACCGCTGTGCAGGACGCTGGCGGCGGGCATCCCCGGTTCGGTGGACAGCACCCCGATTTCGCTCTTGAAACCGATGCCGAGCTGGGTCAGCGCGGCGGCGGTAGCGACCTGCTGCGAGCTCGCCATCTCCTCGACATCCTGCTTCAGCACCTGCTGTGACGACGTGCTGGAGCCGAACACCTCCGCCTGGGGCACCACAGCGTCGTGCGGGTCGAGCCAGGCGCGCAGGGCGGTGAAAATGTTGATCTCATCCCCCGGACCGCCCTGGAAGTCGACGGTCACCATGTTGAGGTTGCCGGCCGTCTGGCTGACCGGATGGCCCTTGATGTCGATGAGGGGCTGGCCGTTCGAGGAGGTGCCGAGCGTATTGAGCGTGGGGCCCGGGCTGAGCACCACGTACGGGACGGGCAGCACCGCAGCCACCACGGCCGCGATGACGACCGCGATGCCTGCCACGAGCAGGGTCAGGGCACGCCTGGACATGACCGGAAGACTACGCGCTGCCCACCCACTCATCCGAGCCGTCCCCGAAGTACTGGTGCTTCCATATGGGCACGCTCTGCTTGACCGCGTCGATGAGCTCGCGGCAGCAGCCGAGCGCCTCGGCCCGGTGCTTGCTGGACACCGCGACCACGACCGCGATGTCCCCGATCTGCAGATCCCCCACCCGGTGCACGGCCGCCAGCCCGTGCACAGGGAAGCCGGCGGCCACCTTCTCGGCCACCTTGCGCAGCTCGGCCTCGGCCGAGGGATGCGCCGAATAGGACAGCGCCGTCACCGCACGGCCGCGATCGTTGTGCCGCACGGTCCCGGCGAACAGGGCGATCCCGCCCGCCGCCGGATCGGCCACAGCCTCCCGCACTTCGTCCACCGACAGAGGGCTGTCGCGGATCGCGATCAGCCTGATGACGTCCATTGAGCCAACGTACCTGGAAATTTCTTTTCAACGGAAAATCCGCAGCGTTCAGGCCGCGCGCCGCGGTTATGTACGGTGACGGCGGCGCGCCCGGCGGACGATCGCGGCGGTGCCGATGACCGCGACGGTCGCCCCGCCGGCCGCGATCGTGGCCTCCTTGCCGGCCAGGCGCCGGCCGACCACGGCGTGATGCCCGGCCCGCTGGTCGAGCAGGACCTGCAGGGCGGCCTCGTTGTCGTAGCCAGGCCGCCAGCCCACGGCCCGCAGTGCCGCGCAGTCCACCACCCACGGGTAGACGACGTAGCGCAGGTCGGTGGCCGGAGCCGGGGTGATCCCGATCCGGTGCAGCCGCTGTGCGGTGCCGAAGGTGAGCCCGCCGGGCAGCTCGACCCGGTGCAGCCCGCTCAGCTCTTCCACCCGGTCCTGCTCCAGCCAGCCGTCGCAGCCCACCGCGAACGAGCCGGTGATCTCGCCGGCCACGGCGAGTTCGAGCGCGGACACCAGGTCGTCGGTGTGGCAGAACTGCCAGCTTGGCGCGCTGCCCTTGATGGTGAGCAGCCTCGGCGCCTCGAAATGCCTGGTCACGAACGTGTCGACGCCAGCGCCGACCAGCGCCGCCGGGCGCACCACGGTGATCAGCGTCCCGGGGTTGGTCCGCGGCGCGCGGCGGGCCAGATCCTCGATCTCAAGCAGGTCGCCGACGACGCTGCCGTCCAGGTCGGCGGCCAGCGGCGCGGCCTCGGGCAGCGGCACCGGGTTGTCCGGGCTGGCCCCGTACACCATCGCGCTTGTGACCAGGATCACCCGGCTGACCCGGCCGGCCGCGGCCGAGGTGAGCACGGTCTGCACGCCGCGGACGTTGAAGGCCCGCCTGGCGCTGCGGTCGGACCCGGGCGCCAGGTCGAGATCGGTGTGCACCAGCACATCCACCTCGGCCAGCCGCCCGGCCAGCGCGGGATCGCGCACGTCCACCACCCGCCAGGTCACCCCGGTGGCCTCGCCCCGGTGATCATCTATCGCGATCACCCGCCGGACCCGCTCGGACGCTGCTAGCTTGACCGCCAGCGCATGACCGAGCCCGCGCGCGGCGCCGGTGATCGCGACGATGGGGCCGTCTCCCTCGGGGCCGTCCCCGCTGGGACTGCCCTGAGCCTCGGTACGCCGCCGGCGAACCTGGGCGTTTGGGATGGTCAAGGTAGGCTGCTCCTTAGAGACTTATTCAAAACTAGTCCCGCGTGCCTGATGTTCAGGTCTGTGATCTGGAGTAACTAGCTAATCACCTGGAGTTCTGAATAAGCCTCTCGGGTAACGTGACCGACATGACCCTTCCATCCTGCCCGAAAGGCTGCGAAGATGGCTGATCCTCCCTTCGGCTTTGGGTTCGGGTTGCCTGACGACCCGGACAAGGGCCAGGGTGATCCAGCGCAGACTCCTGGCGGGAGTGATCCTGCCCTGGGCCCGTTTGGCGCCCTGGGCGATCCGCAGCAGTTCGCCGACGCGCTGCGCCAGTTCGCCGACCTGATGTCCTGGAAGGGCGGGCCGGTCAACTGGGATCTGGCGAAGAACGTGGCCCGGCAGGCCGTCGCCGCGCAGGGCGACCCGAGCGTGCTCGACGTCCAGCGCAAGCAGGTGGACGAGGCACTGCGGCTGGCCGACCTGTGGCTCGGCGACGTGACGGCGTTCCCGTCGGGAATCCGCGCGACCCAGGCCTGGAGCCGGTCCGAATGGGTCGAGGCGACGCTGCCGGTCTGGTCCAAGCTGTGTGATCCGATCGCCGCCAAGGCCGTCGAGTCGATGGGCGGGATGTTCACCCTGAACCCGGAGGACCTCGGCGAGCTGCCGCCGGAAATGCGCGCGGCCATGGGAGCGGTCACCGGCGGGCTTGGCGGCCTGGGCCCGATGATGCAGCAGCTCGGCGGCGCGATGGTCGGCGGGCAGACCGGCGCGGCGGTAGGTGCGCTGGCCCGTGAGGTGGTCAGCTCGACCGACATCGGCCTGCCACTCGGGCCGGAGGGTGCCGCCGCACTGCTTCCCGCCGGGATCACCGAGTTCGGCCGCGGGCTTTCGGTGGACGAGGAAGAGGTCCGGCTGTTCCTCGCCCTGCGCGAGGCGGCTCACCAGCGGCTGTTCGCGCACGTGCCGTGGCTGCGGGCGAGCCTGCTCGGCGCGGTCGCCGAGTACGCGCGCGGCATGACGGTCGACGCCTCCGCGCTGCGCGACGCCATGCCACAGGTCGACCTGACCAACCCCGAGGCGCTGGGCGAGGCGCTGGCCGGCGGGAGCGCGCTGTTCCATCCCGAGGACACTCCCGAGCAGAAGAATGCCCTGGCCCGGCTCGAAACGGCGCTCGCCCTGGTGGAGGGCTGGGTTGCCACCGTCGTGGACGCGGCGGCCGGCCACCGGCTGCCGCACGCCGACGCCCTGGCCGAGGCGATCAGGCGCCGCCGGGCGACCGGTGGCCCAGCCGAGCGGACCTTCGCCACACTGGTCGGTCTCGAACTGCGCCCGCGCAGGCTGCGGGAGGCCGCGACCATCTGGCAGGGGCTCACCGAGGCGCGCGGCCCCGACGGCAGGGACGCCCTGTGGGCACACCCGGACCTGCTCCCGACGGCCGATGACTTCGACGATCCGGAGAGCTTCGTCCGCGGGCAGCCCGAGCTGGACACCTCCGCCCTCGACGACAACAAGGACGACGGGGACAACAAGGACGACGGGGACAACGGCGAGCCACTGAACGACCCCCGCGGCTGAGCCGGGGCTCAAATTTCTTTTTAACCCACAACCGGTGGATACGCCGGAACCCAGCGTGCCGCGACCGGTCACGACCGGGGACTCAGCTTGCCGGGCTGATCCCGGCCGCCGCTGCCAGGCCGAGGGCGAGCCGCGAGTCCGCATTCTGGTGCGCGACCACCGAGATGACATGCAGCGCAGCCTGGTCCTGGTAACCCGCTGAACGCAGGCTCTTCAGGTCCGCTTCCGTCATCGCCCAGGGCTGACGGCTGAGCTTGCGGGCGAACCCGGTCAGCAGTTCGTCGCCCTCCTGAGCCGGTATGCCTGCGCCGAGGGCCTCGGCACCTTCCCAGTCCGTGGCCTCTTCGGCGGCGACGCGAGCCAGGAGCCGGCGTTCACGTCCGCCGATCGGCTCGCCGGCCTCCAGCACATAGGCCCGCCACGACTCCCAGGCCACCTGCAGCCGCTCGTTCCGGGGCCGCCGGCGGGGTCCTGCGGGCTGGCTGGAGGAGGCAGGCCGATCAGGCCGCGGCGCCGTAACCTGGCACAGGTCAGGCTCGAAGGCGGGCAGCGGCGTCGGATAGTCGAACTCGATGCCGGTCGCATCGGCCACCCTGGTGAAATAGTTGAACATCGAGATCACGCCGATGGCCGCCTCGACCTGCTTCTCGTCGAGTCCGGGCCGGCCTGCGTCCGCCACCGCTTCCCGGGTGAGTGCCCATGGCGTCGCGGTCAGCGTCACCGCGAGCCGGGCAAGAGCACGCGCACGCGGCTCCAGGGACTCGTCATCTCCCCGCAGGACGGCCAGCGAGGCAGCGGCTTCACCGCTGGCGGCACGCAGAAACTCTGCGTGAGCGGACGTTCAATAAAAGCATTGGTTGGTGCGCGACGTGGTACTGGCCAGCAGTTCCCGGTCGGCCCAGGGCAGCTCGCTGGCCGCCAGCGCACCGGACACGCTGAACGTCCGCCGCATCAGCTCCGGGTCGAGGCTGTGGGCACGGATGATTCCGGCCGCGTCGCCATGGGCAGGACGGTAGACCGGCGGCATGGGCCGGTCATCCATCGCGGCGTAGGCATCAGCCAGCGCCCCTGTCGCCTGTGCCCGGGGAACAGTACTCAGCCACGCCATGGGTAAATGGTTCCATCCGCCCCAGGCCAGGGCAATACGCCCGGTTGCTCAGCTTTGC
>DASXMU010000426.1:0-26969 GCA_036495485.1 Streptosporangiaceae bacterium
CGGGCGATCGTCGCTCGGCTGGCCAGGGGGGGCGCCACGGTGAGCGAGCTGGCCGCGCCGTTCGACATGACGCTTCCAGGTATCTCCAAGCACTTGAAGGTGCTCGAGCGCTGCGGTCTGATATCGCGGACCCGGCGCGCCCAGTTCCGGCCCTGCCACCTGCAGGTTGAAGTGCTCGACGCGGCCCTGAGCTGGATCGAGGAGAACCAGCGTGTCTGGAAAGAGCGTTTCGACAAGCTCGACGAGCATCTGCGCGACCTTCAGCGAGCACCTTCCCAGCGAGGGAAGGGTAACGGCGGATGACTGACCAAGCGCCGGATGCCGGCGAGCTCAGCTATACCCGGGTGTTCGATGCGCCGCGAGAGATCGTCTTTCGCTGCATGCTCGAGCCTGAGCACCTGACCCATTTCTGGGGCCCGGCCGGGGTGAGCACTCCGCTGGAAACGATCAAGGTCGACGCGCGCCCGGGCGGGGTGTTCGAGACCGTCATGGTCAACGACTCCAACGGATCCCGGTATCCCACGCGTGCCGTGTACGTCGAGATCGTGGCACCGGAGCGGATCGTGTGGACCGAACCCAGCTCCGGCATGACGACGACCTCGACCTTCCGTGACCTGGGCGGCGAGCGCACCGAACTCGAGATCCGGCAAGTGAACGCCCCTGCGGGGTACCGCAGCCCTGAGGCGCGGGCCGGGTTCGCGACCTCGCTCGACCGCTTCGCCGCATACCTCGGGAAGCTAGGAGGCTCACGATGACTACACCGCCTACGGCAAACGACGCCCACCTGCAGCCGGCTGTGGCTGCCGAGTTCACCAGCCTGGCCGGCCTGTTCGCGGCCGCCTCCGATGCGGAGTGGGACACTCAGTCCTTGTGTGCGGGCTGGCGGGTCCGCGAGGTGATCGCGCACATGACGATGGCCGCCCGCTATTCCGGGGCGGAGTTCATGGCCGAGCTCCGGCGGTGTGACTTCGACTTCACCCGGCTCTCGAACGAGGTGGCCAGCCGGGACGCGAGCCTGCCGGCGGACGAACTCGTCGCCAACCTGCATTCTGACGTCATGCAGCGCTGGATCCCGCCCGGCGGCGGTTACCACGGCGCACTCAACCACGTGGTGATCCACGGGCTGGACGTGACTGTGCCACTGGGTGCATCCCGTCGCTCCCCCGACAAGACCATCCGGATCGTCCTCGATGACCTCACTGCGGGTGGCGGCCACGCCCACTTCGGTACCGTTATCGATGGTCGTCGCCTCCAGGCCAGCGACCTCGACTGGTCGCACGGCTCGGGCCCGGTCCTGCGCGGCGCGGCCGGAGACCTGGCGCTCGCGCTGTGCGGCCGCACGGCCCCAGCCGGACGGCTCGAGGGCGAGCCGCTACCGGGTAGCTGACCCGCAAGGAGCGGGCATGAACACCGTTACGTCGCGCGTCAGGGTGACCCGAAGCGTGGGGTGAGGCCGCGCCAGACGGCGTCGTAGTCAGGCTGGCGGTGCTCAGCGTCCATGGCGTGGCGGGTGGTCACGATCGGCCAGCGGGTTTCGAACATGAAGGCGAGCGTGTCGTCGATCTTCTGTGGGGTCAGGTCAGCGGCGCTGGCCCGCTCGAACGTGTCGGCGTCGGGCCCGTGCGAGCTGAACGAGTTGTGCAGGCTGGCGCCGCCGGGCAGGAAGCCTTCCGCCTTGGCGTCGTAGACGCCGCGTACCAGGCCCATGAACTCGCTCATGATGTTGCGGTGGAACCATGGTGGCCGGAACGTGTCCTCGCCGACCAGCCAGCGCGGCGCGAACGCGACGAAGTCGGCGTTGGCCAGCCCGGGGGAGTCGGTGGGAGAGGTTAGCACCGTGAAGATCGACGGGTCTGGATGATCGAAGCTGATCGTGCCGATCACCATGAAGCTGGCCAGGTCGTACTTGTACGGAGCGTAATCCCCGTGCCAGGCGACCACGTCGAGCGGGGAGTGGTCGTAGTCGGCCGCCCACAGGTTGCCACCGAACTTCTCGACGACCTGAACGTCGCGGCGCACCTCTTCATAGGCGGCGGCCGGGGCGAGGAAGTCCCGTTCGTTCGCCAGCCCGTTCGCGCCGATCGGGCCACGCTCGGGCAGGGTGAACAGGGCGCCGTAGTTCTCGCAGATGTACCCGCGCGCCGTTCCATCGGGGAGCTCCACCCGGAACCGGATACCGCGCGGGACCACTGCGAACTCCCCGGGCGTCACGTGCAGAATGCCCAGCTCGGTATGCAGCAGCAGGCTGCCCGACTCCGGCACGATCAGCAGCTCGCCGTCCGCGTCCACGAAATACCGGTCCATCATGGACGCGCTCGCCGCGTACCAGTGGATCCCGATGCCCGCATGGCTGAGGGTGTCCCCGTTCCCGCCGACCGTGCACAGGCCGTCCACGAAGTCGGTGCCCGATGCCGGGATGGCCAGGGGATTCCAGCGCAGCCGGTTGGGATCCGGCTCGGTCTCGGTGAACGGCGCGCTGCGCATCAGGCCGTTACCGATCCGGCTGAACGGCGGGTGCGCGGCGGACGGCAGGATCCGGTAGACCCAGGTGCGCCTGTTGACCGCGCGGGGCTGGGTGAACGCGGTCCCGCTGATCTGCTCGGCATATAGCCCCAGCGGCGCCTTCTGCGGCGAGTTGCGGCCAGCAGGCAGGGCCCCGGCGACGGCCTCGCTCACGTGCTCGTTACCAAAGCCGGGCAGGTAGGTCAGGGACAACGCAGGAGCGGGCATACCAAGCCTCCTCGAGGAAACGGCAAGACTCGCACCACCACCAACTCAAGCACACACCTGGCACGCGGTCAGGAGCTGGTGAACTTGCCGGCTGCCGTGATGAGCATGCTGGACAGCGTGACGACATGCCGCCCGGGGGACAGCTTGAGCGTGACCGGGTCGATCATGTACGTGACATAGCCGAGCGTGCTCGCCGTCAGCGTGGTGATCGCGTGACCGTCGATGCTGAGCACGACCGGATGGCCGGGCAGGAAGCCCTGGTCGAGCAGGTAGATCGAGTTGTCGACGGTATGGGTCTTGGACAGCCGGATGCTGTGCTCGAGCTGCCCGAGTTGCGCGGCCGCCTCTGCCCGGGCGCGGCGTTCGGAGTGCTCGGCCCGGGTGGCGGCGACCAGGGCCGGGACGAACCTGCTCGCGTTGATGGTGCCCCAGCCCGAGGCCACGTCGAACCCCTTGGCCGCGGTGAACCCGGGAAGCATGGGCTTGCAGAACGTGCACGCGTCGTTCCCCTTGACGACATCGGTGATGCCGTCCCGCGCGCCCGCAGGCCCGAGGATCTGGTAGAGGGCGGGGTTGACCGGGCCCACGTTCGCGCGGTTGAGCTGGGCCGCCAGGGCCAGCACGCCGGCGAACAGCGGCGCCGACTCCGACGTGCCGTCCTGGCCGTCCATGACGATGTCTGGCAGCGCGCGCATGGGGCTGTCCGTGATCCGGGCGACCCCGTCCTGGTAGCCGGGGCGGGTGAACACCGAGGAGTACCCGGCGCTGGAGAAACGCCACAGCGGGTCGGGAGCCAGCGGCTTCCCGGCCGGCCCGAGATCCGGGACGCTGCCACCGACGGCGGTGACCCAGGGGGAGTCGTCCCAGGTGCTGGTGTCCGGGTAGTTCCCGCAGGGGCCGTTGGCCACCGGCAGGTTCATCGCGACCGCGCAGTCGCCGGTGGCGACCGTGACCGGGATTCCGGCCGCGGCCGCGGCCAGTTCGCCGGGGTTTTGCGCGGTGATTTCCCCGGCGCCGTGGCTGTAGGTGGCCTCTCCGTTCCCGTCGCTGATCGAGATGGCGTTAGCCAGGTGGTGGCTGCTGATGTACTCCAGCGCCTTCATCATCTCCGGCGGCGCGACGTTGCTGGCCGGGTCGTCGGGGATCTCGGTGTCCGCCGGGGTCGCGGAGATCACGATCTTGGCGTACGGCGCGATGAGGTGAGCCGAGATGACATCCAGGGTGAGTTCGCCACCCCAGGCCGCACACGAGCCGAAGCCACCCAGCTTGACCATGCCGGGTGGGCACTTGGCGGGCAGCGGCCCGGCCGGGAAGATCGTCTGGATGTCCGGGTTCGGCAGGCCGAACTTCTGGTCGAAGCTGTCGACCACCTTGACGATGCCGGGGTCATCCCAGCCTTCGATCACCGCGACGGCCGTGCCGTCTCCGTCGATGCCCTGCTTCCACAGGTTGCCGATCTGGTAGTCGAAGATGTCCTGCGGTCCCGGGGTCATGTGCCGGTCCCTGGGGAAGGTCTGCCGCATCTTGCGCAGGACCGCCTTCAGCACCTTGATCTGGTGCCGCTTCGACGGTGACGACGGTGCGGCCGGCCCGGCCACCACCGCGGTGACCGAGCCGCTGCCCGCCTGGTGGGCCAGCGCGCCGGCCGGGCCGGCCGCACTCGTGAACGAGAGCACGAGCGCACCGGCCACCAGCGCACCGGCGGCGCGGCTGCCGGTCAGCCTGACCGTCTTCATGAGCCGGTGGTGAACGTTGCCGTGGCCGTTACCAGCATGCTCGTCAGCCGCACGGTGTGCCGCCCGGCGGCCAGCTTGAGCTTCGCGGGGTCGATCATGTAGGTGACGTAGCCCAGCGTGCTCGCGGTGAGCGTCGCGGCCTGCTTGCCGTCGATGCTGAGCTGGACCGGGAAGCGGGGCAGGAAGCCCTGGTCGAGCAGGTAAACCGAGTTGCCGACGGCGCTGGTCTTAGACAGCTCGATGCCGTGGGCGATCTGGGACAGCTGCGCGGCCGCCTGATGCCGGGCCTGCGACTCCTCACCCTCGGTGTGCGTGGCGGCGACCAGGCCCGGAACGAATTTGCCCGCGTCCACCGTGCCCCAGCCCGAGGCCACGTCGAATCCCTTGGTGGCGGCGAAGCCGGGCACTTTGGCAGAGGAGTCGTTACCCGAGACCACGTCGGCTATCCCGTCGGCCGCACCGGCCGGTCCCATGATCTTGTAGAGGGCGGGGTTGACCGGGCCGACGTTCGCCTTGTTGACCTGGGTCGCCAGGGCGAGCAGGCCGGAGAACAGGGCAACCGACTCGGACGTGCCATCCTGGGCATCCATGGTGATGTCGGGCACCGAGCGCATGGGGCTGGCGGTGATGGCGGCGACCCCGTCCTGGTAGCTGGGCCGGGGGAACACGGAGGAGAACCCGGCCCCCTCGCCGAACGCGCCGAAATGCCAGATCGGGTCGGGACCCGCCTTCTGCCCGGTCGGTGTGAGGTTGGGGATGGTGCCGCCGACGGCGGTGACCCAGGGGGAGTCGTCCCAGGCGGCCGTGTCCGGAGTCTGGGACACATCCTCGCACTGGCCGTTCGCGACCGCGAGGTTCTGCACGATGCCGCAGTCCCCACTGGCCACCATCAGCGGGATGCCCGCCGCCGCGGCCGACAGCTCACCCGGATCCTGGGCGGTGATCTCCTCGGCGCCGTGGCTGTAGGTGGTCTCACCGGTCCCGTCGCTGATCGAGATGGTGTTGGCCAGGTGATGGGTGCTGATGTACTCCACGCCCTTCATGATTTCCGGCATGGCAACCTGGCTGGCCGCGTCGCCGGTGGTCTCGCTGTCGGCCGGGGTCGCCGAGATCACGATCTTCGCGTAGGGCGCGATCAGGTGCACCGCCGTCACGTCCAGGGCGAGTTCGCCCTGCCATGCCGAGCACGATCCGTAACTGCCCAGCTTGACCATGCCGGGCGGGCACTTGGCCGGCAGCGGGCCGTTCGGGAAAATTGTCTGGATCTCCGGGTTCGGCAGCAGGAACTTCTTGTCGAAGCCGGCGATGGACTTGGCGATGCCGGGGAAGTCCCAGCCCTCCATGACCGCGATCGTCGTGCCGAACCCGTCGATGCCCTGCTTCCACAGGTTGCCGATCTGGTAGTCGAAGATGTCCTGTGGTCCCGGACTGTCCTGCCGGTACTTGCTGAAGTTCTTGTGCATGTTGCGCAATGCAGCTTTCAGCACCTTGATTTGCTGCTGTTTTGACGGAGAACCAGCCAGGGAACTGCCTGAATTGCTGGTCGAGGACCGGACGGTCGCGCTGGCTGGAATCGCGGAACTGACGGGTGCGATGAACGCTATCGCGAGCGCGGTGGCGAGCATCAGCAAGCCTCTTCTGCTGCCCGGTCTCATCAAAACTTTCTCCTCCTGATAGCTGCGGGTGATTTATCACCCACGGGCGGTCAGGCAACGGTACCGCTGCCATCGGATGTCTTCCCTGGGACCTTGGCTATCGATCAGACTGACGCTCCGCAACGAGCGGAAGATCTCCTGCGGGTTGCCGTACATCTGTCGCAGACCACCGCCTACCAGGCAAAACCGACATATCCGGGGCTGCCGGCACTCGCACCGCAGCCACGTCGCCCTGGCTCTACACCAGTATTACCTGCGAAAATTCATCGTTCCAGTGGAAATATGCGATCGAACCGTGTTCGATTGGTATTCAGGTCTCGGCATGGTGGGGTCGTGGCCGTTAGGGGCGGGGGGCGGGCCCGTGGACAAAGGGAATAGAAGCGTGCCACCGCTGCTGCCAGAACCGGCAGCGGTATCGGCGGCTGCCCGCTGGTCGGTGCTGACGGCCGGTGACCCGGACGAGGCCAAGGCCGTGCCGCAGCCTGCCATCAAGGTCCATCCTGCCCGCCAGACCCAGACCCAGACCCAGACCCCCGAAGCCCAGCGAAACCGGCCGGTGCGGCAGGCGCGCCAGGTCCAGCAGAACCGCCGGGTACCGCCAGCCCCGGCCGTCATCGACCCGGACGACGTCAAGACCGCGCCCCAGCCCGCCATCAGGATCCCCGTCCCGGACGCCGGCCCGGCCCAGCATGTCCCGCCGGGGAGTCAGAGCCAGCTAGCCCCGGCCGGCCCCGGCCTGCGGCAGCCAGGCATCCCTCCGGCCGGCTACGGCGAGCGCGGGATCGTGCCGGGGACATGGAGCCGTTCACCGCCGGCGCCGCCCTCGTGGGTGCGGGTTATCGCCACCACCGTGAGGCTGTGGCTGAGCCGGCGGCGGACCCGCCACGATCACCCTGCCCAGGAGAACGCCGCCCAGGACAGTGCCGCCAAAGACAATGCCGCCCGGGACAGCGCCGCCAAAGACAGCGCCGCCAAAGACAGCGCTGCCAAGGACAATGCCGCCAAGGAGAACACGAGATCGCTGCCGTGGATCCGCGCGGCCACGCTGATCCTCGTGGTGCTGCTGGCGGCGGGCGGTGGGGTGGCGCTGTCACGGAACGGCAAGCCGGGTGGCAAGCCCACCCACAGCAACGCTGTGCTGACCGCGCAGACCGCCCGCAACGAGGCAGCGAGCTGGATCACCACGCAGGTCAGCCGCAACAGCATCGTGTCCTGCGACCCGGTGATGTGCTCGGTCCTGCAGTCACACGGATACCCGGTGGCCAACCTGGACGTGCTCGGGCCGAACGCGCCGGATCCGCTCGACTCCAGCGTGATCGTCGCGACCGAAGCGCTGCGCAACCAGTTCGGCAGCCGCCTGACCTCGGTCTACGCACCGGTCGCCCTGGCCAGCTTCGGCACCGGCAGCGCCGGGGTCGACGTGCGCGTGGTGGCGCCGGACGGTGCCCCGGTCTACCGGCGCCAGCTCGGCGCCGACGTGACCGCACGCAAGTCGCTCGGCGCCCTGCTGCTGCGCGACCCGGGGATCGCGGCCGAGCCGATGGCCCGCGGCCAGCTCGCCCGGGGCCTGGTGGATCCACGGCTGCTGCTCACCATCTCGACCATGGCCCATCTGCACCCGCTGAGGATCGTGTCGTTCGGCAACGCCGCCCCCGGCGCGGCGGCCGGAGTGCCGCTGCGCGAGGCCATCCTGCTCGGCGGGATCGGCGGCAGCCCGGCGGACAGCGGCGCGAGGCTCGCCGCGATGGCCAGCTTTCTGCGCGGGCAGCAGCCGCCCTACCTCCCGGCCGTCATCCAGACCGTGCGGCTCGCCGCCGGGGATCACGCGCTGCGCGTGCAGTTCGCCGCGCCCACCCCACTCGGCCTGATCAATGGGAGCCAGCCCACCATCAAGAGCCCTTCGTCATAAGAGACCCTGTCAAAACCAAGAAAATGATCATGAAAACCGGACTCCGGGCTGGGCGGTCACCCGGCCGGCGTTGATTTTGAAAGGCCTCGGGCACCAGGTACGTCCCTACGCAGAGAAACCCCCTACGCGACGATCGAGGCCGCCTGCACCGGCGGCCAGATATCAGGAATGAGGAACGATGACTCATCAGGCGCCGGTTAGCCGGATCACCCGCCTGCTAGCCGCGTGCGCGCTCGCGTTCGGGCTGCTCGCCGCAGTCGCCCCCGCGGCGATGGCGTCACCCGCCACCCGGGTCTCCGGCGTCGGCTGGATTCGGCTTGCGCACCTGTCCCCGAATGCCCCGGCGGTCGACGTCTACCTGTACTCCGAAGGTGACACGAGCGCCATGATCGTGCTGCATCACGTCATCTATGGCACGGTCTCGCCGTACGAGACGGTCGCGGCCGGCAGCTACACCGTCGCGATGCGGGGGGCCAACACGGCGCCCTCCTCCCCGGTGGTGCTGTCCACTACGGTGCACATCGTGGCGGGCCACGCCTACACGGTGGCCGGCATGGGCCCGGCCGCGGGCCTGCGGCTGCAGGTGATAGACGACACGCTGACCACTCCCAAGGGCCGGTCGCTGGTCCGGGTGATCCAGGCTTCGCTGAAGGACAAGCGGGTCACGGTGAACGCCGGCAGCCAGGCCCTCGCCAGCAACCTCACCTTCGGCAGCGTGACCTCCTACGTGCCGCTGGCCCCCGGCACGGTGAACCTGCACGTCGCCGGTGGCTCGATGTCCGCCTCGTCCACCCTCACCGTGGCCGCCGACACCACACACACGGTCGTGGTGCTCGATGACCCGGGTCACCTGACCCTCGACGTGCTGACCGATGCCGCGGGCAGCAACGCGCTGCCGGCCGGCGGCGCCAGCACCGGCTTCGGCGGCATGGCCCCGCGGCCGGGCTCCTCGCCGCTGCCGTGGGCGGCGGCCATGGCCTTCGGCGCGCTGCTGGCCGGCGGCGGGGCACTGTGGCTGCGCCGGAACCGGCGGCCGGTGATCCACGGATCGCACGTTCGGTGACATGCGACTGACCAGCCCCGAGCCGCATCCTGATGGCTCGCGGCTGGTTCCGCCAGCACCCCCGGCGGCGCCAGCCCCCCCGGCGGCGCCAGCGCCTGCCAGGGCGAACCACCGTGGGCCGCGGATCGGCCCGCTCTCGCTGGCCAGCCGTCCCGGCCTCGTCGCGCTCGGGGCCGGCATGCTCATGCTGGCCTCCGGCATCACCGGCCTGACCGTGGCCGGCCACGGCCATTACGTTCCGCCGCGGGTCGCGGCGGTCAAGCCGGTGCTGCCCCCGGTCGGGGCGCCGCAGACACCGCCGCCCGCGACCTCGGACCAGGTCTCGCCGCCGGTCTCGCTCACCATCCCGGTCATCGGCGTGACCGCCCACCTCATCCACCTGGGAATCACCTCGTCCGGCGCCCTCCAGGTGCCCAAGACCACGACGGTGGCCGGCTGGTACACCGGGAGCCCGGCGCCGGGGGGCATCGGCTCCTCGATCATCGCCGGCCACGTGGACTCCTATACCGGCCCAGGAGTCTTCTACCGGCTGGGCGACTTGCACCAAGGCGACCGGATCTACGTCAGGCAGCGGGGCGGCCGGGTGGCCGAGTTCCTGGTCAACTCGGTGCACGAGTACAGGAAGGACGTGTTCCCCACGCTCAGGGTGTACGGCATGACGCCAACACCGCAACTGCGCCTGATCACCTGCGGCGGCATCTTCGACGCCCAGACCGGCCACTACCTGAGCAACATCGTCGTCTACGCGACGCTGACCACGTAACGCTCAGGGGCGGACCAGCCCGTGGCCCTGCTTCAGGTACCGCTCCTTGCAGCGCCCGGAGCAGAAGTACCTGGTCCGCCCGTCCTCCGCCAGGACGGCGCCGGGGTTAGCCCGCTCGACCTGCATGCCGCAGACCGGGTCCCTGGCAGAGTCCCGCCCGCCGCCAAACCGCTCCTTGTTCCGGTGCAGCCAGTAGATCCCGCCCAGCACGGCCAGGAACACGATGTTGAGCACCGTCGTGTAGTTCCAGCTCAGGTGATCGCTGGCGATGACGGCTGGCCGCGCCCCAGGCACCAGCCCGGCCGCCTTGAAGACCACCTCCGTGACCAGCCCGGCAGCGCTCATCACCAGCCAGAACACCCCCAGCAGCCGCAGCGTCAGCCTGCCGCCGTAGAGCTTGCGGTAGATGAACAGCAGCGGCAGCGAGATCAAGTCCGCGAACACGAAGGCCAGCACGCCGCCGAAGCTGATGCCGTCCTTCCACAGCGCCGCCGCCAGCGGCACGTTGCCGATCGAGCAGACGAAGCTGATGATCGCCACGAATGGCCCCACCAGCGCGTTCTCGATCACGGTCAGCGCCCCATGGCCATGCAGGAACACCGCGTTCCAGAAGCTCACCGGTATCCCGGCCGCCACAAAACCCGCCGCGATAAACCCGATGACGACCTCGCGCCGCAGCATCGTCAGGTCGGAGATCGTGTAGCCAGCCGCGTCCGCCCACCGCGACGGCTCACGCAGCCGCCGCCCCAGCGAGCCGCGCCCCGCAGCGTCCGCCGCGCCATGCCCGCCATGCCCGGCGTGCCCCCCGCCGTCCGCCTCGCCCCGGTCCAGCCGCTCCCTGGCCGCCTCAGCCAGCCGCCGCGGCACCAGCCTGGGCAGCACCAGGCCCAGCAAGACGATCATGATGGCCCCGCCCACGAACTCGGCCAGCGTGAACTGCCACCCGATCAGCAGCCACAGCACGATGCCCAGCTCCACCACCAGGTTGGTCGAGGCGACCATGAACACCATGGCAGCCGTGAAGTCCGCCCCCCGCTGGAACAGCGACTTGGCCAGCGCGGTGGCCGCATAGGAACACGACGAACTGGCCATCCCCAGCAGCGAACTACGGGTCAGCGCCCCCGGCCCATGCCCGCCCATCACCCGCTGCATCTGGCCCCGTGACACAAATGCCTGCACCGCCCCAGACAGCCCGAACCCCAGCACCAGAGCCCACAACGTCTCCCAGAACATGAAGAACGCCTCGCGCAAGCTGTCGCCGATCGTCACCAGCACACCCATGCCGCCAATCATACCCCTAGGGGGTATATCAATTCTTTGGGTCAGAGCCCGGTCCCATAGCATGGCGCGATGGTGGGTGCGGGACTCTGGGTTGCAGGTGTGCGGCGGTGAAGCGGCGGAGCACGATCCTGGTGGCGTTCGCTGTGATCATTGCCGCGTTCGCCGTCGGCATCATCCATCTCGCCGGCTCCAAGGCCGGGCTGCCGGAGGTCGGCTCGGTGATACCGGCAGCGCAGCGGCCGTCGGCGCCTGCCATCTCCGGTCAGACCTTGAACGGGACGACGGTGCACGTCAGCAGCCTGCGAGGTGCACCGGTCGTGATCAACTTCTGGGGTTCGTGGTGCGGGCCGTGCCAGGCCGAGGCGCCGGTCCTCGCCCGGGTGGCGGGCGACACCAAGCGCCTCGGCGTGCACTTCGTCGGCATCGACATCCGGGACGATCCGGCCACCGGCCTCGCGTTCGAGCAGGGCCACGGCATCGGCTACCCGAGCATCAGCGACCCCAACGACCTGATCGCGGCCAGCTTCGGCGCCGACGCGCCGTCCACGACGCCGTCCACCTACATCCTCGACTCCCACGGCCGCATCGCCTGGGCCAGCTTCGGCCCGGTCCAGTTCGGCCAGCTCGAACTGGCCGTGGTCCGTGTCGCCGGCTGAGCCCCGGTCAGCAGGCCGCTGTCCGTGGCCGGTGCGGGCAGTGGGGATCAGTGCTGTCCGGTTGCCGGAATTTATTGGTTTAACCGAACGGAGGTGCGCGACGTACGGTCACAGAGGCGATCCCGATCACGCGAATGCCTGGGGGCGTTGATGGCCACACCGATGATGCAGGTGCCGCGGCTGACGTCGCTGGCGCCGGGGGCGGGCTGTGCGGGCAAGTTGCCGCTGGTCAAGCTCGAAGCGCTGTTCGCGATGATGGATAGCCTCCGGCCAGCGTCGGGTGATCTGCTGGTCGGGGCGCTGGAGGGTGATGACGGGGCGGTGTTCCGGCTGGACGGGGACCGTGCCCTGGTGCTGACCACGGACTTCTGCACGCCTGTCGTCGACGATCCGGCGGACTGGGGGGCGATCGCGGCGGCCAATGCCATGTCGGATGTGTATGCGATGGGCGGGCGGCCGATGCTGGCGCTGAATGTTGCCGCCTGGCCGGGCGAGGGGCTGCCGCTGGCCATGCTGGGCGCGGTGCTGCGCGGCGGGGCCCGGGTCGCGGCGGCGGCGGGCTGCCTGGTGGCGGGCGGGCATACGATCGACGATCCGGTGCCGAAGTACGGGATGGCCGTGGCCGGGCTGGCCGACCCCAGGCGGCTGCTCACCATTGACCGCGCGGCACCCGGTGACCTGCTGGTTCTCACCAAGCCACTGGGGACGGGCGTCATCGCGACCGCGCTGCGGCGTGGCACCGTGGATGGCCGGGTGCTGCGGGCCGCCGTGGCGTCGATGACGCAGCTCAACCTGGGCGCGAGCGAGGCGGCGCTGGCGGCGGGAGTGGTGGCGGGGACCGACGTGACCGGATTCGGGCTGGCCGGCCACCTGCACCGGATGCTGCTGGCGAGCGGTGCGGCGGCCGAGCTCGGTGCCCGCCGGGTGCCAGCGCTGCCGGGAGCGTCCGGGCTGGCCGCGGCGGGGTACGTCTCCGGCGGCACCCGGGCCAATATCGCCAGGATGAACGACGTGCTCACGGTGACCGGTGACGTGCCGCCCGAGACCATTTTGCTGGTGCACGACGCGCAGACCTCGGGCGGCCTGCTGCTGGCGGCATCGCCGCGAGTGGCGGACGCACTGCTGGCTGGCCTGGCCGGGCGTGGCCTGCCGGCGGCGGTGGTCGGCAAGGTCGTGGCCGGCGCACCAGGCGAAATCGTCCTGCGCGGGGAGTGAGAGCGGCGGATGCCGGATTTTGCTGATCAGGAACTCGCCAGGGGGGCCCGGGTTTTCCTGCGCCGCCTCACCGGAGCGGATGCGGCTGAGTTCACCCGGCTGGCGCGGGCCAGCACCGGCTTGCACCATCCGTGGATGGAGCTGCCGGACACGCCGGAGAGGTTCGCCACGTTCATGGGGCGCTACGCCCCGCCGCTGGTGAACATCGGCCTGGCCGTCTGCGACCGGTCATCTGGCGCCATGGCCGGTGGGTTCAGCATCAACAACATCGTGTATGGCCGGTTCCAGTCTGCCGCGATCGCCTACTGGGCGTTCGCCGGCACGGCCGGCCGGGGCTACATGTCGGAGGCACTCGGCCTGGTCATCCGGTACGCGTTCGGCGAGCTGGGCCTGCACCGGCTGGAGGCCAACATCCAGCCCGGCAACGAGGCGTCCATCCGGCTGGTCAAGCGCAACGGCTTCCGCAACGAGGGATACTCACCCAGCTACCTGTTCATCGACGGCGCCTGGCGGGACCACGAACGCTGGGCGATCACCCGGGAAATGGTGGGCTAGCTCTTATAGATCCAGGAAGTCGGCGAACTCCTGGGCCGTCGCGCCGCCGGTCTCCTCGGCGATGCCGAGCGCGGTGGGGACGTCCAGGTCGCCGGCCAGCGCGGTGTGGATCGCCTGCCGTGCGGCATCGATGGATCCGGGGCCGCCACCGGGCCTGCGGCCCGCCGCGGCCCGCAGCCTGTCCACCTTGACGGCCGCCTGCTCCAGGTGGTCGGGGTCGTAGTCCCAGTCCTCGTGCCACCGCCGGTCGAGGATGAGCATCCGGATGGCCGACGCGGGATAGCTGATCAGCAGATCCTTGATCAGCACCAGGTTGCCGGTGGACTTGGCCATCTTGGCGCCCTTGATGCCGACCACCCCGGCCTGCAGCCTGGCCCGTGCGAACGGCGTCACGCCGGTCAGCGCCTCGACCATGGCAGCCTGGTAGACGTGGTGCGGGAAGCGCAGGTCGGCACCGCCGGCCTGCACGTCCACGGCCGGGCCGAACACCTCCAGGGCCATGGCCGCGCACTCGGCGTGCCAGCCAGGCCTGCCCTCACCCCACGGGCTGTCCCAGGCGGGCTCCACCCCCTGCGAGGACTGCCAGAGCGGCACGTCGAACGGGTCGTCCCTGAACGGGTCGCTGGGCCGGTCGCCGTACTCCTGCGACAGCGCCAGGGCGCTGCGCCGGTCCAGCCCGGCACGCTCGGGGATCCCGGTGGCGCGGAAGTAGACCTGCCCGGCTGCCTCGTAGGCGGCGCCGCGGTGCAGCAGCCCAGCCGTGAGGGCGATCACCTGCGGCACGTGGGCGTGCGCCCGGGGCTCCATGGCCGGCCGCCGCACCCCGAGCGAAGCCATATCCCCGTCGAAGTAGAACTGCTGAATGGCGGCGAACCGGTCGTAGGGCTCGCCTGCCCTGCTGGCGGCCGCGGTGAGCACGTCGTCCACGTTGGTGACGTTGCGGCACATGATCACCTCCACGCCGGCCGACCCCAGCACCCTGGCCAGGACGTCGATCCACACGTAGGTGGCCGCGTGCCCGAGATGGGTTACGTCATAGGGGGTGATGCCGCATGCGTACACCCGTGCCCGGCCGACCAGATGCAGGGGAGTACCGCCCAGCGTCACACCTGGCCGCAGCTGTGCCTGCCGTTGTTCCACGCTGTCTCCCGGGGCCGCGGGGATGGTGAGGTGGTACGGGTGTTCCAGGGCCAGGCGACCAGCCTACGCCGGCACGGCCTGCGCGAACTCTGGGCCTGCCTGGGCTTACGCCGGTTCTGGCTGCGTGACCGGCAGGCCGGCCTGCGGCGCCTGGGACCAGTCGTCGTCGACGTGAACCACATCGCGGCCGGCGCGGTCCAGCACCGATGCGCCGATGCTGGCCCGGAACCCGCTGGCGCAGTGCACCCACACCTGGCCCGCTGGTACATCGCCGGTCCGCTCCGCCAGTTCCCAGAACGGGATGTGCAGCGCGCCGGGCAGGTGACCGGCCTGCCATTCGTCCGGCCTGCGCACATCGAGCACGACGATCCCGGCCCGTCCCCAGACCCCGGCCAGGCCGGGGAAGCCGGTGACCTGGTAGCTGCCGGTGCGCCCGGCGGCCAGGCCGGTGACCGGCCCGGCCGCGGCGGCCGCGAGCGGCTCGACCCCGATCCTGGTCAGCTGAAGCTGAGCCTGCGCCACCTGGCCCGCGCTGTCACCGATCAGGGTGAGCGGTGCCCCCCAGGGCAGCACCCAGCCCAGGTAGGTGGCGAACGGGTCACCGAGCTCCACCGAGACCGTGCCGGCCACGTGCAGGTCCGCGAAGGCGCGCCGGCCGCGCAGGTCCACCACCCACTCGCCGGCCTCGATCCGGCGCCGCAGCTCCGCCGGGCTGGCCGGCTGCGGCGGGGTCAGGTCGGCGGCCGGGGGACCGCTGCGGTTGGCCGCGCCCATATGCACGTAGTAGCTGGGGTAGGCGCTGAGCCCGGCGAGCAGCTCCTTGACGAAGGCGTCCTCATCGCCGCCGCGCAGTGCCACGTTGGTGTGCCGTTCGCGGCCGATCGTGGACTCGTCGCCGCTGGTCTGCGTGGCCGAGCAGAAGCTGCCGAAGCCATGGGTCGGGTAGACGGCGACCTGGCCGGGCAGCTCGCCGGCGAGCCGCCGCACCGAGCGGTACTGCGCCCGGGTGAGCTGATCGGTCAGCTCAGGGCCGGCCAGGTCGGTCCGGCCGACGGCGCCGAACAGCATCGACCCGCCGGTGAACACCGCGAACGGCTCGCCGTCGCCCTCGGCCAGCACGTAGGACAGGTGGCCAGGGGTGTGGCCGGGTGTGTGCACCGGGGTCACGCCGAGGCTCCCGGCGCCGAACGTCTCGTGGTCGCGGGCCCGTGCCCGCTCGAAGCCGACGTCCTCCGAGGCGGCGACCACGTAGGCGGCGCCTGCCTCCCGGGCGAGCGCGCAGCCCCCGGTCACATAGTCGTTGTGGATGTGGGTCTCCAGCACATGCGTGACGGCGACCCCCGCGGCGTCCGCCGCACCGAGGAACCGGTCGATGTCCCGCTGGGCGTCCACGACGACCGCGCTCGTGCCGTCGTGGATCAGGTAGCTGCGGTCCCCGAGCCCGGGAGTTGCGATGGTCACGACCTCGTGCATAGGCTCATCCGCTCCGTTCGGTCACCGTTGACCCATTCCTGCTCAAGCATAAGATTCTGCCCCAGGCACGAATCTTGCCCGTCGCTGCTGCCGGGAATCCCCTCAGGAGTTCAGGTAAGCACTCCGGCCCGCCCGGTCCGCGCGCCAGCAGCGGATCGCCTCGTCCGATGGGCCGGATCTCAGCCGGTAATACTCGGCCGCAACCGTGCCGAACGAGGTCGCCCGCTCCTGCCTGGTAGCCACACGGGCAGGCTACCGGGCGGTCGCCGTCAGCCGTCCGGCCCGGTACCGTCCAGCGTCGGCGGCAGGCCGAACGCCGGGAACAGCGCCGGGCCGAACGTGGTGATCTCCGCGATCAGGGCGCCGCGGACCCGCAGCACGTCGAGCTTGAACGCCCGGAACTCGCTGTCGCCCGGCTGGCACAGATAGCTCGCCGCGGCCGGCATCCGGTTGGCCCGGG
The DNA here is from genome assembly GCA_036495485.1 of Streptosporangiaceae bacterium. GTDB lineage: Bacteria > Actinomycetota > Actinomycetes > Streptosporangiales > Streptosporangiaceae > PALSA-505. The sequence continues at coordinate 16,637 of DASXMU010000426.1, forward strand.
TCGGCAGCAGGCGCCAGTCGCCCTCCCGATCCGGCCCGAACGCCCGGTGCAGCAGCGTGGTGATGCCCTCGATGCCCTCGAAGCAGAACGGGTTCGGCGGCATGGTGACCCGGATGTCCTTGGCGGCGATCGCGATCGCCGCGGCGGCGTCGCAGCGCTGATGCGCGTCGATGAATCCGGCCAGCAGGGCCCGCTCCCCAGCGCTCGCCTCGGTGGCCGCCCATTCGCCGCGCCGCTCGGGCAGGTGCTCACGCATCCGGGCGCGGGCCCGCTGCAGCGCGCTGTTCGCCGCGGCCACGCTCGTGTCCAGGGCCGACGCCGTCTCCTTGGCCGACCAGCCGAGCAGGTCGGCGGCGATCAGCGCGGCCCGCTGCCGGGGTGGCAGGACCTGCAGGGCGGCGAGGAAGACCAGCTCGATCGTCTCCCGCTCGACGGCCACGGCGTCCGGCTGGTCGCCGCCGGGCGCGGCCTGGTCGAGCAGCCTGTCCGGGTAGGGCTGGAGCCAGGGCAGCTCGGCGTAGGAGTGCAGCGCCGTCACGTGCCGCGAGCTCCGGCGCAGCATGTCGAGGCAGACGTTCGTGGCGATCCGGTAGAGCCAGGCGCGGAACAGGGAGTCGCCCGCGAAGCCCGCCCGGCCGCGCCAGGCCCGCAGGAACGTCTCCTGCACCGCGTCCTCGGCGTCGTCGAAGGACGCGAGCATCCGGTAGCAGTGGATGTGCAGCTCGCGCCGGTGGCGTTCGGTGAGCGCCGAGAACGCGGGCTCATCTCCCGCGATCGCGGCGCTCACCAGCGTGCCGGCCTGGTTCACTTGCTCCCCTGGGACTGGCCGGAGTCCCTGTTTACCTCCTGCACGACCCAGATGTTGCCGTCCGGGTCGGCGAAGTCGGCGAACGACTCGTAGTTGCCGCGCTGCGGGTGCGGCCCCTGCACCCACTCGCCAGACTCGAGGTGGCGCACCTCGCTGATCTCGACCTGCCGCCCGGCCAGCTCGGCCCGGGCGGCCACGATGTCGCTGACCACCAGGTGCAGACCCTGGGCCGAGCCGGGGGCAGCCGCGGTGATGCCCGTGCCGAAGCCGATCGAGCAGGCCGAGCCCGGCGGCGTGACCTGGACGACCCGCATGTTGTCGTTGATCTTGGTGTCGACCTGCAGGCCGAACCCGGCCCTGTCCACGTAGAAGCTCTTGGCACGGTCGACGTCGGTGACCGGGATGAGCACCAGTTCCAGCTTGTAGTCCATGACGGATTCCCTTCTTCAGTGATCGCGCCGGGCCCCTGTCTACCCTGCCCGCCGCTGGGTTACGTGCATGAAACGCCGGAGGCCAGGCGGACTCATCGGTCCCCCGATGAAAATCTTCCGCCCCGCTGAGCCGCCCCGGTGAACAGGACCCGGCGGCCGGGATGACACAAGCCCCGTGGCACTTTCCCCTCTCTTCAGCGACCATGGCCTCAGAAGCCGACCGGCCCGTTGCAACGGAGTGATCATGCCGACCGAGCACTTTGACGTTCTCATCGTGGGTGCCGGGCTGTCCGGCGTGGGCGCCGCCTGCCGCCTGCAGACCCAGTGCCCGGGCAAGACGTACGCGATCTTCGAGGCACGGGACGCGATCGGCGGCACCTGGGACCTGTACCGCTACCCGGGCGTGCGCGCGGACTCCGACATGTTCACCCTCAGCTACCCGTTCCGGCCGTGGAAGGGGACCAAGACGCTGGCCGAGGGGTCCTCGATTCTCGGTTACATCCGGGAGACCGCGGCCGAGTACGGGATCGAGCGCCAGGTCCGCTACGGCCACCGGGTGACCGCCGCGTCCTGGTCGTCCGCGCAGTCCCGGTGGACGGTCGAGGTGACGGCTGCCGGCAGCGCCGAGGCCACCAGCTACACCTGCGGCTTCCTCTACCTGTGCTGCGGTTACTACAGCTACCAGGGCGGCTATCAGCCGCAGTGGCCAGGCCTGGACCGGTTCGCCGGGACGCTGATCGACCCGCAGCAGTGGCCCGGTGAGCTGGACTACCGGGGCAAGCGGATCGTGGTGGTCGGCAGCGGCGCGACCGCCGTGACCCTGGTCCCGGCCATGGCCAGGGATGCCGCGCACATCACGATGGTGCAGCGCTCGCCCAGCTACGTCGTGTCGCTGCCGGACACCGACCCGATCGCCGTCGTGCTGCGCAAGTACCTGCCCGAGCGGGCCGCGTTCCGGGCGACCCGGTGGAAGAACGCGACGCTCGGCATGGCGTTCTACGAGTTCTGCCAGCGGTGGCCGGACCGGGCGAAGCGGCTCATCAGGTACGGCGTCGTGCACCAGCTCCCGGACGGCTATCCGGTCGATACCGATTTCGCCCCGTCCTACAACCCCTGGGACCAGCGGCTGTGCGTGGTGCCGAGCGGCGACCTGTTCAAGGCGATCAAGTCCGGGCGGGTGTCGATCGCCACTGGCCAGATCGCCGCCATCGGCTCCCGCGGCGTACGGCTCGAATCGGGCCGCGAACTCGAGGCCGACATCATCGTGTCGGCCACCGGCCTGCGGATCCAGATGTGCGGCGGCATGCGGCTGACCGTGGACGGCGAGCAGGTCAACCCGGCCGACCGGTTCGTCTACCGTGGGTGCCTGATCAGCGGCGTGCCCAACCTGGCCATCTGCGTCGGCTACATCAACGCCTCGTGGACGCTGCGGGCCGACCTGACCTCACGGTACGTGTGCCGCCTGCTGAACCACATGGACCGCCACGGGTACTCCCGCTCGATGCCGCGGCTGAACCCCGGCACGGCCACGAGCCCCCGGCCGATCCTGGACCTGACCTCTGGCTACGTGCAGCGGGCCGGCGACGTCCTGCCGAAACAGGGCGAGCGGTCGCCGTGGCGGCTGCGGCAGAACTACCTGCTGGACCTGATGAGCATGCGGTTCGGCAACGTCAGCCGGAGCATGTCGTTCGGCAAGCGCGCCCGGGGCGAGGACACCCGCAGCCCGGCAGGTGCCGGGGCCGCCGCACCCTAGGCACCTGGAGCCGCGGCCCCGGCCCGGATGTTGTGTACCTTTCTGCCATGACCGCGATGCGGGAAGCGAAGCCCACGGGCGGTGGCGGAGTGGTGGAGATCTTCACCGACGGCGCCTGCCTCAGCAATCCCGGGCCCGGCGGGTGGGGCACGATCCTGCGGTACGGCGGCCACGAGCGGGAGCTGCACGGCAGCGAGCCGGCCACCACCAACAACCGGATGGAGATCATGGCCGCCATCCAGGGCCTGGAGAGCCTGACCAGGCCGTCGGCGGTGCACCTGTACACCGACAGCCAGTACCTGCGCCGGGGCATCACCGAGTGGGTGCCCGGCTGGAAGCGCAACGGCTGGCGGACCTCGCAGCGGCAGCCGGTCAAGAACGTCGACCTGTGGACCCGGCTCGACGCGGCGGCCCAGCGGCACGAGGTGCAGTGGTTCTGGGTCAAGGGGCACGCCGGTCACCCGGAGAACGAGCGCGCCGACGAGCTGGCCTGCCAGGGAGCGCAGGAGGCGCGGAGCTGAGCCGCCTCCCTCAGCGCACGGCGGGCGCGGTCGCGGCCATAGCGTCCAGCCGGCGGGCGAGCTGGGCCAGCCGGCCGCTGGCGAGCGTGTAGCAGATCGTGGTGCCGCGGCGCTGGGTGGTGACCAGCCCGGCCTCCCGCAGCGCCTTCAGGTGAGCCGAGATCGTCGGCTGGGACACGTCGAAGAACTCGGTGAAGTCGCAGGCGCAGATGCCAGGTTCGGCGGCCAGCCGCTGCAGGATGCCCCAGCGCACCGGGTGCGCGAGGGCGCGCAGCACGTCCACGGTCTCGCCCGCGGCGCCGGGCTGGCCCGTGCCGGTCTGGCCCGTGCTGGTCTGGCCCGTGCCGGTCTGGCCCGTGCCGGTCTGGCCGGGTGCATCCGCTGTCTCGTTCGGCACGGGATCAGTATATAGTCGCTTCTTGATATAGGATCACATCTATATAGACTGGAGGCGATCATGACCGGCTCGACCGAAGCACGACCTGAGATTCTGGATGAGAGCCTGAGCAGGCTGGCGGCCACCGGGCCCGAGTTCCGCGGCGGGCTGTCCAACCATGGCCCGATGGGGGCGGAGGCGATGGTCAGGCTCGGCCGCGCCGCCGAAGTCGAACCGTGGCTCGACGGCTACATCGGGCGGCTGGAAGAGCCGCCCGGCGCCACCGGCCGCATCACCGGCCAGAACTGGCGCGAGGCGCTCGGTGACCTGCGCCGGGTCACCGACTGGGAGCAATACCTGGCCGGCCAGCTCGCCGACGAGCCCTGGCAGCAGGTGCTGGCCCGCTGGTGGCCGCGACTGCTGCCGGGCGTGGCCGCCGCCGCGACGCACGGCATCATCCGCACCTCGCACGCCGCCCGCAGCCTGGCATCCTGGGCCAGCCCGGAGCGGCTGGCCGAACTGGCCCGCGGCCTGGCCTACTGGGCCGCCGGGTACCTCGAGCTGCCCGGGAGGCCCCGCACCGCCGGCGGGCTGAGCCTGGACGAGGCCGTCGGCGGCCTGCCAGTCGCCGCCGGGCCGGTGCCGCCCGGCCTGATCACCACCCGGCTGCGGACCGCGCTGGCGGCCGAGCCCGGCTTCCCGGCCGCGGTCGGCGCGCTGCGCCCGCCGGCCGACGTGCACACCGACCTGGCCAGGCTGGCGGCCTCGTTCGCCCGGATCTTCCTGACCCACGGCCGGACCCAGCCCATCGACTTCGTGCACGCGGTGACCGCGCCGGTCGCCGCCTGGTCCGCGCTCGACCTGCTGCCCGCCGAGCTGGCCCGGCCGAGCTACGACGCGCTCTGGCAGGTCGCGGCCGGGCTGTACTCCGGCTACGCTGTCGGCGCCGTGCCCGAGCCGCTGCCCGATGGGCCGCCGCCCGAGCCCAGCGCGCTGACCGACCGGGCGATCGGCACCGGGGACGTGCACGCCATCAAGCTGACCGAGGCCTGCCTGCGGCTGCACGCCCATGCGCCCGAGCCGCTGCTGCTGCACGCCGCGGCCCGTGGCAGCGAGCTGTTCGGCTGACCAGCCAAAACCTATCTTTAGGAGCCGCTAATATAGGAAATATGAGCGTGGCCGAGAACCGCCCGGATGGTCCCGTGCAGCGCTGGGTGAAGGTGCTGGACCAAGATCGCTGCATCGGCTGTCACGCTTGCACCACGGCCTGCAAGAGCGAGAACGAGGTCCCGCTCGGGGTCACCAGGACCTACGTGAAGTCGGCCGAGGTCGGGACGTTTCCGCAGGTCCGGCGTGCGTTCCAGGTGACGCGGTGCAACCAGTGCGCGGACGCGCCTTGCGTGGCGGCCTGCCCCACCCAGGCGATGTACCGGCGGCCGGATGGCATCGTCGACTTCGACAAGGAGATCTGCATCGGCTGCAAGGCGTGCATCGCCGCCTGCCCCTACGACGCGATCTTCATCAACCCCGAGGACGACTCGGCGGAGAAGTGCAACCTGTGCGCGCACCGGCTGGATGTGGGGCTCGAGCCGGCCTGTGTGACGGTGTGCCCGACCCAGGCGATCCTGGTCGGCGATCTGAACGACCCTGACTCGGCGGTCGCGCAGATCGTCAAGCAGGAGCCGGTGACCGTGCGGCGGCCGGAGAAGGGGACCAGGCCAGGCGTGTTCTACAAGGGCGCGCACCAGGCCACGCTGGACCCGCTGGCTGCCCGCCGCCCGGACGGCGGGCTGTTCGCCTGGGCGGCGCAGGGTGGGGAGCACGATCCCGGCCACGTCACCAGCGGTCATCCGGGGCGGCCCAACTCCAGCGCCGAGGCGCTGCTGTCCTATGACATCGGCCACCACGCGCCGTGGGGGTGGCGGGTCAGCCTGTACACCTGGACCAAGGGGCTGGCCGCGGGTGGCCTGCTGGTCGCGCTGATCCTGGTGCTGGCCGGGCGGCTGTCCTGGGACAGCGACGTGGCCAGGTGGGCGGCGCCGCTGCTGTCGCTGGCGTTTCTCGGGGTGACCGGGGTGCTGCTGATCTGGGACCTGCGGCACCCGTGGCGGTTCTACCTGATCTTCACCCGGCATCACTGGCGGAGCTGGCTGGTGCGGGGATCGTTCATCATCGGCGGCTACGGTGGTGCAGCCGCGCTCTACCTGCTCGGCTCCCTGGCTGATAGTGTGCCGGTTCGCCAGGTCGCGGCGGCGTTCGTGCTGCCGCTGGCGCTGGCCACCGCGTGCTACACGGCCTATCTGTTCGCCCAGGCGCGGGCGCGGGACCTGTGGCAGAGCCCGCTGCTTGCGCCGCACCTGGCCGTGCAGGCGGTGCTGGCCGGGGCGGCGGGGCTGCTGCCGTTCGCGCAGTGGCTGGGGCCGCATCCGGCGGCGGCAGGGACCGGGGTGCTGCTGGCCGGGGCGGCGGCCGCGCACGTGCTGATGGTGCTGGGGGAGATCACCGTGACGCACCCGACCGAGCACGCGAAGCTGGCCGCGCACGAGATGACCCACGGCCGGTACGCCCGGTTCTTCTGGCCCGGCCTGGCGGCGGCCGCGGTGGCGGTGGCGGCGCCCTGGATCGGCGTGGTGGCGGCTCCGTTCGCACTGCTGGGCCTGCTGGCGCATGAGCACGCCTACGTGCAGGCCGGCCAGTGCGTACCGCTCGCCTGAAGCTCGCCTGCGACTCGTCTGAAGCTCGCCTGGAGGAGGCCCCGGTTGCCCGGTTCCGGTTCTGCTGACGATGCCGGCCTCGCCGCGCTCGGCGAGCGTGTGTCGGCGGCGCGGGCGGCCACCGAGGCCAGAGGCGAGACGTTCTACCCGGGAGCCAGCCGGGTGCACCTGGCCGCGTTCCCGCCCAGGGAACGCTGGGACGACTGGGTCGAGCTGTCCTCGCGCAAGTGGCCGGCCCGCGAGGAGCACCACTACATGCTGGTGCCCACCACCTGCTTCAACTGCGAGTCCGCGTGCGGGCTGCTGGCCTACGTCGACCGGGACACGCGCCAGGTGCGCAAGTTCGAGGGCAATCCCGAGCACCCCGGATCGCGCGGCCGCAACTGCGCCAAGGGACCGGCCACCATCAACCAGGTCACCGACCCCGACCGGGTGCTGTACCCGATGAAGCGCGCGGGACGGCGCGGCGAGGGCCGGTGGGAGCGGATCAGCTGGAACGAGGCCCTGGACGCGATCGCCGCCCGCATCCGCCAGGCCCTCGCCCAGGGACGGCAGAACGAGATCATGGTCCACATCGGCCGGCCCGGCGAGGACGGGTACACCGAGCGGGTGCTGGCCAGCTGGGGCGTCGACGGGCACAACTCGCACACCAACGTGTGCTCCAGCGGCGGCCGGGCCGGGTTCCAGTTCTGGATGGGCATCGACCGGCCCAGCCCCGACTACGCCCACGCGAAGGTCATCTACCTGATCAGCGCCCACCTGGAAGCCGGGCACTACTTCAACCCGCACGCCCAGCGCATCACCGAGGCCCGGCAGAACGGCGCGAAGCTCATCGTGCTGGACACCCGGCTGTCCAACACCGCCACCCACGCCGACTACTGGCTGTCGCCGCAGCCGGGCAGCGAGGCGGCCATCAACCTGGCCATCTGCCGCCACCTGATCGAGACCGGCCGGTATGACGCCGGCTTCGTGCGGCGGTGGTGGAACTGGGAGCAGTACCTGGCGCAGTGCCGCCCGGACCTGCCGCGCACGTTCGATGCGTTCACCGGCGCCCTGGCCGAGCTGTACGCCGGGTTCACGTTCGAGTTCGCGGCCGCCGAGTCCGGCATCGACGCCGCGGTCCTGGCCGAGGTGGCCGAGGTCGTGGCGGAGTCCGGGACGGCCTTCGCGTGCCATTCGTGGCGGTCGGCGGCGGCGGGCAACCTCGGCGGCTGGCAGGTGTCGCGGACCCTGTTCCTCATCTCCGCGCTGCTGGGCGCGGTCGCGACCGAGGGCGGGACGTTCCCCAACGCCTGGAACAAGTTCGTGCCCCGGCCCATCCACACGCCGCCGCACCCGGAGGTGTGGCAGGACCTGTCGTGGCCGCCGGAGTTCCCGCTCGCGCAGAACGAGCTGAGCTTCCTGCTCCCGCACTTCCTCAAGGACGGCCGGGGGAAGCTCGACACCTACTTCACCCGGGTCTACAACCCGGTGTGGACCAACCCCGACGGCCTGTCCTGGATGGAGGTCCTGACCGACGAGGAGAAGGTCGGCTGCTACGTCGCGCTGACCCCGACCTGGAACGAGTCCGCGTACTTCGCCGACTACGTGCTGCCGATGGGGCACGGCTCGGAGCGGCACGACACCCACTCCTACGAGCAGTACGACGGGCAGTGGATCGGGTTCCGGCAGCCGGTGCTGCGCGCGGCCCGCGAGCGCCTCGGCGAGGACATCACCGACACCCGGCAGGTCAACCCGGGCGAGGTGTGGGAGGAGAACGAGTGGTGGATCGAGCTGTCGTGGCGGATCGACCCGGACGGCTCGATGGGCATCCGGCAGTACCACGAGTCGCGGGCCCGGCCGGGGGAGAAGCTGACCGTCGATGAGTACTACGGGTGGATGTTCGAGAACTCGGTGCCGGGCCTGCCGCAGCGGGCCGCCGCCGAGGGCCTGACGCCGCTGGCCTTCATGCGCCGCTACGGCGCGTTCGAGATCGCCCGCGGGCTGGGCGGCCTGCACGAGCGGGAGGTCCCGGCGGCCGAGCTGCGGGACGTCGCCGTCGGCGACGCCGGGCAGGTCTACACCGCGGCGCCGGCGCCGGCCACGGCCAACATCGTCCCGGTGGGCGCTCCCGCCGCCGACGGCGCGGGCCGCCGGCCGGCCGGCGTGCTGGTCGACGGGGTCGTCCGGCGGGGCTTCCCGACGCCGTCGGGGCGGCTGGAGTTCTGGTCGGGCACGCTGGCCGCCTGGGGCTGGCCCGAGCACGCGCTGCCCGGCTACATCCGCAGCCACGTGCACCCGGCCGAGCTGGAGCCCGGCCAGGTGGTGCTGCTGTCGACCTTCCGGCTGCCGACCCAGATCCACACCCGGTCGGCCAACAGCAAGTGGCTGGACGAGCTGTCGCACACTAACCCCGTCTGGGTCCACCCCGCCGACGCCGCCCGGCTCGGCATCTCCGCGACCGGCGACCTGATCCGGGTCGAGACCGAGATCGGCTACTTCGTGGCCAAGGCGTGGATCACCGAGGGCATCCGGCCCGGCGTGGTCGCCTGCTCCCACCACATGGGCCGCTGGAAGCTCACCGGTCACGACCAGGTCGGCGCGGGCGGGATGATGGCCACCGTCGACCTGCAGCACGGGCCGGAGGGCTGGGCCATGCAGGCGGTTTCCCCGGTGCGGCCCTACCAGTCCGCCGACCCGGACACGGCCCGCATCTGGTGGTCCGACACCGGCGTGCACCAGAACCTCACCTTCCCGGTCCACCCCGACCCCATCTCCGGCATGCACTGCTGGCACCAGGCCGTCCGGGTCCGGCCCGCCGAGCCCGGGGACTCGCACGGCGACATCGCGGTCGACACCGCGAAGGCCAGGGCCGCCTACCGGGACTGGATGACCCGGACGCGTCATGCCGGGCACGTGTCGCCCGACGGGACGCGGCGGCCCCGGTGGCTGATGCGGCCGCTCAAGCCGGCCGCACCCGCGTTCGCGCTGCCGGGCGGGGGGCTCGCGTCTGGGGGTGCGGAGTGAGTGCGGAGCGGCGGGAGCTGCTGCGGGCGCTGGGCGCGTTCGCCGACAGCCCGGCCGACGCGCGGACGGCCGCGGCGGCGCTGGGGCTGGCTCCGCCCAGCGCGGCCGAGCACACCGACGCGTTCGTGCTGAACTGCCTGCCCTACGCCGCGGTCTACCTCGGGCCGGACGGCGCGCTGGGCGGGGAGGGCGCGGACCGGGCGGCCGGGTTCTGGCGGGCCATCGGGATTACCCCGCCCGCCGAGCCCGACCACCTGACCGCCCTGCTCAGCCTGTACGCCAGCCTCGGCGACGCGGCGGGCGACGCCCGCCGCCCGGCCACCGCCGAGGCACTGGCCAGGTCCGCGGCCGCGCTGTTCGCCGAGCACCTGTGGCCGTGGCTGCCGGCCTACCTCGACGCCGTCGGCGACCTCGCGATCCCGGCCCTGGACGGCTGGGCCGCGCTCGCCCGCCGCGCCATCGCGGCCGAGCGCGCGGCCTGGCCCGACCCGGCCGGGCTGCCGCTGGCCCTGCGGTCGGCGCCGGAGCCGGCCGGCCCCGGCGGCCGGCTCGCCGACCTGACCGCCGCCCTCACCACCCCGGCGCGCTCCGGCATCATCCTGACCCGCCGCCGCCTGGCCCGCGGCGCGGGCGAGGCCGGGGTCGGCCATCGCATCGGCGAGCGCCGCTTCGCGCTGCGGGCCATGCTCGACCAGGACCCGGCCGCGACGCTGGACTGGCTGGG
>DASXMU010000427.1:0-2437 GCA_036495485.1 Streptosporangiaceae bacterium
GACACCAGCCACACCGAGCCGGGCGATCTGATGCGGCGGGTGGCGGCGGGCCTGCTGTTCAATGGGTTCGATGTCCGCCCGCCCGAGCATGACGACGAATGCCGCCTGACCATAAGCTGCCCCAAGGCGCGGTGCACTCTATCGGTCAGCGACTCGGCCAGCATCGAGTTGGAATGCACCCCGTGGGCGAGCGGCCAGCAGGACCCCAAGCGAGTGGCCGACCTGGCTACCGCCCTGCTCACCGGTCAAGCGCAGGACCATCCCCGCCTGGGAGACGGCTATGACCGCCACGGCATCACCTTCAAGGGCATCGTCGGTCTGGAGCTGAAAGCCCGTGGATTCGATGTCGAGCTGGAGGTCTACGAGGACGACCACTATTTCGATGCACCGTCGGCGATCGTCGTAACCGTCCCAGATCACCGCGACGACGCGGCGGTTCTCGTGGCCGACGACGGCAGTATCGTCTGGACCTGCGACTACTGGGCCGAAGCCGCCACGATCACCCTGGAGCCGGACTTCCATTGGTGGATCGCCGACCCCGCGAACCTCGCCAGCACCGTCGTAGCAACGGTCACCGCAGCCATGTCCCAGGCCGAGCTGACCGACCGGTCAGCGTGATGATGCCCAGCCAGGGCCGGCCGATTTGCATAGCCCTGAAGGAGAGTGGGCAGCACGCACATGTCCGCCTGCGATCCGCAAACTTGAACGGGGAACACGGCTTGTCCAGGCGCCCGGCCTGATCAGTTAGCGCCCTGAGAACAGCCCACGGCAGCGAAATTGCTGCAAGGTAGTTGCGGATGCATGTGGATACGCTCACCTGCGTACCCCCAAACCTGCCCCCTTGGCTGGAGACAAACGACGGCCCCTCGCGGGGCCGTCAGGCAGGTCGTAGGACCGGCGGGCTCTATATGAGACGTCGGTGACGGATCCTGCGTTCCGGGCAGCGAAGCCGGGGATGTTGATGGCGTGGTGGGCGGTGAACCAGGCGGCCCAGCGGAGCGCCCCGAGAGGTCACCGGGCACCAGGCGGCCGGGCTGCCCGCCGCACTCGGCAGCCAGCTGCGCAGTCTGGTCCACGACTACGAGCACGGCGACAGCCTCGAAGTGCAGTGCTTCACGGCCGCGCATCGCCGCCTGTATGGGTTACCGCATCTGATGGTGACAGCCAGATCACAGTGCATGACGATCTGCCCCGGCGCGATGGCGGCTGTGGTGGGTCGGGAACAATGGGAGTAACGGGTCGGCGGCCGGCCAGCGGACAGCGTTCGGGAGGAGGCTGCGTGACCGGCGATTGGATGTCGCCCGGGGGGCAGGAGCTGCCCGCCCCGGCGGTGATCGACACCAGCGTGCCGCACTCGGCGCGGATCTGGAATTACTGGCTCGGAGGCAAGGACAACTTCGCGGTGGACCGGGCCGTGGGCGAGCAGGTCCGGTCCATGTTCCCGCAGATCGCGGCGGTCGCCAAGGTACAGCGGGAGTTCTTGGTGCGGGCCGTCAGCTACCTGGCGGGCTCTGCCGGTATCCGCCAGTTCCTCGATATTGGCACCGGGCTGCCGTCGGCGGACAGCACCCACCAGGTCGCGCAGCAGGCCGCCCCGGCGTCCCGGGTCGTCTATGTCGACAACGACCCGGTCGTGCTGGCGCACGCCCGCGCCTTGCTGGCCAGCAGCCCCGAGGGCGCCACCGCTTATGTGCAAGCCGACGTGCGCGACTGCGCGCAGATCCTGGCCGCGGCCGCTGGGACGCTTGACCTCACTGAGCCGGTCACGCTGATGCTGCTGGGAATCTTGGGGCACATCACAAGCGACACCGAGGCGGCCTCGATCGTGACGGCGCTGCTGGCTGGCCTGGCCGCGGGCAGCTACCTGATGATCGCCGACGGCGTCAGCACCAGTGAGGCCGGCAATCAAGCGCAGGCGCGATATAACGAACAGAGCCCGGTCCCATATCACCTGCGCAGCCCGGAGCAGCTAGCAGCCTTCTTCGGGGGCCTTCGGACCGTAGACCCCGGCGTGGTTTCCTGTTCCCAGTGGCGCCCTCATTGGCCGGCCGTCCCTAACGCAACCGGGCCAGCGGTGTACTGCGGCGTCGGCGTAAAACCATAACCCGGCCACCGCCGGCCATGGCTGGCAGCTCCAGACCGTACTGATGCCCCACCACTGAATGCGCCGGGACGCAAAGTCGGCTCCAGGACACGGGCGCTGGCGGCGCACGGTGTGGCCGGTGACGCGGTTGCCGGGGCGGTTCAGGTCGCCCGGCGGCGGACCAGCCAGATGGTCGCGGCGATGAGCAGCGCTGACAGCGCGAGCAGCCAGCCGCCCTCGATCCACTGGAATGGCCAGAACCGGCTGCCTGGCTGGTATCTGGTCCACAGCGTGTAGCCCTGCTGGGCGATGCACTGCAGGAGTGATCCCACCGGCGGCTTGTGATGGCCGCCC
>DASXMU010000428.1:0-5340 GCA_036495485.1 Streptosporangiaceae bacterium
GCCGATGGCTGAGGTCAGCGTCCGTTACATCGTCCATGACGTCGATGCGGCGATCGGGTTTTACCGCGACAAGCTGGGCTTCACCCTGCTGATGCACCCGGCCGCGGCGTTCGCCATGCTGCAGCTCGGCGCCCTGCGGCTGGTGCTCAGCGCACCGGGCGGCGGGCCGGGCGGCGGCCAGGCGATGCCGGACGGCTCGGTTCCCGAGCCCGGGGGCTGGAATCGGTTCGCGATCGAGGTCAGCGATCTGGCGGCAACAGTGGACGAGCTTCGGGCCAAAGGCGTGCAGTTCCGCAACGAGATCGTCACCGGCGTGGGCGGCAAGCAGATCCTGGCCGAGGACCCGTCCGGCAACCTGGTGGAGCTGTTCGAGCCAGCCTTGCCGGAGGCCCGGCTCTCCCAGCCCTCGCCTTCCGGAAAGCGGAACCAGTGAAGGGGTCCCGCCTTCCGGAATGAGGCTGGGGACTGCTTTTCGTGTTCGGGCGGGCGCCGCCTCTACTGGCTCTGCCAGGTGGTGGTGAACGAGGTCCCGGCGGGGTTGAGGGCTGACGTCGTCTGCTTGGTGACGCCCCCGCTCACCTCGGTTACCTCGCCGAGCTGCCAGGCCGAGTCAGACAGCGAGCCGGTGTGGCCGCTGGTGTCGGTCACCGACGCGCTGGTGTAGGTCTCGGTGCCGTAGTCGGGCAGCGGGAACAGGCCGCCGCTGCCGAGGTTAGTGATGTCCTCGGAAATGATGTCGGCCGAGGTGCGCGGGCAGCCATTCTGGCCGGTCTGGCACGGCGTGTCCTCGGTGAGAGTCTGGCCGCTGGTGGTGTCCTTGACCACGATGTCGAACATCTGGGTGCTGGCCACATACGTGACGCTGGCCTCGATCGTGTCCCCGGCGTTGATGGCGAACCCGGTCTGGATGGCGTTGAACGGGTACATCTCCCACCACACGTTGTACTCCGGGCTGCCGTTGATGCATTGCGCCTCTGTGCCGCCCTGCTCGACGACATCGTTCCACCAGCCGTCCATGCCGACCCAGAATCCGCCCCACTCTTGCGCGCTGCCGCTGCAGGTCACGGCGGCCTGGGTCCAGGTGGCCGAGACAGCGGTGAAGTCGGTCCCCTCGTTGGCGGCAGTGGCGAAGTAACCGTCCCAGTTGTTGGAGGTGTAGTCGGTGATCGCGTCCGGGGTTACCAAGTGGCGGGCTTGCCGGACCAGGTGCTGGCCGGCCGCGGGTGGCGCGTAGGCCATCCAGGGCCGGGACGCCGCCCCGGGGGGACCCGCGGCGGTGGCGGCAGTCGTGCTCAACGGCAGCGAGGCGGCTGCGACCAGGATCGGGACTATTAACCTCAGGCGGCAAATGGGCATTCAGACCTCCCTGGGCGAAAGATGACGCGGCGAACGCATCCGCCGTCAGTTTGACACGAATGGCCATCAGAGGCAGCCCCGCTCCCCGCTGGCATCACAGCCGTCACGGCCGGGGCCCCAGTTACCCGGGGCCCCGGCCGTGATCAGGTGGCCGGACGGAGAGAGGTTACGGGGCCGGGCACGCCTTGAAGGTGAGCTTTGCGGTCGCGGAGCCGGTCTTGCCGCCGTCGGCGAACTTCGCCGTCCCGGTCAGGGTGTAGGACTGCCCGGGGTTCAGGCTGGCCCCATGCAGCGTGCCTCCCTGGGCCTTCCCGTTCAGGGTCAGTGCGGTGCTGGTGGTGTGCCAGCCGGACGCCGGGGCCGCGGACACGCTGACCGGGGTGTCCACCACCGGCATGCAGGAGACCGGCCCGGTGACGGTCGCGCTGCCGCCGGTGGACCGGCCGGTGACCTGCGTGTGCAGCGCGGGCAGCAGCAGCGGCACGGCCATCAGCTCGTGGAAGCCGGACGTACTGTTCTGCACCGCGAACACAGCCCAGGGCCGGCCGCTGGGCAGCGTGGCGAGCTCGGGAGTGGGAGTACCGGCCAATACTCAAGCATTCACCTGACTATCTGTCCGGGTGCTCAGCAAGCTCCACCTGCGCGACCGGGTCCAGGCCGTCGTCTACGCTTACGAGCACGGCCTGGCAGGCCCGCATTCAAGGGAAATACCCCACGGCTGAGCCAGAGATGTCGTTGTAATGGATGACTCGATGTCGGACATAGATAGTCGTGAGCCCACCGCAGGAGCGCGACCGCGTGGATCAGGAAGCCTGGTTCACCGCGCTGTACCAGGCATATTACGATGCCGTCCTGCGGTACGCGGCCCGGCGGATCGACCCTGAGACCGCGCGCGACGTAGCTTCCGAAACCTTCCTGGTGGTGTGGCGCCGCCGCAAAGCCGTCCCCGCTGACCCCGCCGTCATCGAACCATGGCTATACAAAGTAGCGAGCTACTCGCTGGCCAACAGGAAACGATCACGGCAACGGGCCGAGCAGCTCACGATGCACTTGGCGGACACGTTCGACCCCGCCAAACATAGCGGTGACCATGCGGACGCTATCGCCGAGCGAGCACGGCTGACCCAGGCTCTCGAGCGGCTTTCCCCGCAAGACCAAGAAATTTTGCGGCTGATTGCCTGGGAGGAGCTCGACCTCGCCTATGCGGCAGCAGCGATGGGCTGCTCACGCCCAACAGCGGCTGTGCGCTTGCACCGTGCCCGGCGCCGGATGACGCAGGCGCTGGAAGCAATAGACAACAGCGGTGCTGCCGTGAACATCACGGGGGCCAGCACCAAAGTTGCGGAGGAAATGCGATGAACCCATTTCGCACCACGATCGACCACACAAGGTCGTTGCTAGGCCCGGCCAACCCTGTTCCGGGCGATGTTCTCACCGATAGCTGGAGTGACCCGGAGGGCCAGGCGGCTTACCAGCGGATCGTCAGCACCCCGGCGCAGGGCACACCGGCCGCCGGCCAGCCTGGCAGGCGCCGGCCGCTGGCTGCCACCGTCGCGGCGACGACAGTGGTGGTAGTCGCGGCTGGCTTGCTGACGGTTTGGCTGAGGCCATCCGGAGCCTCACCCACGGCAACAGCTCCCCCGCTGCGCTACACCTTGACGGGGGTGTCCCGCCCGGCGGCGGCGGTGGCGTTGCCAGATGCCCGGTCCGTGTTGCTGCGTCTTGCCCGGGTGGCGGCCAGTCAGCCCGCCGATCCGCCGCCGCGTGGGGCTGATGTCGGGTATGTCCTGACCAATGAATGGTTCATGAGTACCGCGGTCGCGGGCGGCGTCGCCCAGTCGACGATTATCCCTCACGTCGATCAGACCTGGTCAAGGCAGGGCGGGGCCGTCCGGCAGGTTCAGCGCACCGGGCGGCCGGTGGCGGCGGCGGTGAGCAGTCCCCGGGCACTGAGCCAACTGGCGGGCAACGCACCGAGCACGGTCGCGACCTACCCACCGGCCGCGGCGGCAGCCGGGCCATCAGTGCGGGGTCTGTCACTGAACCCGGCGCGGCTACGAGCCCAGCTTCTTCACGCGTTCCCATACGAGCACACTGACTGGCCGGCCTCATATCACTTGATCAGGATTATCACCGACCTCAATCATCAAGTGGTGCCGCCCGCGCTGGAAGCCACGCTGTGGCAGGTTCTGGCTGGCCAGCGGGATATGCAAAACATGGGCACGGTCACCGACCGCGCAGGCAGGCCCGGCGATGCCGTCGCTTTCACCGACCGCCAGGGTGTAGAGCGGCTGGTGCTGATCATCAGCCCGTCCAGCGGCCGTCTTATCGGCTGGGAAGACATGTTCCTGCGTAACCCCGGTGGGCTCAGCATCACCACCTACCCAGCGGTTATCGGCTATGTCAGCTTCCTCACCAATGGCTGGACTACGAATATGACAACTCCGGTATCATAAACGTGTACTCCCCCAGGACAGCAGTCAGGCAACTGGCACCACGGAAAGCATCAGACCTGCCGGAAAAGTTAGTCTGACCTGGCCAAATAGCAACAAGAGAATGACCTGCCAGCCCTAGACACACTATCTAGCCGCGAGAATGCTGGCTCCTGTCGATGTAATTAAACAACTATTTCGCCACCTATATAGGCGAAATAGTCCATCGAACGGGGGAACAGTGATTCTTCGCAGCATGCTCGGCTTAGTCGCGCTCACCGCAAGTACCGCATTCGCAGTCAGCGCCAGCCCACAATCCGCACATTCAGCGGACACCAATTCCTGCGCCAGGTTTGCCACTGCAGCTACCTCGTATCAGCAGCAGGAGGCCACCGCGGCGCTGGCCAACAATCCCGCCGGTAAATGCGTGGGGCCTGGCGCCATCGAATGGTCCCACCCTACGGTAATCATGAAGGTTCCCAGGCTCCCGGATACTTATCCCGGTAACTGCCCGACCGGTGGCGACCTCGACACCGGCTGGACGTGCGTGTACGACGCTACGAACTTCAATGGCACCCAGCTGCAGTTCCATGACTGCTGCGAATACCAGGATCTGCAGCACTACGGCGGCTCGTCCTGGCAGACTCTCTCCTTTATCAACACCAGGCGGTCGGAGCCGCCAAGCGTGCACCCGTTCCGTTCGTGGCTCAACCAGTTCACCACTGACCCTCACGGTCAGGCGTACTGCATGCAAGGCGAATCTTCCAACGGTGACATCAACAACCCGGCAGCAAGCGACAGATGGATCCTGCTCACCAACACCGAAACCCACTGCTGATGCGGCGCTCTTCGTAGCAACCAGGCATCTGCCGCCGAGTATCATCAAAGAAACTTAGTGGCGGCTCACGGCCTAGGCCGTGAGCCGCCATTGGGCTAGTAGTAACTTGAGCCGCCCTAACAGGCGAATGCTGTATCCAGGCCGGTCGTGACTCGACCCTTTATCCAAATACATATGAATCCCCTGACCACTCAGGGTTACTACGGCAAGGAGCCCGCCGACTATCAGGGAAGCAAGTGGCCTGCGCGCCTTTCGTGGGTTGGACAACTCGAGTGGCTCCGTCCTGTTTGAGGGGTTAATGTTCTTGCATGGACGATCCTAGGGTATGGGTCGCCATAAAATGGTGGGTTCCGCCTGTTGATAGCATCTTCGAACGAGTAACAATCCCATAACGCGAGAAGTTACGACTACGTAGCGTTAGTCGGATTTCAGTAGCGTCAATCCAGCCAGGATTCACATGTGAACAAGTTTCTTGCTATAGCGGGACCAACCAGACGTGTCCCACCCAGGTACCCATAAGGCACCCACGGCCCAGAACTAGTGCAAGTAGTACTCACCAGTACCCCCGCTGCCACGAGCCTGTTTAACGTTCGGGAACGAACGACCCGAGCGGCAGTAGTCGGTCAGTTTGAGGTTGAGCGGTTGGTTATCGCAGCCGGAAATGTCGTGGTTGTGGCAACGCCCACAAAAGAGAGCCGACGTTGCCACAACCAC
>DASXMU010000429.1:0-9585 GCA_036495485.1 Streptosporangiaceae bacterium
TGTGATCTGCAGAAGAGCTGAAAATTGGGCGATTGTGCCACTAACATCAACCGTGATGCCGACGGGGAAAAGTTACTGCAGCGCGGCTCAGGCAGCAGACGGGGGGAACAGGCACATGACCCATTCCAGCGATGCCGGCGAGCGGCCGGAGCAACGGGGGCAGGCGCCGGGCACCGGACGCGACAGCAGCCGGCAGGACCGCGCCTACCGGGTCCTCGGGCAGCTACTGGAACGGGCCGCAGCCGCGAACCTGCCAGCGATCGACTGGACGGTCACGGCTTGTGGATCACGCGTGCTGGGCCGGTGCACGGCCTTTCCCGGGCCCGGGCAGCGACGGGCGGACTTCGAGGCTTGGCGCGCTGAGCTGGGCACCGAGGCGAACGAGGCAGCGGCTAGCCGCGAGGTGACCCGCCTGGCCGCCCGGGCCGAACGCGAGGAGGGGCAGGTGACGGTGGAGGTCGTCGCCGATCTCTACGATGACCTGACCGTTGGCAGCGCCGCCCAGTCAGGCTGAGACCAGGTCGCAGATGAAAATGAGAGTCTCGCCTGGTGCGATCGCGTTCCCCGCACCGCGGTCCCCGTAGGCCAGGTGCGGGGGAATGATCAGCTGCCGGCGGCCGCCGACCTTCATGCCCTGCACGCCCTGGTCCCAGCCGGCGATGACCTTGCCGGCGCCGAGCTGGAACGACAACGGTTCACCCCGGTCCCAGCTCGCGTCGAACTCCTCACCGGAGGAGAAGGCAACCCCGACGTAGTGAACCATGACCTTGCTGCCTGGGCTGGCCACTGTGCCCGTGCCCTCCCAGATGTCGGTGACCTCCAGATCGGCCGGCGGCTCACCGCCGGGAAAGTCAACCTCTGGCTTGCCACCGCTCATCGTGCTCCTCTTTCCCTGGCTCTGCTCCACACGCTGGCCAATCCAGCCGGTGCGGCCGCCCCTGACGGGCCCGTCCCATCTGCGCAAGGTTATGCGCCACGACGCTGTGGCGCGGCATCGCCAGCCGGTTTGTGGCCAGACAGCAGACCGGGTGGCTAACCGGCACCATTCGGTGGATAGGCACCGGGTCTGCCGGGGCGGCGGCCGCCGCCCCGGCAGACCCGGGCGGTTGTGGCTAGGAGGCGGATGCCGCGAGCGGCCGGCATTCGTCAGCGCAGCGGCGGCAGTTGGCCGCGCATTCCTGGCAGTCGGGGTCGTCGTGCTTGCCACACTCGGCCGCGCACTGTTCGCAGGCCGACACGCAGAGCATGGCCATGGCGGGAGCCCACGGCGACCCACGAGCGATCAGCGTTGCCGTGGTGGCGCAGATGCTGGCGCAGTCCAGGCAGACCCGGGTGCAGGTTGTCGTATCTGGGCCACCGGCGCAGCAGTCGTAGGCACACGACTCACAGCCCTGCTGACAGGTCCTGCAGGCCTCCAGCGCAGCTGTTTCCCGGCCGCTCACCAGGGTTGACACCATGGTAAGTGCCTCCTTCCTGTCGGGATGAAGGTTGTCCCTCCGCCCAACATAATCGTCTAGGCGAATATGATTCGACTTACCCGAAGGATCCGGGTTTACTCCAGTCCGTCACGCCGGACTGGGTCAGGTAAGGCTTTCGGCGCCCCCGTTTCACCGAAAAGTTCCAGGTCACAGGCGCGGCATCAGCGCGCCAAAAAAATCCGGTATGAGGCCCGATGTGGCATCGGCCGATCCCGGTCGCCAACGGGGATCCGGCAGCGCCTCCGCCACGTACGCCATCCCCCCGAAGCAGACCATCACCGGCCCGTAGCACGTGGGCCACACGAATAATCGCGAGCCCGGCACGGCCGCCTGCGGTACGGTCTGGCCGTGACTGACGCGGACGGTTGTTTCGGGGCGCACGTCGCGGCGGGCTACGACCAGTCGCTGGCGGACATGTTCGAGCCGGGCAGCGTGGGCCCGGTGGTCGAGATGCTGGCCGGGCTGGCCGGTGACGGCCGGGCGCTGGAGCTGGGCATCGGGACCGGGCGCATCGCCCTGCCGCTGGCCCGTCGCGGTGTCCCGGTGCACGGCATCGACCTGTCGAACGCGATGGTGGAACGGCTGCGGGCCAAGCCGGGCGCCGAGGCTATCGGTGTCACGATCGGCGACTTCGCGACCACCCGGGTGGACGGGACGTTCCGGCTCGCCTATCTGGTGTTCAACACGATTATGAACCTGACCACGCAAGAGGAGCAGGTGGCCTGCTTCCGCAACGCCGCCGCGCACCTGGAGCCCGGCGGCTGCTTCCTCATCGAGGTCATGGTTCCCGACCTGCGCAGGCTCCCGCCCGGGCAGAACGCCGTCCCGTTCCGGGTGGGGCCGGACCGGTGGGGGGTCGACGTCTACGACGTCGCCACGCAGGCGATGAGCTCGAACCACATCGAGATCACCGACGGCCGGGGCGAGTACTCCCGCTACCCGTTCCGGTACGTGTGGCCGGCCGAGCTCGACCTGATGGCCCAGCTCGCCGGGCTGCGGCTGCGGGAGCGGTGGGACGGGTGGACTCGGGAACCCTTCACCAGCGACAGCCGCCAGCACGTCTCGATCTGGGAGAAGCCCGCAACCGGCCCGGCGTAGCCCCGCGGCGGGCGCAGTCGCGTATTTTCACACTTTGTTCCGGGCCAGATCCATTGACCGAGAGCAGCCGAAGCCTAACGATGCGGTATCGGGACGGGACCATTCCGATACCAACACGGAGAGCCAGTGATGCATCGACGACCCCCTCGAAGATCCTCGCAGCCGACGGGCCAGCCGGCCGGACTCCGGCCGCACCGGCAGGACGCCGCCAGACGCACCCGCCCGGCCGTGTTCCTGGCCACAGCCCTGGCCGCCGCCACCCTGGTCCCGGCCGCCACGGCCGCCACCGCCGCCACCACGACCACGGCAACCACGGTCGCCGCGCGTCCCGCCGTGACCCAGTCGTCGATATGCCCGGGCGCCACGCTCGCCCAGTTCGGCCCGAACGTCTGCGTCTTCAGCCCCAGCATGAGCCAGTCCACCATCCAGACCGACCTGAACAACATTGCCACCCAGCAGGTCCCGGTCGGCAGCCAGTTCGGCAGCAACCGCTACGCCGTGTTCTTCCAGCCGGGTACCTACGGATCGGCGTCCGACCCGCTGGTGTTCCAGGTCGGGTACTACACGCAGGTGGCGGGCCTGGGCTTCATGCCGCAGGACACGGTCGTCAACGGCGCCATCGACGTGTTCAACAACCTGTGCACCGCCGGGACGCAAGACTGCAACTCCGACGTCAACTTCTGGCGGTCGCTGTCCAACCTGACCCTCAACGTCGACCTGCCGAGCTCGCCGCCGGCCTACGCGCCGCCGGTCCAGGATGCCTTCGGCACTAGCTGCGCCAACACCGCGGAATTCTGGTCGGTCTCGCAGGCTGCCCCGATCCGCCGGGCGATCATCAACGGCAGCGCCGTCTTCCAGGACTACTGCGCGAACAACAACTTCGCCAGCGGGGGCTTCATTGCCGACAGCCAGGTCAGCGGCAGCCTCGAATTCAACGGCAACCAGCAGTTCATGGTGCGCAACAGCCAGATCGGCAGCGCGGCCGGCTGCCCGCAGGGCCTGTGGAACATGGTCTACTCGGGCGTCGAGGGCGCGCCGTCCCCGGTCTTCACCGGCCAGTGCGAGCAGAACACGGTCCTGGCGGCCAGCCCAGTGACCGAAGAAGAACCGTTCCTGTACACCGACTCCAGCGGCAGCTTCGAGGTCTTCGTGCCCGCCGTCCAGCACAGCTCCTCCGGCACATCCTGGGCCAGCGGCAGCGAAGCCGGCAGCTCCATCCCGCTGTCGAAGTTCTACGAGGCAAGCCCCAGCACCGCCGTCTCGGCCATCAACTCCGCCCTGGCCAGGGGTAAGAACCTCATCCTCACCCCCGGCGTCTACAACCTCAGCCGGGCCATCCACGTCACCCATCCGAACACGGTGGTGCTCGGCCAGGGCTTCGCCACCCTGGTCCCGCAGCGGGGCAACTCCGCCATGACCGTCACCCCCAGCAAGGGCGTCAAGCTGTCCGGCCTCCTCTTCGACGCCGGCCCGGTCAACTCGCGGACCCTGCTCTCGGTGGGCACGGCCGGATCCGGCAGCGCCAGGAACCCGGACCTGATCCAGGACGTGTTCTTCCGGATCGGCGGCGCCGAGTCCACGTCGGTCAGTGCGACGACCAGCCTGCTGGACAAGGCCGACGGCTCGATCATCGACGACGTGTGGGCATGGCGCGCCGACCACGGCAACGACGTGAGCTGGACCGCCAACACCGGCAGCACCGGGGTCAGGGTCACCGGCAGCAACGTGACCGCCTATGGCCTGTTCGTGGAGCACTATCAGAAGGACGAGGTGATCTGGACCGGCCAGGGTGGCACGGACGTGTTCTTCCAGAACGAGCTGCCCTACGACCCGCCGAGCCAGTCCGCCTGGATGGCCTCACCGAGCCAGGACGGCTACCCCGCCTTCGACGTCGGCGCCAGGGTCCGCTCGTTCCACGGCTACGGCATGGGCAGCTACGTCGTGTTCATCAACACCCCGGCGACCCTGTTCGACGCCGAGGCCTTCGAGGCCCCGCATACCCCGGGCGTGCAGTTCAGCGACGTCTTCGGGGTCTGGATCGCTGGCTCGGGTGGCGACGACTCGGTCATCAACGGCACCGGCGGCCCGGTGACATCAACCAACCCGGGCACGGTCGAACCGGTAGATGTCACTAGCTACCCTTAAAATTTCCTTTCAAGATCATTATGGGAAAGAAAGAAAGCCGGACGGTGCCCACCGGAACACGCGGTCACATCCTGCTTTCGCCGGGCAGACCTGGGTGCTGCCCGGCGGGAACCAGAGCGGCGCACTACCTGCTGCGCTGCCAACGGCGCCCATGAGCTGTCCTGCTCTCGTCAGGCAGGCCTGATGCCTGCCTGACGAGAGAGGACCGGCGCAGGCCGGGCGCCTGCTCGACCGAGGCTGGGCAGTTGCCTGCGGACTGCCCAGGACCCGCTCTGAGCATCCGCTGCTCTCGCCGGGCAGGCCCGGTGCCTGCCCGGCGAGGTAAGATCAGCGCGCTGAGATCTACCGGACCAGGGAATGGGATCACGTGCGGGGCAAGGAGGCCGGCCGCGGCCGTGCTGGCGGACGCCGGCCCGCTGGTGAGCTGGCGGCGGAAGTGCTCGCGGTGCTGCTCGCCGCAGACTCGGCGCTGACCCCTGGGCAGGTGCAGGAGCGGCTGGGCCGTCCGCTCGCCTACACCACGGTGGTGACGATCATGACCCGGCTGCACGCTAAGGGCGTGCTCACCAGGATTAAGGCCGGCCGGGCCTACGCCTACACCCCGGTCGCCGACGAGCCCGGGCTGGCCGCCCGCCGGATGCGCGGCGTGCTGGAGGCCGGGAACGACCGCGAGGCAGTGCTGGCCAGGTTCGTGTCCGGCCTGACCCCGGCCGATGAGCAGCTACTGCGCCGCATGCTCGCCGAGCACCCCCACCCCGGAAGCCCCGACACCGACATCTGAGCGGAGGCCGGGATGCTTGCCGACACCTGCATTCCGTTCATCGCCCCGCTGCCCATGAGCAGCTCCCCCGCCACACGCTCACCGAACGCCCTGAGCGGAGGCCGGGATGCCCATTGACCCTGTGGACGTCTTCATCCCGCTGATCGCCCCGCTGTTCGCTGCCCTCACCGCCCGCTGGCTGGCGGAGCGGCTGCCGCCGCGCACGGCGACCTGGCTGCTGACCGTGGTCGCGTCCGCGCTGGCCCTGATCACCGGGGTTACGCTGGGGCTGCTCGCGCTGGCCGCGGTGATCCGCATTCCGTTCATCGCCGCGGTCGGCCACCTGTCGCTGCGGGTGATGACCCGCGACGATCCCGCTGCCCTGCCACTGGGCCTGGTCGCGGGCGTGCTGCTGGCCATCGCCGGGGCGGCCGCCGTGGCTGCGGCGTGGCGGCGCGGCGGCGCGCTGATCGCCGCGCACCGGCACGCGCACGGCCTGCCCGGCACCGGCCAGGTCGTCGTGGTCGCCGACGAGGCGGCCGACGCCTACGCCGTGCCCGGCCGGCCATGCCGGATCGTGATCACCTCCGGGATGATGCGCGCGCTCAGCGCTCCCGAGCGCCAGGTCCTGCTGGCACACGAGCGAGCACACGCGACCGGGCGCCACTACCTGTTCATGACCGTGGCCCGGCTGGCCTCGGCGGCCAACCCGCTGCTGCGGCCGGTCGCCGCGACCATCGGCTACAGCGTGGAGCGGTGGGCCGACGAGCAGGCCGCGACCGCCGCCGGGGACCGGCGGCTGGCTGCCCGCACCATCGCCAGGGCAGCGCTGGCCGCCGCTGCCGGACCGCCCCGTCAGGACACTCCGGCGTCCTCGCTCGGTGCCGTGCCCGGTGTGGCGGAGCTGAGCGGCGCCGGGGTCGTGCCGCGCCGGGTCGCCGCGCTGCTCCGGCCGGCGCCACAGCCCCGCCTGATACTGCTCGCCATGGTGGTCGCGCTGGTCGTAGTCTGCGGGCTGCTCGTCCTCGACGCCGCCATCGACCTGCACGGCCTGATCGAGCTGGCCCAGACTGCCGCCGGCTAGCTCGCCGGCTAACGGCGGTGAGCGCCGTTGCGGGCCGGCCGGGGACGGGCGGCCGACTCGTCGTACTCGTCGTACTCGTCGGATCCGGATTCGCGCTTCAGCTCGCGGACCCGGTAGATGACGAAGGCGACGATCGCCACCACGACCAGCACGGCGATGGCGTAGCCGGCCAGCGACAGGTCATGCTCGACACGGCTCCAGGCCGAGCCCACCGCATATCCGATGCTGGAGATGGCCGTGGCGTAGATCAGCGTGCCGACCAGGCTGAGAATCCCGAACCGCAGCGCGCGCACGCCGGCAAAGCCGGCCACCAGTGAGGTGAACGCGCGGACCAGCGGCAGCGCCCGCCCAACCGGGATCGCCCAGGCGCCGCGCCCGGTCAGGAACCGTTCGGCCCGGTCGATATCCGCCTTGGTGACCAGCAGGTAGCGGCCGAACCGTTCGATCACCGGCCGCTCGGCCACCCGGCCCACCGTGAAGGAGACGTAGGAACCGGCCAGCTCGGCCAGCGTCCCAAGGATGATGACCAGC
Organism: Streptosporangiaceae bacterium; assembly: GCA_036495485.1. Classification (GTDB taxonomy): domain Bacteria; phylum Actinomycetota; class Actinomycetes; order Streptosporangiales; family Streptosporangiaceae; genus PALSA-505. The sequence goes on from DASXMU010000429.1 coordinate 7,097, forward strand.
GGCAGGCTGAGATGCCCCTGGTAGGCCAGCACCCCGGCGAAGCCGAAGGTGACCTCGGACGGGATCGGGATGCAGCACGCCTCGATGAAGGCGAACAGGATCACCGCGGCATAGCCGTAGTGGACGAGAAAGCTCTGCATGTCTTGAGGCCTCCGGGCAGCAATCCCCACCGTCGCCGCCATCGCTTACTTCTACATCTCTGTAAATACTCTACCGGCCCGCGACGGCTCCCGGTCCCAGAAAGCGCACACACCCAGGCCAGCGAATCTGGGGGCATCCGATCGCAGCACCGAAGCCCGGGCTCAAAGCGTCGATGGCAGCCGGCCTTGCCGCAGCGCGCAGTGTCAGAACAGGCCCCGGAAGGCGGTGTAGAGCAGGTCTGCGTTCAGGCCGGTGACGATCACCGTGGTCGCCGTCATGAGGGTGCTGGTCAGGGTGCGGTTGGGCATGTCGGTCATGGTCGTGGCGTCGCGGGTGATGAGCAGCAGCGGGATGAGCGCGAACGGGATGCCGAAGGACAGGACGATCTGGGAGAGGACCAGCGCCTGGCTGGGGTTGACCGCGAGCGCCAGGATGATCAGCGAGGGGGCCATCGTCAGCGCGCGGCGAGCCAGCAGCGGGATCCGCCAGTTCATGAAGCCGGCCATGACGACCTGGCCGGCGTAGGTGCCCACGCTGGACGAGGACAGCCCCGAGGCCATCAGCGCGACGCCGAAGGCCAGCGCGGCGGCGCCGCCGACCTGGGTGGCCAGGTGCGTGTGCACCGGCCCGAGCTGGCTGATGCCGGTCAGCCCGTTCCGGTGGAACAGCGCCGCGGCGATGCAGAGCATGGCCAGGTTGACCAGCCCGGCCAGGCCCAGGCCGGCGAAACAGTCCCACTTGTTGTAGGTCAGCAGCGTCTGGCGCTCCTCCGGCCCGGTCGCCCGGATCCGGCCGCGCTGCAGCGCCGAGTGCAGGTAGACCACGTGCGGCATGACGGTCGCGCCGATGATCGCGACGGTCAGGCTCAGTGTGTCCCCGCCGCCCAGGTGCGGCACCAGGCCGGCCGCGATCCGCGGGTAGCTCTGCCCGCCGGCGGCGAAGAACAGGTACACGACCCCCAGCCCGACCAGGCAGAGCAGCGCGATGATCGCCAGCTCGAAGCGGCGGTAGCCACGCGACTCCAGGCCCAGGATCACGAACGCGACCACCGCGGTGATCAGTCCGGCCGGGAACAGGGCGATGCCGAACAGCAGGTTGATCCCCACGGCGGCGCCGACGAACTCGGCCAGGTCGGTCGCCATCGCGACCACCTCGGCCTGCAGCCAGAGGAGCACGTTCACCCGGCGGCCGAACCGCTCCCGGCACAGCTCGGGCAGGCTGCGGCCGGTGCTCAGCCCGGCCTTGGAGGTGAGGTACTGCACCAGGACGGCCATCAGGCTGGCCATCACGATCACCCAGACCAGCTCGTAGCCATGCTGGGCGCCGCCGGCGAAGTTGGTGGCGAAGTTGCCGGGGTCGACGTAGGCCACCGAGGCCACGAACGCCGGGCCGAGCAGCCCGGCCGCGCCACGGAACCGGCCTCGCGACCGCACCTGCTGCAGAGTGACGTAGCCGCTGGTGCTGACTTCGCCCGCCGCGGTCATGGCTGGATGACCCGCAGGTACTTCCCCATCGCGGCCGAGCCAGCCGCGTCACAGCACGCGTCGGCCCGCCCGTCCGTGGTCATCATGCGGTCTATCTGAACACGCAGGCGAGCCGTCTCTAATCTCGCAATTAGACACCGTTCATCGGCGCGGCTCCCGGCGGCTGTCTCAGTTGCCGCTGGCGTTCCCGGACAAACTGGTGGTCAGGTGGAAAGCTTTGCAGAAGTAACCGCCGGACGAGACGTACGGGCTGGCCATCAGCAAGCTGCCGGTCCAGGAGCTGGCCGCCCAGACGTGGCCGTCCAACTGCGCCTGGGTCACGGTGACCCGGAACGTCATCGTGGATGGCCGGAAGATCGCGGTGGGTTTCGGTCGGCACCCGAAGATGACAGCCTTGGCCTTGCCGGTATACACACCACCGCCCGCGCTGTTCAGGGTCACCGTGAAGCGGTGCCCGTTCAGGATGCCCGACACCTTCACCGTGCACGGTCCCACGGAGCAGCTGGGACTGGCGGTCCATACTTCGCTCCAGCCATCGTGCACTGGACCCGTCAGAGCCGAGGCACCGCGCAGAATCTTGACGCTGACCAGCGACGTCCCCTGCCAGCGCGCTGCCGAGATCGGCGGTGTGGTGGTACTCACCAGCACGTACTGCGACGCGGCCGACCGCTGGCCACCGCGCACTGCCGCCACCTGATACTCATACGAGGTGCCGTAGTTCAGGCCGCTCACCCGGTACGCCGTGACGGTCCCGCGCACCGAGCCGATCGCCTTCCCATCGTGCAAGATCACATACCGGTCGGGCAGCGGCCCGGTCGCCGGTCCTGACCAGGTGAACGCTGCCGAGCTTGGCGTCGCCGACCC
>DASXMU010000430.1:0-9217 GCA_036495485.1 Streptosporangiaceae bacterium
CGGCGGGTCAGGTCGTACTCGGTCAGCACCAGCGCGGTCAGGTCCGGCCGTCCGCCCAGGGCCAGGTACCGCGCGCCGATGTGCCGGTCGGTCTTGGCCAGGCTCATCTCGGCGTTGTCCAGCAAGACCGCGAGCAGCGGCCATTCGCGGTAGGCGCGGCGCAGCTCGTCAAGCCCGCCCGGGCCGTCGGCCACCGCCGCCAGGCCGCTGCCCAGGCCGTACCAGCCGGGCAGGTTGACGCGGGTCTGCGCCCACGCGAACACCCACGGGATCGCCCGCAGGTCGGCCAGGTCAGCGGCGGCCGACGAAGAACGCCGCGCCGGACGCGATCCGATCCGCAAGCCGCTGATCTCGGCCAGCGGGCTGATCCGGGCGAACCAGGCGGCAAAGCCCTCGGCATCCACCAGCGAGCGGTACGACCGCAATGCCGCCGCCTCGATCCGGTTCGCGATCGCAAAGGTCTGCTCCGCCACCGGCCCTGACGACCCGGAAAAGCCGGGCGACGACGCTAGCAGGACCGCCGAGGTCACCTGCTCCAGGTGCCGGTGCGCGATGGCCAGGTGGGCGTACCTGGCCGAGATGACCTCGCCCTGTTCGGTGACCTTGAACCGGCCGCTGACCGAGCCGGGCGCCTGGGCCAGCACCGCCCGGCCGGCCGGGCCGCCGCCCCGGCCGAGCGCCCCTCCGCGCCCATGAAAAAGGGTCAAAGTTACGTCGTTGGCCGCCGCCCAGGCGGTCAGCCGGGCCTGCACCCGGTACAGCCGCAGGGTCGCGCTGACCGGGCCGAGGTCCTTGGCCGAGTCGGAGTAGCCGAGCATGACCTCCACGGCCCGGCCCTTCTCGGCCAGCCGGGCGGCCACCGGATCGAGCTTGAGCATGTCATCGAGCACGCCGGCCGCGTTGTCCAGGTCCTCGCCGCTCTCGAACAGGGGCACCACGTCGAGCACCGGCGCCCGGCCGCTCGGCATGGCCAGCCTGGCCAGCTCGTAGACTGCCGCGATGTCGGCCGCCGAGCGGGTGAAGCTGACCACGTAACGGTGACACGCCCTGATGCCGAACCGGCCCTGGATCCAGGCGATCACCCGGAACGTCGCGAGCACCTCCTGGGTCTGCCCGGACAGCGCGTGCCCGGACAGCTCGCGGGCGGACGCCGACTCCCCCGCCACCCCGGCCAGCTCCGCGAGCGCCGTGGCGTGCACCTCGCTGTGCTGGCGGATCTCCAGCTCGGCCAGGTGGAAGCCGAACGTCTGTGCCTGCCAGATCAGATGCTGCAGCTCACCGAAAGCCTGCCGGGCCGCGCCAGCGGATGCGAGTGCGTCCTGGACCAGCTGGAGATCCGCGAGGAATTCTGTGGGTTCCGGGTACGCGAGGTCAGCGTTGCGCAACCGGGTCGCCCGGCATCTTTCCGTTACAAAAAGAAGGAATGTGCGGTAGGGCTCCTGCGGAGAGCGCGCCACGATCTCAGCCAGCAACTCGGGGTGCGCGCCCTCGGCCTCGGCGATGGCGCGCGACAGCTCGGCCGACGGCGGGGTGACCGAGGCGTCGATGGTGAGCGCGCGGCCGATCCGCTCGGTAGCGTTCTCCAGCGCCCGCAGCGCGTGCTCCGCCTGGATGATCGCGGTTTCCCTGGTCACCTGGGCGGTGACGAACGGGTTGCCGTCCCGGTCGCCGCCGACCCAGCTCCCGTAGCGCAGGAAGGCGGGGGCGGCGGCGGGGACCGCGCCGGAGTCCGGGCCGGTCAGCACGTGGTCGAGCGCCCGGTAGATCAGCGGGACGACGCGGAACAGCGTCTCGTCGAACGCGGTCATCACCGTGCGGACCTCGTCGGCCGGCTCCATCGGCTTGACCCGCAGCAGGGAGGTGCGCCACAGCAGGTCGATCTCCTCGCGCAGCCGCCGCCGCGCCTCGGCCGGGGCCGCACTGCCCGGGACGTCGCCGAGGCCGTCGAGCAGGACGCTGATCCGGCGCAGCGCGGCGGTCACCGCCCGGCGGCGGGCCTCGGTCGGATGCGCGGTGAGCACGGGATGCACCCGGAGCCCGGCCAGCAGGTGCGCCAGCACGTCCGGATCGCTGGCCGCGTCCCGGATCTGGGCCACGGCCAGGGTGAGCGACTCGCGCAGCGGCCCGCCGCCCGACTCGCGCTCGCGCAGCGTGCGGATCCGCTGATGTTCCTCGGCCAGGTTGGCCAGGTGGAAGTACACGGTGAAGGCGCGGGCCACCAGTTCGGCCCTGGCCAGCGGCCAGGACGCGACCAGCGCGGCGATATCGTCGCCCGCCGCGTCGCCGGCCGGGACCTGGGGCGGCACCGGCGGCCGGGCCGGGGCGGGCCCGCGCCGTGCGGTGATCACGGCGGCCCGCAGTTTCTCCACGTCGGCGAGGAGACCGGGGCCCTCGGACTCGCGCAGCACCGCACCGAGCAGGTCGCCGAGCAGGCGGACGTCCCGGCGCATCAACTGCGGCATCTGCTGCCGGTCAGCATCACGGCTCGAGGCGCTCACGAGCGGGAGTGTAGCCAGCGAATGTTACATGCGGGGTTTAGGGCTCCGGTCGCTACCCTGTGGGCCATGACCAGCGAAGCCCGGGACGAGATCAGCCAGGATGAGGCGTATCCGCACACCACCGCCGGAAAGATCGCCGACCTGGAACGGCGCAGGTACGAAGCTGTCCACGCGGGCTCCGAGCGTGCGGTGGAACGCCAGCACGCCAAGGGCAAGCGGACCGCCAGGGAGCGCATCGAGCGGCTGCTCGACCCCCGCTCGTTCACCGAATTCGACGAGCTGGCCAGGCACCGGGCGCACGACTTCGGCATCGCGGCGAACCGGCCCTACGGCGACGGCGTGGTCACCGGCTTCGGCACCATCGACGGACGCCAGGTCTGCGTCTTCAGCCAGGATTTCACGATCTTCGGCGGGTCGCTGGGCGAGGTGTACGGCGAGAAGATCGTCAAGGTGATGGACCACGCGCTGAAGGTCGGCTGCCCGGTCATCGGCATCAACGACGGCGGCGGCGCGCGGATCCAGGAGGGCGTGGTCGCCCTCGGCCTGTTCGCCGAGATCTTCTACCGGAACGTGATCGCCTCCGGCGTGATCCCGCAGATCTCGCTGATCATGGGACCGTGCGCGGGCGGCGCGGTCTACTCGCCGGCGATCACCGACTTCACCCTGATGGTGGAGGGCACCTCGCACATGTTCATCACCGGTCCCGACGTGATCAAGACGGTGACCGGCGAGGAGGTCAGCTTCGAGGAGCTGGGCGGCGCACACGCGCACAACGCGAAGTCCGGCGTCGCGCACTACCAGGCAAAAGACGAAGACGATTGCCTGGAATTCGCCCGTGAGCTGCTCTCCTACCTGCCCTCCAACAATATGGATGACCCGCCGTCGTTCGGTGCGGCTGACGGATCTTCTGATTTGGACTCACCGAACAGAACCCCTGCGGCTACGGGCGTGGACGCTGAACTTGACGCGCTGATACCTGATTCACCCAACCAGCCCTATGACATGCACGAGGTCATCGCGCACGTGGTGGACGACGGGGTGTTCACCGAGGTGCACGCCGCGTTCGCGCAGAACATCATCACCGGATTCGGCCGGGTGCAGGGCGCCCCGGTTGGTGTGGTGGCGAACCAGCCGCTGCATTTCGCCGGCTGCCTGGACATCGACGCATCCGAGAAGGCGGCCCGGTTCGTCCGGACCTGCGACGCGTTCAACATCCCGATCCTGACGTTCGTGGACGTGCCAGGGTTCCTGCCCGGGACGGCGCAGGAGTGGGGCGGCATCATCCGGCGCGGCGCCAAGCTCATCTACGCCTACGCCGAGGCCACCGTGCCGAAGATCACGGTGATCACCCGCAAGGCCTATGGCGGCGCCTACGACGTGATGGGGTCCAAGCACCTGCGGGCCGACATCAACCTGGCCTGGCCGACGGCGCAGATCGCGGTGATGGGCGCGCAGGGCGCGGTCAACATCCTGTACCGGCGCGAGCTGGCGGCGGCCAGGGAGTCCGGCGATGGGGCCGAGGCGTCGCTGCGCGGCGATCGGGTGACCGAGTACGAGGACATGCTCGCGAACCCCTACATAGCGGCCGAACGCGGCTACGTGGACGCCGTCATCCGCCCGGCCGAGACCAGGGCACAGGTGACCGTCGCGCTACAGGCCCTGCGGACGAAACGGCAGACGCTGCCGCCCAAGAAGCACGGAAACATCCCGCTTTAACCGGGTCAGGCGCCGGGGGCCTATGGCGACGGCAGGGCGCGCGCTGCCTTAGAGTCGGGAGCACGATGAGCGACTTCCAGGCTGCTGTCCCCAGCCTCGCCCGCTACGCGATCATGGTAGATGTCGGCTACATCTACGCCGCGGCGGGAGAGCTGCTGTTCGGCGCGAGCTCGCGCCGGGAGTACCGGGTGGACGCGGCCAGCCTCATCCAGGCGCTGAGTAAGCACGCCGAGGAGCGGGTGCGCGGCGAGCTGCTGCGGGTCTACTGGTACGACGCGGCCAGGGACCGGGTGCCCACCATCGACCAGCGGGTCATCGCCCAGATGTCGTGGGTCAAGCTGCGGCTGGGCAACCTGAACGCGCGCGGTCAGCAGAAGGGCGTGGACGCCCAGATCCGCGCGGACATGGAGGCGCTGGCCAGGCACCGGGCGATCACCGACGCGGTGCTGGTGGCCGGCGACGAGGACATGGTCCCGGCGGTCGAGGCGGCCCAGGCCTACGGGGTGCGGGTGCACCTGTGGGGAGTCGAGCCGCCGTACGGCACCAACCAGGCCGAGCGGCTGGTGTGGGAGTCCGACACCGTGGAGGTGCTGGACACCGCTTTCGTCAAGCCGTACTTCAGTGGGCAGCAGGTCACCGGGCCGCCGGCCGTCCCGGTCTCGGTCACGGTCCCGGCCGAGGCGGTCCCGGAGGCTACGCCGGCCGAGCCAGCGACGGCGGCCATCGTGCCGTCGCCGGCCCAGCTGTTCGGTGAGCGGCATGGGCCACGCCCGGCGGTGCGGGCCGGTCCGGGGCCCGTGGCCGCCGCTACCGGTATGGGCACCGGGTACGGCGCGCCGGTGAGCAAGCTCGGGCCGGTCAGGGAGCGGGTGGAGCAGGCCGGCGAGCACGTGGCCCAGAAGTGGATCCTGACGCGCGGCGAGGACAACATCAGGGACCTGCTACCGGGACCGATACTGCCGCCGGTCATCGACAAGGAGCTCCTGGTGGAGGCCGAGAAGGAACTCGGCCAGTCGCTGCGGCCCTACCAGGAGGCCAGGGAGTGGCTGCGGGACGCGTTCTGGGCCCGGGTGCACCGGCAGTTCGGCATCAGCGTCGGGAAGTCGTCATGAACAATGAGCCAGTCCTGAGGGTGGTCAGGGGGGACGCCACGGCCGAGGAGATCGCCGCGCTGACGGCGGTGCTGGCGGCGGTGGGATCGCGGCCTGACTCTGGCTCTGGCGGGCGGGGGCGGCGGTCGCGGTGGAGTGACCCGGCTGGGATGCTGCGCAGGCCGGTCATCCACCGGCCGGACGGGTGGCTGGCGAACGCGCGGCGGGGGCTCGGCTAACCGCGCCAGAACTTGTTCACAAATCTGTTGCATGGCAGATACGGTGCGGATACAACTGTGCGGCAGGTTGTGGGCGGTGCCTACTGGCGCCGCCCTTTCACAGGGAGAACCACCCGGCACAAGGGGGACATAGTGATCAAGACCGTGAGAGCTGACCGCGACGATGTCGTCCGGGTCACGTTCGTGCTGCCCGCCGGCGAACCGTCCGGCGCGGTGTCGGTCGTCGGCAACTTCAACGGCTGGGACCCGCTTGCGCACCCGCTGCGCAAGCGCACCAATGGCACCCGCAGCGCCATCGTGAAGGTCCCGGCCGGAACCAGGCTGCACTTCCGCTACCTGGCCGAGGGCGGCATCTGGTTCGACGACACCGCCGCCGATCGCGACGACTGCGGCGCCGTCCTGGCGGTCTGACGCCGGATTGACCTGACCGGATCGCCGGCTGACCTGACTGGATCACGGGCCTGGCCCGGCAATACCGGGGCTGCTGCGCACGTCGGGGCGCCACTAGACTCCTCACAGCCGAGAGGAGAGGGTTTCGTGCGCAAGGTCCTGATCGCGAATCGTGCCGAGATTGCCGTGCGGATTGCCCGGGCCTGCCGCGACACCGGGCTGGCCAGCGTCGGTATCTACGCCGAGCCTGACCTCGACGCGCTGCACGTCACGATGGTGGACGAGGCGTACGCTCTCGGCGGGCAGACCGCCGCCGAGAGCTACCTGGACATCGGCAAGATCCTCAAGGTGGCCGCCGGGTCCGGTGCCGACGCGGTGCACCCCGGCTACGGCTTCCTGGCCGAGAACGCCGGCTTCGCCCGCGCGGTCATCGCGGCCGGGCTGACCTGGATCGGCCCGCCGGCCGACGCGATCGACGCACTCGGCGACAAGGTGAGCGCGCGCGCGATCGCGGCCGAGGTGGGCGCCCCGCTGGCGCCCGGCACGCCGGGCCCGGTATCAGGTGCGGACGAGGTGATCGCGTTCGCCCGCGAGCACGGGCTGCCGGTGGCGATCAAGGCGGCCTTCGGTGGTGGCGGGCGTGGGCTCAAGGTAGCGCGGTCCGAGGGCGAGATCGAGGAGCTGTACGCGTCGGCCGTCCGAGAGGCGGTAACGGCCTTCGGCCGGGGCGAGTGCTTCGCCGAGCGCTACCTGGACCGGCCACGGCACGTGGAGACGCAGTGCCTGGCCGACCAGCACGGGAACGTCGTGGTGGTATCCACCAGGGACTGCTCGCTGCAGCGGCGGCACCAGAAGCTCGTCGAGGAGGCGCCCGCGCCGTTCCTCACCGCCGGCCAGGAGGCCAGCCTGCGCGAGTCGTCCAAGGCAATCCTGCGCCGGGCTGGGTACGTGGGCGCGGGCACCTGCGAGTTCCTGGTCGGCCAGGACGGCACGGTGTCGTTCCTGGAGGTGAACACCAGGCTGCAGGTGGAGCACCCGGTCACCGAGGAGGTCAGCGGGATCGACCTGGTGGCCGAGATGTTCCGCATCGCCGAGGGTGAGCCGATCGGCTACGGCGATCCCCCGGCCCGTGGCCACTCCATCGAGTTCCGGATCAACGCGGAGGACCCCGGCCGCAACTTCCTGCCCGCGCCGGGCACGATCGCCTCGATGCGGCCAGCCTCGGGACCGGGCGTGCGGCTGGACTCGGGCTACCAGGCGGGCATGACCGTGCCGCAGGTCTTCGACTCGCTGATCGCCAAGCTGATCGTGACCGGGCGCGATCGCCGTGAGGCCCTGGCCAGGTCGCGCCGGGCGCTGGCCGAGTTCGAGGTCGGCGGGCTGCCCACCGTGCTGCCCTTCCACCGAGCGGTAGTCGCCGACCCCGCGTTCACCGGCGAGCCGTTCAGCGTGCACACCCGCTGGATCGAGACCGAGTTCGCCGGGGACATCCCGCCATACTCCGGGGAGAGCGCCGAGGGCACGGAAGCCGGCCGCGAGCGGATCACGGTGGAGGTCGGCGGCAAGCGGCTGGAGGTCGTGCTGCCCGCCGGGCTGGTCGCGGGCGGCGGTGGCGGCGGTGCTGCGCGGCCGGAGCGATCGCGGCCCGCCGGCCGGTCGCGCGAGCGCCAGCAGGTCTCGGCGGCCAGCGGCGACGACCTGGTCAGCCCGATGCAGGGCACGATCGCCAAGATCGTGGCGGAGGAGGGCCAGCAGGTCAAGGCCGGCGACACGGTCGTCGTGCTCGAAGCGATGAAGATGGAGCAGCCGCTGACCGCGCACAAGGACGGCACGGTCACCAGCCTGAGCGTGGAGATCGGCCAGACCGTCCCGGCGGGCACGGTCATCTGCCAGCTCAAGGACTGAACCCGGAGCTGCTGCCCCCCGAACTTGGGCGGGGCGGCGTCCCGGCCCATCCCCAGGCGCCGCCGCCGGGCGTTCCTCCGGCCAGCTTCCCGGTGGGGCGCTCCCGGCAGCCGGCCGTCAGCATCGCTTCGGTGCTGCCTGCTGCCGGGTGGCGGAAGATGCAGCGAGGTCACGGCCTGCGGTGATCATGAACCGGAGCAACGGGTGCAGCGAACCATTAACGAGACTGGCCCGTTCCCGGAGGTATGCCCAATGAACGCAGCGTCGGCGGAAGCAGCGCCGGTGGGCAGCCGATCGTGGACAGCAGCCGGCGGCCAGCTTGCGGCCGTCAATCTGGATGCTCCATGGCCGCGGTTCGCCCTGCGTTGCGGCCATCGAGGTCGTTATGCTTTCCCTTGCCAGCAAGATGCCAGCGCTGGCGTGGTTGGCAGGTCCGTTGTTTCCTGACTCGCCAGCCAGGGGGGCCGGAACTCTCACTGTTCCCGGCCCACGACCGGCTTCGGAAGTGGCAGTGCGTTCTGTGAGTGAATCTCCCGGGTCCAGCAACCGGGACAACCTGGACGACACCGTCCTTGTCGAGCTTGTCGGGAAGGCGGACCCGGACGCGCTTGCCGTGCTGTACCAGCGGCACGGCCCTACCTGCTACCGGATGGCGCTGCGGATCACCGTGAACCAGGTGCTGGCCGAGGACGCTGTCCAGGAGACATTCACCGGATTGTGGCGGGATCCAGCGGCCTATACACCGTCGCAGGGCAGCGTGCGGAGCTGGCTGGTGGCGCTGGCCCACCACAAGGCGGTAGACCTCGTGCGGCGGGAGACCGCCCAGCAGCGGCGTCAGGATGCGCACGCCGCGCAACGGGCGCTGGACCCGGCCGGAGAATCCGACCCAGGACAGGTGGCATGGGCCGGGATCCGGGCCGATCAGGTCCGGGCCGCGCTGGCTGAGCTGCCCGGGCAACAGCGGGAGGCATTGGCACTGGCCTATTTCGGCGGCTACACCCAGCGGGAGATTGCCCAGCTCACCGGCGTTCCGCTGGGCACAGTCAAGACCCGCATGTTCGCCGCTATGCGGCGGCTGCAGCAAAGCTTGGCCGCCATGGGCAACCAGGGGGAGGAGGGAACGTGGTGACCGATCAGGCCCCCGACCACGACGGCCAGTTCGAGGAACTGGCCGCTGGGTACGCTCTCGACGCTCTCGAGCCCGCCGACGAGCAGACCTTCCTGCAGCACGCCAGCGACTGCCCCGAATGCACCCGCATGCTGGCCAGCTACCGCGAGGTGGCGGCTGCGATAGCGAGCGTCGTCCCGCCAGCCGCCGAGCCCAGCCCGCAGCTTGCCGACCGCATCATGGCGTCCGTCCGGGCAGGCCTGGACCCTA
>DASXMU010000431.1:0-8072 GCA_036495485.1 Streptosporangiaceae bacterium
TCATTCCGCAGCTTGTTGTCTGCACACGGGTAATCACGCCAAGCTGCCTGCGGAGCACGGCGGCGAGCACGGCGCGGTCAAGCTTCTTGGTAGCTGCCATGCACGCAGAGTGTCAGTACCCACCGACAATCCGTCGCCCCCCCGCCCAGCTGATAGCACTCGGGCTCAAGTCCCCTGTGGTGTCGATGGCACATCGACACCACAGGGAGGTGGTCACTGGCACATCGACACCACTGGGGGTAGTGCGGAGATGATCATCAGCCGCCAGGCTCCAGCTGACCAAGGTGGTGTCGATGGCACACCGACACCACAGGGAGGTGGTCACTGGCACATCGACACCACTGGGGGGCTTGGGTTTGGAGCGGATGTGTTCGGAGGCTGGGCAGGGGGGTCGGAGCGGTGAAGGTGACCTTGGGTTTGGCGCTGGGAAGGGGGTTTCTAGGATGGGGTGACGCACCTGGGAGGAGCAGCGAGTGGCAGACATCGGCGGCGTGGAGATCACCGGCACGTATGGGGCCAGGTACGAGGAGATTCTGACTCCTGAGGCGCTTCGGTTGCTGGTGACGCTGCACCGGGAGCTCGCGGGGCGGCGGGCTGAGCTGCTCGACGCGCGGCACGCCCGGCAGCGCGCGCTCGCCGAGGGGGGCACGCTGGACTTCCTGCCGGAGACCAGGAGCATCCGGGAGGACAGGTCCTGGCGGGTGGCCCCGCCCGCGCCCGGGCTGGTGGACCGGCGGGTGGAGATCACCGGGCCCACAGACAGGAAGATGACCATCAACGCGCTGAACTCGGGCGCCAAGGTGTGGCTGGCCGACTTCGAGGATGCCAACACACCGCTGTGGGACAACATGATCGGCGGCCAGCTCAACCTGAGGGACGCGCTGGACCGCACGATCGACTTCACCAGCGACGAGGGCAAGGACTACCGGCTCAAAGACGACCAGGAGCTGGCCACGATCGTGGTCCGGCCGCGCGGCTGGCACCTGGACGAGAAGCACATCAGCATCGATGGCAAGCGTGCGTCCGGCAGCCTCACCGACTTCGCCCTGTACATGACGACGTCGGCCAGGAAGCAGCTCGACAAGGGCAAGGGGCCCTACTTCTACCTGGCTAAGAATGAGAGTTACCTGGAAGCCCGGCTGTGGAACGATGCGTTCAACCTGGCCCAGGACGCGCTCGGCATTCCCAGGGGCACGATCCGGGCCACCGTGCTCATCGAGACCATACCGGCGGCCTTCCAGATGGAGGAGATCCTCTACGAGCTCAGGGAGCACTCGGCGGGCCTCAACGCCGGCCGCTGGGACTACCTGTTCAGCGTGATCAAGAACTTCCGCACCCGGGGGCGTGACTTCGTGCTGCCCGAGCGGAACTCGGTCACGATGACCGCCCCGTTCATGCGCGCCTACACCGAGCTGCTGGTGAAGACCTGTCACGGCCGGGGCGCGCACGCGATCGGCGGGATGGCGGCGTTCATTCCCAGCAGGCGTGACGCCGAGGTCAACCGGATCGCGATGGAGAAAGTGCGGCAGGACAAGACGCGGGAGTCCGGCGACGGCTTCGACGGCTCCTGGGTGGCCCACCCCGATCTCGTGCCGCTATGCCGGGAGGTCTTCGACGGGGTGCTCGGCGAGGCGCCAAACCAGCTCGGCAAGCTGCGCGGCGAGGTGAGCGTGACCGCCGAGGATCTGCTGGCGGTCGGCAAGACCCCGGGGGGGATTACCGAGGCCGGACTGCGGAACAACATCAGCGTGGGGCTTCAGTACCTGGCGAGCTGGCTGAACGGAAGCGGCGCGGTCGCGATCTTCAACCTGATGGAGGACGCGGCGACCGCAGAGATCGCCCGGTCGCAGGTCTGGCAGTGGCTGCACAACGACATCACCCTGGATGACACCGGCGACACGGTCACCCCCGAGCTGGTCGCGCGGATCATCGACGAGGAGCTCGCGTCGATCCGCGAGCAGGGCGGCGAGCAGTTCCGCACCGACCGCTACGAGCAGTCGGTGGCGCTGTTCAAGGAGGTCGCCCTGGCCGATGACTACTCCGAGTTCCTCACCCTGCCCGCTTACGAACGCATGCCCTGATGGCGCTCCCGTGATCGTGGGGGGCCGCGGCCGGCCTGGGAGCCACCGTCACGAGGAGGAATTGCGATGATCGACACGCTGGTCCCGGTGATGACCCAGGTCTGCGGCGCGGATTACGTGATCACCGATCCGGCCGAGCTGCGCACCTACGAGTGCGACGGGCTCACCTCGCACCGCAGCACGCCGGGGCTCGTCGTGCTGCCCGGCACCGCCGGGCAGGTGGCCGGGGTGGTGCGAGCCTGCGCCGCGGCCGGGGTGCCGTTCGTCGCCCGCGGGTCGGGCACTGGGCTGTCCGGCGGGGCGCTGGCGCCGGGGGACGGCGTGCTGATCGTCACCTCGCGGATGCGCCAGGTCCTCGAGGTAGATCCGCACAGCCGCCGGGCCGTGGTCGAGCCGGGAGTGACCAACCTGGCGGTGAGCAAGGCGGCGGAACCGTTCGGCTACTTCTACGCCCCGGATCCATCCAGCCAGGTCATCTGCTCGATCGGCGGGAACGTGGCGGAGAACTCCGGCGGCGCGCACTGCCTGAAGAACGGCTTCACGGTCAACCACGTGGCCGGGCTGGAGGTGGTCACGCCGGACGGCGAGCTGGTCTGGCTGGGCGATGGCACCGGGGCCGCACCCGGCTACGACCTGATGGGGGCATTCACCGGATCCGAGGGCACGCTCGGGGTCGTCACCAAGGTCGTCGTGCGGCTGACCAGGATCCCGGCGGCGGTGACCACGCTGCTGGCCGGGTTCGGCACGACCGGCGAGGGTGGCGCCGCGGTCTCGGCGATCATCGCGGCCGGGATCGTGCCCGCTGCCATCGAGATGATGGACGCGCTGTCGATCGAGGCGGCCGAGGCCGCCGTGCAGTGCAACTACCCGGCGGGTGCGGGCGCGGTGCTGATCGTCGAGCTGGATGGGCCAGAGGCCGACGTCGCGGCCGAGACCGCCGCGGTCAGGGAGATCTGCGAGAACACCGGGGCGACCGAGATCAGGGCCGCGGCCGACCCGGCCGAACGGGCGGTGATCTGGGCAGGCCGCAAGTCCGCGTTCGCCGCGGTCGGCCGGATCGCCACCGCCTACATCGTGCAGGACGGCGTGGTGCCGCGGTCCGCGCTGCAGGACGTGCTGGACCGGATAGCGCAGCTGTCGGCCAGCACCGGGATCCGGGTCGCCAACGTGTTCCACGCCGGCGACGGGAACCTGCACCCGCTGGTCCTGATCGACGAGGGCACCGATCCCGCGGCGGCCGAGGAACTCTCCGGCGCCATCATCGACCTGTGCATCGAGCACGGCGGGTCGATCACCGGCGAGCACGGCGTGGGGGTGGACAAGTCGAAGTACATGCCGAAGATGTTCGGCGCCGACGACCTGGACACCATGCAGCTCCTGCGTTGCGCGTTCGACCCGCGAGGGCTGTGCAACCCGGGGAAGATCTACCCGACGCCGCGGCTGTGCGGCGAGGTGCCCGGGTTCCGCCGCGGGCCGCATCCGCTGGTCGCCGCCGGGCAGGCGGATCTACTGTGACCAGCCAGCCAGCCACCGGCGGGCAGCCGCCGCCAGCCGCTCAGCCCTCCGCCGCACAGTCGCCAGCCATGCAGTCACCAGCCGTACAGTCACCAGCCGTACAGGACGCGCTCGCCGTGGTGTGTGCCAGCCTGCGGCAAGGCGGTGCGGCGGACGCGGTGGCCGGCGTCAAGCCGGCCTTGGTGGCCGCCCCGGCGAGCGTGGCCGAGGCCGCCGCGACGATGCGGGCCGCGGCAGAGCTCGGCCTCACCGTGGTGCCCAGGGGCAGCGGGTCGCGGCTGTCCTGGGGGCTGGCGCCGGACGGCTGCGACCTGGTCATCGAGACCAGCGGGCTCGACCGGGTGATCGAGCACGCCCATGGCGACTGGGTGGCCAGTGTCCAGGCCGGGGTCACCCTGGAGCACCTGGCCGGGGTGCTGGCCGGCCACGGTCAGCGGCTGATGCTCGACGTGCCCGCGCCCGCCGGTGGCGGCCAGGGCACGATCGGCGGTGTCCTCGCCACCGGGATGGCCGGACCGAAGCGGCTGCGCTACGGCACACCGCGCGACCTGCTGACCGGCCTGACGGTCGTGCGCCCCGACGGCGTGGTGGCCAAGTCCGGCGGCAAGGTCGTCAAGAACGTGGCCGGCTATGACCTGGGCAAGCTGTTCGCCGGGTCGTTCGGCACGCTCGGCCTGATCGCCGAGGCGACGTTCCGGCTGCACCCGGTCCCCGCGGCCGTCGCCTACGTCAGCAACGAGTGCGCCACCGCGGCGCAGGCGGCCGCCACCGTGGCCGCCGCGGTGGCGTCCCCGCTGCAGCCGTCGGCCGTGGAGATCGACCGGCCGGTCCCTGGCGGCTCTATCGGTGTGAGCGTACTGCTCGAGGGCAACCCGGCGGGCGTGCCCGCGCGAGTGGATGGAATGCTCGGCCTGCTCGGCGACGGCGCGGCACAATCGGGCGAGGCGCCGGCCTGGTGGGGCCACGGGGCCGGTGACGGGACGCTGATCAGGGTCGCGTTCTGGGCCGGGGCACTGGAGTCCATCCTCGGCACCCTTGACGCGGTGGCGGCGGCCTCTGGCCTGCGGCCGGCCGTGGGCGGCTCGGCGGGCGCCGGTGTGCTGTATGCGGCGATCGACGCCCAGGCCGGGCCGACGGCGGTGGCCAGGTACGTCACCGAACTGCGGACGGGAGCCGTACGGATCAAAGCCGGTGGGCTTCCGCCGGTACGCGGCAGCGTCGTCGTGCTGACCGCGCCGCCTGGCGTCAGGGAGCTGGTGGATCTCTGGGGCCCGGTCCCTGGGGCCGGCCTGATGCGGTCGGTGAAGGACCAGTTCGACCCGGGCCACCGGATGGCACCCGGCCGGTTCGCGGGAGGAATCTGATGAACGACCCGCCGGAGCCCGCCGATGGACGGAACCTCTGGGGCCCGATCCCGGGGGCCGCCCTGATGCGGTCGGTGAAGGACCAGTTCGACCCGGGCCACCGGATGGCACCCGGCCGGTTCGCGGGAGGAATCTGATGAACGGCCAGGGACGAGACCCGATCGGGGAGCTCAGGTCGCTGGCGGGCGACTGCGTGCACTGCGGCTTCTGCCTGCCCGTCTGCCCGACCTACCAGCTCTGGGGCGAGGAGATGGACTCGCCGCGCGGCCGGATCCACCTGATGACCCAGGTGCTGGACGGTGGCGAGCTCAGCGACGCCACCGCCACCCACCTGGACCGCTGCCTTGGCTGCATGGCCTGCGTCCCGGCCTGCCCGTCCGGGGTGCGCTACGACCGGCTGATCGAGGCTGCGCGCACCTGGGTGGAGGACGCCGCCGAGCGCCCTGACCCCGACGGCGGGCAGAGCGAGGGCTACCACCGGACGCTGCGCGGCCGTGCGGTCAGGGCCGCGATCTTCTCGGTGTTCCCCCACCCGCGCCGCCTCCGGCTGCTCACCGGCCCGCTGCGGGCCGCGCAGCGCATCGGCCTGGACGAGCTGATCAGGCGCAGCAGCCTGCCGGGCCGCCTGTCCCCCGAACTCGCCGCCACCCTCAGGCTGGCTCCGCCCCAGCGGGGCCGCGTCCCGCCGCTGCCCCGGCGGGTGGCGGCCCACGGCGAGCGCCGCGCCGTGGTTGGCATGCTCACCGGCTGTGTGCAGGGAGTCTTCTTCCCTCAGGTCAACACCGCCACGGCGCGCGTGCTCGCGGCCGAGGGCTGCGATGTCGTGATACCGAAGGGCCAGGGCTGCTGCGGGGCGCTGTCGCTGCACGCGGGCCGGCGCCGCGAGGCCCTGACGCTGGCCCGGCACACGATCGCCACGTTCGAGCAGGCCGGGGTGGACACGATCGTGGTCAACTCGGCGGGCTGTGGCTCGGCCATGAAGGAGTACGGGGAACTGCTGGCCGGTGAGCCGGACTGGGCGGCTAGAGCCGGCGCCCTGGCCGGTAAGGTGCGGGACTTCGCCGAGTTCCTCGCCGATCTCACCGGTGGCGCCGGCGGCGTGCAGGCCGCCCGGCATCCGCTGCCCATCAAGGCCGTCTACCACGACGCCTGCCATCTCGGCCACGCACAGCGCATCAAGGCACAGCCGCGCGCCCTGCTGCGCGGCATCCCGGAGCTGGCACTGACCGAGACCGGCGACGGCGGCACCTGCTGCGGATCGGCCGGCATCTACAACCTGCTCCAGCCCGAGACGGCCCGTGAGCTGGGTGAACGGAAGGCGGCCACGGTCCGGGCGACTGGCGCGGAGCTGCTCATCTCGGCCAATCCCGGCTGCTCGCTGCAGATAGCCTCGGCGCTCGCCGCGCAGGGAGTATCGATGCCGGTGGCACACACGGCCCAGGTGCTCGACGCCTCCATCCGCGGCCTTCCGGTGGCCAGCCTGACCGGCTGAAAATACCGTTTATCGCGGTACAGGCCGCTGGGCTGTTCCCGGATATGGACAGACACTGATAAATGACGTAGGTGCGCAAGACCCAATGTCACACCATGGGATCGAGGTGCCGCAGACCTTCGTCACCACCGATCACGCGCAGCCAGCAGACCTGCTCGGGGCAAGGACACCTTCAGCCTGCTGACGTTCCTGGCCGGCTAACACCGGCCTTCCGATCTGGGCCGCTGCGGGTCGGCTGCGGGAGCGGCGGAAAGGGCCGCGATGGTTTGCTCGGCCCAGTGCAGGCTGGCCCGGTGGACTGCCAGGCCGTGATCGAGGGCGAGGCGCGGGTGGCGGCCGCCGGAGCCGGGGGATGCAGCGTGGTGCTCCAGTTGCGCGGTAAGCGCCGCGAGCGCATCGGCGAGGCTGCGCAGGAACGTGAGTACCTCTTCCGGTGGGAGCAGGTGCTCCATCATCACGAAGCGCATGAGGTGCAGGCCGAGGTCACGCGCGGCCGTGGCTGGGTCCACGGGGGTGCGCAGCCAGCTCAGGTGGGCTGCCTGGCCGGTCTGGGTCAGCTCGTAGACGCGGCGGCGGCGGGCTGACCGGTCCTGCTGGCTGGCTGGGGCCTGAGGCTGGACCAGGCCGTTTTGCTCCAGGCGCCGCAGCGCTGGATACAGCGAACCGGAGCTGGGCTGGTAGAGGCCCATCGGGGTAACGGCGAAGATGCGCTTCAGGTCGTAGCCGGAGGCCGGCGACAGGCAGATCAGGCCGAGCAGTATGTGCTCGAACTGGGTGAGCTGGCGTCCGGCCATGACAGTTAACTTATCCTTGCTGCATAGGTCGAAACGACCTATGCTGCTGGGCATGAGTGGGGCCAGCGTGGCGAAGAGCGGCCAGTTCCGCTCGCTCATGATGATCGTGATCTTCGATGTTGCCGCCCCGCTGGCGGCCTACAACGTGCTGCGCTCCGCTGGCTTGACGGCCGTGAACGCCCTGCTGATCAGCGGGGTGTTTCCCGCCTTGGGCGTGGCTACGGGGGCCATCAGGCACCGCCGGGCCGAGGTGGTCGGTGTCCTGGTGCTGGCCGGGATTGCCGTGGGCGCTGTGGCTGGGCTGCTCAGTCATAGCGCCCGGTTCCTGCTGGTCGAGGGGTCGGTGCCGACAGGCATGTTCGGCGTGGCGTGCCTGGGCTCGCTGTGGGCGCGGTATCCGCTGATGTTCAGTTTCGCCCGGGAGTTCACCGGGCCGGACACCGCCAAGGGCCGCGAGATGGCCACGCTCTGGCAGCATGCGGGCTTCAGGCGCATCTTCCGGGTGATCACGGTCGTCTGGGGCGTGGGCTTCCTTGTCGAAGCCGCCCTGCGGGTCGTCATCGTGTACAACACCTCAGCCGGTACAGCTCTGACGATCTCCAAGGTCATGCCGTTCGTGGTCGGGGCCCTCTTGTCGGCATGGACGGCCGGCTACGGTGCGCACCACAGGAAGAAGGGCGAACGCATGGCCGCCGCCGCCGGCGAGATGGCCGAGGCCGACCATGCGCAATCACCGAAGATCACCCAGGCGACCGATCACACCTGATCCAGGCGACCGGTCTCAGCCGCTGGCCTCATCGTCACCGGACGGCGGCTCCTGCCCGGT
>DASXMU010000432.1:0-14458 GCA_036495485.1 Streptosporangiaceae bacterium
TGGTGGGGGAGGGGTTGTCGAATCCGGAGATAGGGGCGCGGTTGTTCTTGTCCCGGTACACGGTGCAGGTGCATGTGTCGCGGATCCTGGCCAAGCTGGGGGTGCGTTCCCGGGTCGAGGTGGCCGGCCAGGTAGCCCAGCGGCCGGAGGCGGCCGCCCGCTCCACCGGCTGACCGCGGCGCACTCATCCGCGCAGCCTGATCCACTGGCGGGCTGGCAGGTCACCAACGACTGGAGTGCCTAGCCGCCGGAGGGCGCCGGCGGGGCCAGGGAGCTCTTGTCCGCGGCGGTGTACGCCTGGCCGGCCTTGTCGAGCAGCGCGATGTACACGCCGACGGATTCGGTCCCGTCGGCGATCATCCGCAGCACGCGCCTCATCGCGGGGTTGATCTGCTCGGCGAACTGCTGGGCGCCCTGCTGAAGCCCGGTGTCCGCGTAGTGCAAGGTGACGTCGTGCCCGTTCGCACTCCTGGGGTCGTAGATATAGGAGTAGGTAGCCTTCTGGCCGAGGTAGGTGCCCCCGGCGATGGCCGCCTGGACCTGCTGGTCCAGCGCGTTGTACGTGTCGGCGACTCGTGACGCCGAGGACAGCGCGCCCTGCTCTGCGGCCTGCACCGTGGCCAGGTTGACCAGCATCGGTGCCGCGTCAGGGACCGGGGCGGAGCTGGTTGCTGCCGACCCGCCGGTATTGCCGGTGTAGGCCGGGGGCGGCCCCCACAGAATCGCCAGCGTCGGGTCGGAGGCGTCGCCCGGCGGCGGTGCCGAGTCGTCAGTCATGGGGTTTCTCCGTTCCCGGGTCCGGTGTGCACCCGTCAGCGAGGGACTGTCCTGTCAGGATCACGCAGGCTGGGGGACCGGGGAAAGGTCCCCGTTCTGGTACACCCGCCGACCTCGAATGGCGCTGACCCCAGACCGGGTTCTGTCGCTGCCCCGCACCGGCTGCCTACGCTTCGTGGCACCGAGCGATGAGATGGGGTGCCGGATGGCGGCGCAGACACTGACCTTGACGGAGTTCAAGGTCGACCTCAAGCAGATGGACGAGGCGATCGGGGTCCTCAAGCTGCACGCCGGGTACATCGACGCCCGCGCCGCCACGATCACGACGCTGCTGCAGGGAGTCGCGGCGAGCTGGTCATCCCCGGCCGAGCTTACGTTCAACGACGTGCAGCAGGCCTGCACCACGCAGTTGACCAGGCTGACTGACCTGCTGACGGAAATGATCAGCCGGATGCAGACCGCGTACCAGAACTACCTGGACGCCGAGCAGCGCAACGTCAGCAACTTCCAGAAGTGAGCGCCGCCCCGAGCAACCGGAGTCACCGTGACCGTTCCCGCCGACTACAACGCCGTGAACCTGAGCATGACGCCTTCAGAAATCTCGCAGACCAGCATGGCCCTCCAGCTCGCGGTGGAGGAGGTGGTCAGCTCGCTCGAGGTGATCAACACCACGCTGAGCGATCTGGCTCTGGGCTGGGCTGGCAGCACCGCCACGGAGGCCAAGGACTTCATCGATCAGTGGCTGGCCGCCATGACGAACCTGTTCGGCTCGGATAAGGGCGCGACCCAGGGAGTACTCAACCAGGTGATGACCATACTCGCGAACGCCGCCGGCAACTATTCCAGTGCCGAGCAGTCCGTCGTCTCGATGTTCAGTGCCCTGTCCAGCGCGCTGACCTCCGCGCCCGGCGGATCCGACACCGCGCCGATCCCGGCGGGCACCCCGGTCACGGACGGGTCGCTCAGCGCTGTCGGGGAAAGCAACTGGACGGCACTCGGATGAACCGCGCCGCTTTCCGCCGCCCCGCCGGGCGGCGTCAGCGATGGGGTGGCGGACGCTCGTGACCTACATCCCTTACCAGTCCGACTTCTCCACCGCCGACATCACCGCACTGGCCGATGCCTGGTCGGCCATGGCCGGCACGTTCGCCGCGGAGACGGCGACGATGGACACCTCGGTGCAGAGCATGGCGTGGACCGGCAATGGTTACACCGCCGCCATCAACGCCTGGGACACCGGCATCTCAGCCGGGCTGCTGGAACCTGTACCGGCGGCCTGCCAGCAGATCGCGGACAACCTCACCGAGTGGGCGCAGGCCGTCGAGCAGTACCAGCAGCAGATGGTGGCGAACATAACGGCGCAGGAGAACGCGGACAACATCACCGGTCTCATATCGGCGATACTTTTCGTGGCCGGCTTGGTCGCCGCGCCGTTCCTGGCCCCGGTGCTGGGCCTTCTGGGCGATGTGCTCGACCTCGTCATCCCGGCTCTGAGAACCTTCATCGGCGATCTCCCGGCGCTGGCCGGGACGGGGCTCAGCTTCACCGGAGGCGCGGTGGCCGGAGCCGGGGTGGCGGTGGGCGGGGACGCCCTGCTCACGTGGGTCAACGACGACCTGACCAACCAGTCCTTCAGCATGTCCGAGCAGCAGATCATCAACGACATCATCACCGGCGGTCTCACCGGCGGCGTGGGTACTCTGGATGGCCCCGAGGCACCCACCTCCGACCCGGCTGGCCTGGTCACGGACCTGCCGGGCGGTGACACGGCGATCACCAGCCCGGCACCGTCTCCCGGCCCTGACGCGGCGCCGGTGCCGCTGTCCGGTGACACACCGGCTTCCACCCTTACGGCCGGCGCCGTGCCGGAGGGCGGGCTCGCCACATCGGCTCCTGAGGGGGCACCGCCGGCTGCCTTCGCCGCTCCCGCGGGTGCCCAGCCGGCCGATGTGCTGAACGCCCCGGATGCGGGACCGCCGCCGGACACCCCGCTGCGGCCCGCGACCCCGGTGCCGCAGACCCCGGCGACCGCCCTGGGCGACGGCCTGCCCGCGCCGGCATCCGAACTCGCCACCCGTCCGCAAGTGGCTCCGGCTGACGCGTCTGTGCCGGAGGTCATCGCCCGTAGCGCGGTCGCCGCGCCGCAAGACCAGCTCAACCCGGTCACCGCCGTCAGCGATGCCGGGTCCGCTGCGGCTGCCGCTCCAGCGGCAGTGGCCGGCCCGGGCGCACACCCGGCTGAGTCCTCCGCGGCCGAGCTGGGCACCCAGGTTCCGCTGGGTAAGGCGGCGGAGAAACTGATCGGCGACGCGGCGCCGCAGGGTTCGGAGGTCTCTGTGGCGTCCATGGAGCTGCCGGCCTTTTCGCGTGTGCATCAAGATGTGCTGCTGGATTCCGGGCCGCCGGTCGGCGGGGTGCTGCCCAAGGGCATCCCGCCCGGACCGGGCAAGCTGGGCGCGGCCGGGACCGGGGCGACGGACGTGCCCGGGATGGTCGGTGAGCCGCTCGGCGACGTGCCGCCCGGGCTGGTCGGCCTGCTGAAGAAACCCGGCTGGCCGCCCGCCGGCGACGGTCCTTTCGCCGAACCGCCGCCGCGCTATGAGCCCGCACCTCCGCCCGGTCATGACTCGGCCGGCCCGGCGCCCACCGCCGCCCGCGATCCGGCGGCCGGCGACGAGCTGCCTGGTGCGGCCCCAGCCGCCGGGGACCACCTGTCCGCGAGTGCCGTGCACGATGACCCGTTCGGGTCCGGGTTCGATGATTCTCTCGTGCAGGCGCTGGGCAAGCCGGCGCCCGCCGCTGCCGGCCTGAAGCTGCCGGAGAGCAGGCTCGGCAGTCCCGGCTTCGATCCAGAGAAGGTCCGCGACGTCATCACCGAGCGCCAGCGGTCGATCAGCCAGCAGCTCGACGGCCGCCCGTCGGCGAACCCGGACGGCCTGGCGGGCACGGCATCGCACGCCCCGGGCACCGCAGGCCCGGCGGAGCAACCGCCCGGCCCACTGGATCAGCCCACCGCCAGCGAGCTGGCCAGATCCGAGCAAGAGAAGGCACTTGACGCGCTGGCCCATGCGGTCGGGGTCAAGGAGGAACTCGCCGCCGGGGGACGGCCCGGCGGGACGGTCTACCAGCCGGAGAAGAAGACCGGGCCCAGTGAGCCCGCAGGCCGGTGGACTCAGCTCAGCCGCGATCTCGAGCAGGTCACCACGCAGCGGCGGCAACTGCTGGACGAGCAGGCCAGGCTGCAAGCCGAGCCTCCGGCCGGACCGCAGGCCCAGGCCGTATCCGGGCGGCTGACCGAGATTGGCGGCGAGCTGAAGAGGTTGGATGACAGCGAGGCGAAGCTGTTCGCCGAGCAGGCCAGGCGGTGGGGCAAGCCGCGAACGGGGAACCTGGCACCGAAGCCGGCCACGAACAAGAGCGAGATCATCGCCGAGCTGAAGAAGGTGACCACCGCCCGGCGGGAGGTGCTCGGCCAGCGCACGGACCCGGCCGGCCAGGAGCCGGCCGCTTCGCCGTCAGGTGTGCGGCCGGACGTTCAGGCTCCCGCCGAGGCACAAACCAGGCTGTCCGAGCTGAACCAGCGCGAGGCCGGCCTGCTGGCGGCTGCCCGGCGGCTCGAGCACGCCACGATGAGCGAAGGACTGGCCGGGGCCGGCACCAGCCTGCCGCGGCTGACCAGCGCGGTCAACACCAAGACCGCCGGGTATGCGCACGCCTACGCCAAGTATCAGTCGGCCAAGACCGCCAGCCGGCTGGCCGACGCGAAGAAGGCTCTCGACGCCGAGCAGGCCAAGTTCGCGGCAGACCAGGCTCCCAGCGACCCGCTGCGGGCCGGTGCCGAGCCGGACAGCCCACCCCCGGCACACCCGCAGGCGCTCGCCCAGGATAGCCATGCTCCTCCCGGGCCATCGCATGCTGGCGGCGAGACGTCCGGCCCGCCGCCGGCCAAGGCTTACCAGGAGGCGGCGGCGCGGTATTCACAGCGACTGGCCGACCATGCGGCGGCGCAGGACTCCGCCCGCCGCACCGCCGCCGAGCACGCCCAGGCGGTAGCCGGCGAGGCCCGGTCTGCGGTGGACCAGGCCGGCGCAGAGGTCACGGCCGCCGCAGCGGCACACGAGGCGGCCAAGCTCGGCTACACCGAAGCCGCAGGCTCCAGCGCGGCGGCCCGTGCGTCCTTTGACCGGGCCGTGGCCGGGCACGAAACCGCGAAAGCTGACTATCGCGCGGCGGACACGGCGTTCAGCGAGGCCAAAGCGCAGTACACGGCTGCCTCGGCCGCCCATGAAGCGGCCGAGACCAGCCTCCGCAACCTGCAGGACCAGCCGGGCGCCAGCCGCGGGGACATCGCCGCGGCCCGGCGCGCGGTACGGGTGAATGCCCGGGCCACCGGCACGGCGCGGGCGCACGCCACTGAGGCCGGAGCAGCGGCCGGCCGGGTCGCGGACCAGGTCAAGGCGGCCTACCGCGGGGCCGCCGGCGAGCGGGTCACACTGGCCCGGGCCAACGCGGCGGAAAAACAGGCGGCGGCCGACGCCGTCGCCGCCTACCGGACCCTCCTGGCCCGGATAACAGCCAAGGCTGCGGCGCGCGCGGAGCACGTGCGAGCAGAAGCGACCGCACGGCAGACCAGCGCCGATCTGTTCGCCGCTTACTGGGCGGCCCTGGGCAAGACCTCGGCCAAGGCGGCGGGGGAGGCCGGTCTGGCCACGTCGGTGGCCGGGGCAGCACAGGCCAGGGTGACGGAGACCGGTCAGGCCGCACAGGTCGCACAGGCGAAAGCGGCCGCGGCCCAGGCCGAGGCAGACCTCGCCGACGCGCAGGCGGGCCTGACCCGCGCCGAGGCCGGCGTCACCGTCTTGCGGCTGACGCATGACCTGAACGCCGCCGACGCCGCGGCCAAACGGGCCACCTATCAGCAGATCAAGACCGCGGCGGAGGAGAACCCCACCGCCGTGGACAGCGGCGAGCTGGCGGCCGCCCGGACCGCCCTCGCCGACGCGACCGCCAAGGCCAGGCAGACGTCGTTTTCGGCGCTGTCCCAGGCCAAGGCCGCGGCCGAGATCGCGCGCACCGCCGTCACAGCCCGGCTGAAGGCCGTCGCGAAGGCGCAGGACAGCTACGGCAAGGCGGCCGCGGCCAGCACCCGGGCCGAGGATCTGGCCAGCGGCCACGGCGGGCAGGCTCCCGTCGGCCCCGCGCCTCACTCGCTGGAGGGTACCGCCGGGCCGCAGGCTGATGCTGAGCCGCAGCCGGGCACTGTTCCGGCTGCTGGCGGCGAGCCGGACGCCGGTGCCGCGCGGCACACCGGCAGCGAGCTGGCGGCGAGCGCCGGGCCGCGGCCGGTCAGCCCGGTGGTGCAGGCCAGGCACGCGCTGTGGCAGGCCGCGGGAGAGCTGGTCAGGCTGCGGCAGGAATACCGCGCCGTCATCCGCCAGATAACCAGCCCAGTCAGCGAAGGACCGCCGCCTCTTCCCGGCTGGGTGCTGCCCGGGATGCGGGCAGGCCAGCCGGCCTACGGGACGCCTTCGACCCCGTCCTCCGGCGGCCAGCCAGCGGTAGCCCCGGCCAGCCCGGTGCCGGCCTGGGACCAGGTTCTGGCCCAGCATCCGCTGCCCCGGCCGGGCGCATTCGAGCTCACGCACGTGCGGTCCGGGGTGATCGCGCATCCCATCGGCACCACCGTCCCCGGCCGGGTGCTGGCCGGGACCGGCGCGGTTGTACCGGACGCAGGGGTGTTCCGGGTTTTCATCGACCCGCGGCAGGCCGGTGCCGGGCTGGCCGACCAGGTCCGCGGCTACCTGGACGGGCTGCCGCGGCCGGCCCGGGCGGTCCTGAATGTCTATGCCGCACCCGGCACCGGCCGGCACGACCTCGCCGCCCTCAGCGATCTGGCCGGCCAGCTAGCGACGCCGGTCACCGCGCTGGCCGGCCAGCTCACCGGTGTGCCGCCAGCCAGCCCGCAGGTGACGCCGCTCAGCGCCGCGGGGCAGGTGACCGAGCCGGGACGTGCCGCCGCGTTCGAGGTCGCCTCGCCAGCAGCGGCCCCGGCTGCCCCGACCACGCGCCCGGCGCCGCCGCTGCGGTCGGCGCTGAAGAATCCGGCTGCGCGGCCGGGGCCGGGGCGGGACGTTCCGGTCGTGAAGCAGGTCCAGTTCGCGCCCGAGCAGCTCACCGGAGGCTGGTTCTTCCCGCTGGATCATGACGATCCCACGGTCCGGCGGGCCGCGGGCAACCTGCCGGGGTTCGAGGGCCATCACATGGTCGCGGTGCACTTCAACCAGCAGGCCGGCCGGTTTGAGGCGGACGGGCGGCAGTACGGCTTCAGCGAGTTCGCGGCCCGGCTGACCAGCCTGCCCGGCTGGGTACCTGGCCGCCCGGTCGTGCTGGTGTCATGCGTGCTCGCGAGCGCCAGCGAGATGGCGGCGTTCGCGGCGAGCCTCGGCTCGGATGTGCTGGCCGGACTGGACGACGTGTGGCGCACGGCGGCCGGCGACGTGATCAGCGCGCCGGCTGCGGCCGGCGGCAGGTCGGCCCCGGACCTCTCCCGCCAGGCCGCGTGGCAGCGGGTGACCAGGGACGGAGCACCACCGGTGAGGTACCACGGCACCCTGGCGGACGTTATGAGCCAGCTTGGCGCCACCATCCTGGGCCAGCCCGGCGGGCCGGATGACCCGGTAACCGGGCGGTGGCCCGCGCCGCGGCAGGATGTGCGGTTCGTCAGCGTCGGCACCGGCGCTTTCGGCGGGATGCTGGCGCCGCCTACCCATATCAGCGGTATCGCCGGGAGCGCGACCGGAACACACTCGCCCCCGTCGGTGAGCGGGTCCGACCGCCGCAGCCTCTACGCGCAACCCCCGTCCGTCCGGTCCGGCATCTCGAGCACGGTGACGGAGGACCCGGCGGGCATTCCGGACCGGGAACTGCCTCCGGGCTTCGGCGTGGAAGTCGATGGCGTACGCCAGTACCCGATGGGCCACCGGGGCCGGTTCGTCCGGCTGGGCGGGGTGCGGCTGGGCGACGACGGGGGGATCGCCGGGCTGGTGGCGACCGCGCTGCCGGCGGCCAGCGGGCTGACCGGGGTAGTCACCGGGCGTGTTCTCAGGTTCCTGCGCGAGCACGGCAACCACGCGTTCACCCAGCGGCTGCTGGAGGGCGGCTTGATCTTCGAGGTCGGCACCGGGAGTTCGCGGCAGGAGGTCACGATCGGCCTGGACCTGGGCGATCCGGCTCAGTGGGTCCACGAGCAGGCGGTCAATCCGGAGAACCGGCCGGTGGGGGAAATCGAGCACGGCGCGGTCGAGGCCGACCATGAGGTGATCGCGGGGAAGAGGCGCACTGTCGTCAGCGGGCGCGACATGAGCGTGGCGGCGAACGTCAAAACACCGTTCGGGGCGCTGCCGGGCAAGGTGTTCGCCGTGACTGCGGGCGCGGCCGTGGCCGGGGGGGCCAGCAGCACGTTCACCAGCGGCAGCGACACGGTATCCGCGGCCAAGCGCTTTCCGGTCGGCCACGGCGGGACCGCCTACTTCGACTTCCCCGGCGCCGCGCTGACCACGCGGCTCCGCCCGGCTGGCCACCTGGGCCCGGGAGATACCGGCATGCTGCCGCTCAATGGCGGCGCACGGGCCGGGTTCCCCGAGGAGTTCGCCCCGGCGAAGCAGCCCGGCGACCCGCCGGGCGCGTTCCGCCCGGTGCCGCGCAGGCTTCCGGGCGCACGGCAGCTGGGTGTCACCCAGGCGCAGGTCGAGGCCAATGCGCTGATCAACCCGCACGACCCGGCCAGCCAGCTTGGCGGCGCGGGGGTAGCCGTCCATATCCGGCACCCGACCGGCAGCAACGGGGGCGGGCCGGTGTATGCCAGGGACGCGGCGCGCGACCTCCGGCCGGTGCTGTCGCAGTTCCTGGTTACACCCGAGTCGGCCGGGGGGCTGAGGCAGATCCGGAGCCGGGTGTACGACGCGCTGGCCGAGGGCCTGGACGGGCGGGACCCTGAGCTGGCCGAGGGGGTGGAGTTCTTCCTCAGCGAGCCGTCGTTCCTGCGGATGTGGGGGGATATCTCCGGTCCCGGGGCCGTCTCGCAGATGATCACTGGTTCCAGCGGGCGCCGGGCGTACCTGATCGTCCGGGCCGAGCTGCGCACGGTCGAAGCGTCCACTATCGATCACGTGCCGGTCAAGGAGGAACTGCAGCGGTTCACCAACGTGGTGGACGAGGCGGCGCAGAGCGGGCAGGTATCGCTGGCCCTGCCCCAGGCCGAGGCCGATTACACCATCGGCGACCCGTCGGCGCCCTACGGCGGAAACTCGGGCGTGTACCTCAAGGGCGGAATCACCGGGACGCTGTCGGCTGACCGGTCGCAGCTGGCGAACACCGGGTCAGGCGACATCCGCGGCGTGGTCTTCCACGGGGAAAGCGTGCGCTACACCACGCAGATGCACCTCATCGTGCAGATCGCCAGGGACAGCGAAGCTCCGGAAGACATGCCCCAGGTGGAGGGCGACATCCTCGTGGGGCTGCGGGTCCCCGACATCCAGCGTGCCCGCTTCGAGGCACTGATCAGCGAAGCAGTCCGCCAGTCCGGCGAGGACATCCCGGTAGACGACGAGCCGGATGAGCAGGGAACGCAGCGCCACCCGCCGGAATCCCTGGCGGCCAGGCAGGGAATGGGCTTCTCCGCCGTCAGTCACCTGTCCAAGGCCGAGGCTGTGCTGCCGACGATCCTGGACATGACCCAGCGAGCAGACGAACCGCTGGCATGGACCCGGCCGTGGAAGGCGCTGGAACTCGCCTACCTGCGCTCGCAGCTCAGCGCGAAGTTCACCAGGGAGGCGCTGGCCAGCGGGGCCGCCGGACTGTTCCAGCCCGGCGGGGAGACACTGGAACTGTTCCGCCCAGCCCGGGACGGCACCGAGATCATCACCGTCACCGTCCGTGCCGATCGCGGGGCGGACTACACCGCCAGCGGCCGGATCGGGGAAGCGACACTGGAGGTGATGCCCTCGGCGTTCGCGGGCAACTCCGCCGCTGACACCGTAGGCACCAGCATCGCCGGCTCCGTCACGGGCGGCGCGGGTATAGGCCTGGGCACCAGCATCCCGGCGCGCAGCCTCGGCGCCAGCCTGGCCCTCGGCGGCTCCCGCACACACAGCGCCACCACCGGTGCGGAGGCATCCGGGTTCGGGCTGGAAGCGATGCTCTACGAAGGCCCGGCCCGCTACTTCGACTATCCGGTCAGGTTCCGTATCGAGGTACACATCCGCTGGGAGCACAGCATCGCACCCCGGGGCTGGCTGCCGCTGCTCACCGCGCTTGCCAAGGCGGCGCTCAACCCCGCGGGAGTTGCCGGGGCGAAGCGCCCCGGGGCCACCGTCCGGGAGGTGGTGAACGGCGGCTCGGCTCGGTTCATCATCCCCGAGATGCTGACCCGGGAAGTGGCACCCGACCCCGCCGTGGTCGCCGTGACGGGCCAGGCCCGCGAGTTCCGGTTCCTGCCACCCCGCGGGCGCCCGAATTCGATGCTAAGGCCGGACCGGACCGTGACCCTGCCCGACATCAGGCCGTTCCTCGGACCCGGCGGCCACGTGCCACTGAATCCTGACGACCAGGTCATGGAGGTGCTCGGCAGCCACCAGATCGGCCGCACGCTGAAGTCGCTGCTGCTGGACGCCGGAATGAACCTGGCCTCGATCGGGGACCTGCACTGGACCGTCACCAGCCCGGTCCACCTGAGCTCATCGATGGTGCGCGGCCCTTCGGTGCTGATGAACACCATCGTGCAGGACGGCATCGTCACCGACCGGCATGCGGTGATCCGGATCGAGGGTTACCCGACCAGCGCCCAGCCGGCGGGCGCGGACCCGGTCGAGATGTTCCAGATGCATGTCGCCGAGGGCGACGGCACGGTCAGCTCGTCGGTGGCCAAGGGAAAGTCGTTCAGCTACGCCTTCGGCGGCGTCTACGGCCTGCTGGCAGGCGCGCTCGGCGGTGGGGAGCAGCAGGTGAACCTGTCGGCCGGATATACCGGCACGCACGGCTCCACCAGGACCCAGACCAGGACCATCACTCCTACCTCCGGGCGGCTCACCCAGGCGGTCAGGCAATATCTGGAGAACGCCGCCGACATGGTGTGGCGGATCTCGGTGACCGCCCACGACCAGAACGTCATCTACCGCAGCCTGCCCAGGCACGCCGCCGCCATCGTCACCGTCCGGCGCGGCATCAGCTTCCTGCGGCTGGCCGATCCCGGGCCCGACCCCCGCGTCGCGGCCGGGTGGCCCACTAGGCCAGGGACCGTCCCCGAAATCCGGCGCACCACGGCCCCGGCGGCGGCCAGGGAGGGCACCCGGCAGGTGCCGGTCCTGCCGAGCACCCCGGGCAGTGCCCGCACCGTGCCCATCGTCCCGCTGATTCCCCCGTCGGCCGCATCCGAACGGCTGTTTCCCATGCCGCCCGCGCACGGTGCCGTCCCCGGCCCGGCGGGCGTCACCGGTGAGGGCAACCCGGTGCTCGCCGCGGTGCGGGAACTGCTCGAAGAGCAGGCGCCGGAACTGCTCGAGGCGCACTGGACGATCGAGAACGGCCATGTCCCTCAGCGGCAGGTCCCGGCCAGCCTCCAGAACGTGCTCAACCTGGGTTCCCTCACCATGCTGATGGACCTGCTGCTCGGGCCGGGCCTGATCCTGACCGCCGCCCCCCGCTCGGTCCCGCTGGCTCATGAGCGAGTGCAGATCCTGCTGCGCGCCCGGCGCGACCCCGATGACCAGGGCTACGTGTTCCTGGAGCACGTCGAGACGGCGAACGTCTCCCGGTACGCGTTCCGGCTCGACATCGCCAACACAGCCAAGGCCAAGGCCACGGGGAAGGGCTGGACCGTGCAGGTGCTACCGGAGGTCACTGTGCCGGACAGCGCCGGGCCGGCGGAAACCGCCGCGCCCGCGGTCAGCCCGTCAGCCGGGCCACTGCACTCCGGGGAAGCCGGGCTGGAGGGCACTGGCACCGAGACCGTCACCGCCGACGGGTACCGGCAGAGCGTTGAGGCAAGCCGCGACACCCTGTTCATCGACGGCCCCGCCGACCGCTACGGCGGCGAGGTGGAAATCCAGGTGTCACTGTCCGCCACCTATCAGCCGTCCCGGCTGGCCAACGCGGCCGGGATGACCCTGCCGCAAAAGATCGCCACCCAGGTTCAGCAGTCCGACGATCAGCGCCGTCCCCTCCTCAGCCGCGCCGTCCGGGTGAAGGAACGGGTCCTCATCCCGCTCGACCTGATCCGCAACGACACGCTGCCCGATGTCCCGGCCGGCGCCGCGGCGGTCCAGGAAGTCTTGCCCAGTGCCCCGCTGCCCGGGCCGCCGCTGAACGTCACCAGTGGCGACATCCTCAGCCGGCAGTTGTTCAACCTCGGCTTCGACCACGAGAAGCTGCAGGTGCTCTTCGACGAGGTGGTCGCCAGGCTGGCAGGCAACGAAACCCCGCAAAGCGGGCAGCGCAGCGCCGCGGTCCGCCGTCTCACCGAGCATGGCACTATCTCCCGCCACGCCCTGCACTACATGCTCTCCTACCAGATGCTCACCCGCCAGCTCGAGTTCATGCTGGACCAGGACGGCTTCACCATGCCGGGGCTGGTCCGGGAGGGCGGCCCCTTCACCGACACACACGGCCAGCTCAACGTGGCCATACGGCTCGTCTCGCCGCAGGTACGCGGCTACTTCAACGGCTGGCTGGAATCGGTCGGCTACCACTTCGCCGAGTTCAACACCAACCTGGCCCAGGGGATGGGGTGGTCCACCGGCGGCAGCGGCGGCCCGACCCTGAATACCGGCGACCGGAGCCAGTCCTCTCCCGTCTCTCACCAGAAGCAGAACCTCGCGGCCAGCACGGACGTCAACCTGAGTGGATCGGCGGCCAGGTCCGGGTACGGGGTACTGCAGGTTATGACCAGGGCAATGGCCCGCAACCGCAGGATTCCCTGGCTGCGGGTAGGGGCCGATGCCGTCATCACCGTCACCCTGGCCGCCCGTAACCAGCGGGACACAATCAACTTGCCGGGCGGCACGGTCACCGCCTCATTCCTGGTCCGCAATGCCCTGGAACTGGGTGTCAGCCCTGAGGCGAGCATCCGGCTGGGCCTGCTGCACCGCGGCGGCATCCCAGTCCCGGCCGGCCGCTACTTCCCCCGGCCGGGCGACGACGCCAACGTGCTGGCCGCCGTGTTCAACATGCCGCTGTTCACCCGGGATGAGGCGGCCAGCGGGAGGCATCCCGCGGGGCGGCTCGACCCCGCCCTGCGCGACTGGTTCACCGCCACCGGGCATTACGACTACCAGCGGGACACCTTCCACGTCGGCTACGCCTACCCCGCGGGCACCCCGTTCCCCGAGCCGTTCCGGCTGCTGAACGGGCTCAGCCCGGCGATGGCCAGGTTCCGCGGCAGCCCTGACCTGACTGCCGTCGAATTCGCCGCCCACCTGTGGAGCCTGTTCCATGCGGAGCACGCTCAGTTCCATGGCCAGGACCGGTCCCGGATACCGGACCTCGTGATCGCGGCCGCCCATGCCGGCGCGCCCGGGCCGGCGGCCCGTGCACCATTCGCCCAGCGGGTCGCGGGTTACCTGCACAACCGGGTGCTGGCCTCGCGAGCCCATGTCTACCACACCCCGCTAGGCCAGACCTGGTCGGTCAACTACTGGTTCGACACAGCCGGCCGGCCGCTGGTCGCCGGCGCGGATCCGGATACCGGCGAGCAACCAGCATCCAGCCGTCACCCCTGGGTCGCGTTCAACGGGAACGGCCCGCTCGCCATCCAGCCCACCAGCCATGACCTGCACACGGTCATCACCGGGCCGCTCCAGGACGACGCCCCACTCTTGCCGCCGAGTGCTGCTGCCCCCCGGATCAGCCCGCCACCCCCCGGCTTCACCCTGCTGGGCCAGTTCCGGCCGCGGCCGGGCTCCGCGCTGGCCGGCGAAATCGATATAACCGGCGGGCTGGTCGCCGGGCCGCTGGCCGGCCACCGGAACCTCGTCATGATCCGCTCGGCCGGTCCCTTCGATCCGGCCGGGGACCTGACCGATGCCGAACGAGCCCTGATTGGCGAACTGCCGGACATACCCGGGATCCTCCACCTGTTCATCGCGGCGGACGTCAGTGCGGCGGATCTGCTCCCGGACGACCTGACCGCCGCCATAGAGGAGGCAGCGCGCACGATCCCGCCCGAATTCGACCTCATCATGGTGCACCATGATGAGGACGGCGCCGGCTACGGCCGTGCTGCGGTGCTGGCCGAACACCTGTCAGACCGGATCCGAAGGCATACTGCCGCGGCGAACGGCGCTGTCGCGCCGACTCCGGCGGGCCTGTTCACGCATGCCGAGGGCAACCCGACCGCATCATGGTGGCGTTTCGACCCGGCCGGGGGTGCCCCGGTGCGCCGTGGTGCGCTGGCCAACCCGAGGTTCACCTGGCAGGTGAGCCTGGAGGAAGAGCTGGAGAACCTGCAGGCGCCGGCCGGCGTGACGCTGCACAGAATTCCCGCGGGCCTGGCCATGCTTCCGTCAGCCGGCACCATGCCGGCGCAGGAGTACGCGCGCCTGCTCGGGGAGGCCCGAGAGGTGATGCCGGACCCGCAGCGGGTGACGCTCGCCGTGGATCTCCGGGTCGCCCGCCAGTTGCCCGCCAC
>DASXMU010000433.1:0-3694 GCA_036495485.1 Streptosporangiaceae bacterium
TGGTGGTCCCGTCACCCCAGTGGATCGCGGCGAAGACGGCGCCGGGCTGGATGCCGGGGGCGGCCACGGTGGCCACCGTGCCGGAGGCCGTGCGGCCGTTCGCGGTCAGCGCGGAGCCGAACCCGTCCAGGTGCCAGCCGACCAGGGTGGAGGGGTAGAAGTTGATGCCCGCGGCCATCAGCCTGCCGCCCACGGCCGTCATCCGGCTCATGAAGCTGCGGTTGGCCGGGCTGCCCTTGTACCGCTTGGCGGCCGGGGACCAGGCCACCTCGGCCAGGGCAGCCAGCCGGGGGAACGTCATGTAGTCCGCGGTGGACAGGTCCACCAGGGTCTCCGTCCACACCGCGCCCTCGACGCCGATCACGTTGCGGTCGGTGACGCCGGTGACGAACCCGCCCGGATCCCAGTCGTAGGCCGCGTCCAGGTCACAGCCGCGCCCGCAGGCCCAGATCTGGCCCAGCCCCGGCGGCTGGTCGCCGCGCGTCCCGGCCAGGTACTTCTGGTCCAGGTAGGCGTGGTCGGCCGGGGACATCACGATCTTCATGCCCTTGGCGACCGCCTCGCGGGCGGTGATCGTGCCGGACGCCGACCCGGCCACCGGCTCCCAGTACTCGGCGACCGATCCCGGCGGGACCTTGGTGCCGGGCCCGGCGATGTCCGCCCAGCCCATCAGCGTCTTGCCGTGGGCGTGGACGATGGTGGCTTCCTTGCTGACGAACTCGGCGTACTGGGCCTGGCTGAGCACCGTGGCAGGCACCTCGTCGCCGCCGATGTCGTAATAGGGGCCGGGCGACAGCGCGGTGAGCTGGTTGATGATGTTGCTCTCGATGACCCAGGTGTTCTGGCTGCCGGGGCACAGCGCGCTGTAGCCGACGTCCTGGGTGTAGTCCCAGACCGGCGGGTTGTGCGTGCTGCAGTTGATGTCGTCCCGGTTGCCGCTCAGGCGCGGGTTGGAGTCGTCGTTGTACTCCGACATGATGATCGCGTTGTCGTGGCCGGGCGAGTCCACCTCGGGCACGACGGTAATGAAGTGCGCGGCCGCGTCCGCCACGACGGCCCGGTACTGGGCCTGGGTCCAGAAGCCGCCGGGGTCCATGACCCGCCCCTGGGTGCCGACCGAGCCCCGCCCGCCGGTCTTGCTCAGCCGGGGGAACCCGTTGATCACCAGGCGGAAGCCCTGGTCGTCGCTGAGGTGCAGGTGCAGGACGTCGATCTTGTCGGCGGCGGCCTGGCCGATCAGCCGCTCGACCGCGGACGGCGGCTCGTAGTGCCGGGCGAAGTCCAGCATCAGGCCGCGGTAGGCGTAGCGCGGGTAGTCGGTGATGTGCACCGCCGGGATCAGCCACGGGCCAGGCCGCTTGCTCGTGCTGAAGATCCAGACCGGCAGCATCTGGCGGAGCGTCTGGATCGCGTCGTACAGGCCGTGCGTGGTCTGTGCCCCGGCCGTGACCCCGGCCGGGGATGCGTCGATCCGGTAGCCCTCGCCGTGGGTACTGGCCTTGATCCCGGGGTTGCCGAGCTTGAGCGCGATGTCGCCAGTGTGCGGGCTGCCAGTGGCGACCGGCAGCGGATAGCCGGTGGCCGGCCTGAGGTAGCCGGCCAGGTCGCTGGCGACCGCGGTCACGGCCGCCGACCCGGCGACGATCCGGGTGCCCCGGGTCAGCCGGAACCAGCCGCGGCCCGCCGTCATGCTGACCGGCTGCGGGACGATCTGCGGTTCAGGCGCGATCTTCGCGAGCACCGCGGGCTTGGCCGGTGCCGCCTTGTGGTGATGGACGGCCACGTCGGACACGGGGCCGCTGTGCAGGGGGGTGGCCGAGGTGGTCAGCAGGCATGCCGCCCCGGCGACGAGGATGGCGGCCGGGCGTGCCACCGGACCGTACAAGGACCGGTGGCCGTGACGTGACTGGGACCGGTGGCCATGACGCGCAGACTGTGACTTCATGAGTGCGAACCTCCGGCGAAGCTAACCGTAGGTCAGCGAGTGGCCGTGGGGTTTGGGTTCCGGCCAATCAAGCAGAGCTGACCTTCTCGAATCGCCACTCCTGGTTGGTACCGCCATTACCATCCCACTGGTCTAGCAGCGTACCCGGCTTCATCGAAGAACCGGGAACTTCCAGGTCATCCAGGCTGTTGAGGCTGGCGATGGTGCAGGAGCCCGTCACGTTGCAGCCGATGATGAACTGCTGGTTGCCGCCGCCCCAGTAGGACCATTCGTCCACACCGGCCCCGTTGGCCGTGGACTGGCCGGCGACCTCCATCGCCTGGCCATTGAGCACCGAGGTGATCGAGTACAGGCCGCAGCCGCGCGCGGTGACCTTCCACCGCTGGTTGGCGCCGTGATTGAGCGGCCACTGGTCCAGGCCGGCGCCGTTGGCGGCCGAGAAGCCGGGGATGTCGATCACCTGGTGGGTGCGTGCGTTGGCGATGTAGTACGTCCCGCTGGCCAGCGGCCCGGGCTGGCAGGCCGGCTGGATCCCCTGCAGGGCGCTGAGCAGGCCAGGATTGGCCGGGCCGGTCCAGGCGGTGTTGAACACGCCGTAGGGTTCCCTGACCCCGTAGGTCCGGCCCCGGCCGGGCGACTGGGTGCCGTTGACCGCCCAGTAGGACCAGTTCACGTCGTGGTAGGCCAGGAACCGGGTGAGGTACCCGAACCACAGGCCGAGGCTGGGGCTGCTGGATGCCACGCAGGTGGCCGAGGTGTTGCAGGTGCCGAACTCGCCCACCCACAGCGGGTAGCGGCCGGCCAGGTAGCCCCACTTCGGCTGGATCCGGGCCACCCAGGCGTCGTAGCTGTCCGATTCGCTCTGCCAGAAGCCGTAGTCGTGCGCCTCGTAGACGACGTGGCCGGCCACGGTCAGGTCCACCGGCAGGCTGGCCACGCCGGACAGGTCGCCGGCGTTGGCCACCCCCTCGACGAAGATCAGCAGGTGCGGGTCCACGCTCTGCACCGCGTCGCCGCCCGCGACGGCCGCCGCCTGCCAGTCGGCCGGCGCCGGGCCACCCCAGCTCGCGGTGCCACGCGGCTCGTTGCGCAGGTCCACGCCGATCACCTGGGGGACATCCTTGAACTCGGCGGCCATCGACTTCCAGTCGGCCAGCCAGGCCCGCTGCGGGTAGCTGGAGTTGTACCAGAGCGTGTTGCCGTCTCCGTTGGAGCAGCACCACTCGGCGTTGCTGGTGTGGTCGTCCAGCACGACCATCAGGCCCGCGGCCGCCAGATCGCGGGTGACCTGCTCGAAGATCGTGCGTGCCCGCTCGCCCTTGAACTGCGGGTTCGCGGCCAGGTAGGTGGCGCGGACCGGTGGATCCGACTGCCACATCTGGTTGGACCAAGGCAGCCGGACCCCGTTGAAGCCCATCGACACGATCCGGTCGATGATCTTGGATATCGGCTGGTAGGCGAGGCCGCCGACCACGTAGCCGGTCGACTCCGCGCCGTACCAGCTGACCATGTCCAGCTTGACCCGGTGGCCGTGGGAGTCCACGATCGACGCCCCGCTGGTATGCAGCGGGAACGCAACGCCAGCGCCCGTCGTGGCCGGGCCGGCGCGCCCCGGATCGCTCCCGCCGGAGACCGCGCTCGTCACACCCGCGGCCACCGCCGCCGCGGCCACCGCCACGATGGCCAGCGTCCGTACCCTGGCCATGATGCTTCCTCCCGGGCAGCCGGTGCCCGTCGCGCTGCCGCGCA
>DASXMU010000434.1:0-3655 GCA_036495485.1 Streptosporangiaceae bacterium
CGCCCCGGCCGACCCGGCCAGGCCTGGGAAGCCAAGGACATCAACGCCCTCATCGGTCTCCTCGACCCCGGCGCCACGGTGATCGCCGACGGCGGCGGTCTCGTCAGCGCCGCGCTGCGCCCGATCGAGGGCAGCGAGCAGATCGCGAGCTATATCGTCGCGTTCGACGTCGCAGGCGACCAGATCAAGCGCATCTGGGCAGTACGCAACCCCGGCAAGCTCCGGCCCTGGACAGCGCACTGACCCACGCCTGCCCACCACCGGGCCGGCTGCCAGCCGCCGGTACCTGGCCCTAAGGGCTGCCCGCCCGGGCCGCTTACCTGGCTCGTGCGCTGGGCCCAGGAGGAAGTCCTGCCCACCGGGGATGCCAATTCTCCCCCGCCGGGATCGTCTCAGGACGCAGCGCCGGCCCCGCTCGCGCACGATCGATCGGGGTCATGCCTGATCGGTGTTTTGCCTGGTAGCCCCGGGACTGCCCGGCAGTATCCGGCCCTGCCTGGCAGCATCCGGCTCACCCCGGCCATCGCTGGAAACGAGTGCAGCCGCTGAGCTGACGCCCCAGGCGCATCCGATGGCCGCCGCCGGCAGATCCTGACGTCCGCTGACAACTGAACCTGACGCGCCAGCCACACGTGTGATCGGAAGACAGAACCGACTGTGGCGGCGGCGGTATGCGGTCCATAGGGCAGGCAAAGAGAACTGAGATGCAACGCGGCATCCCTGGCGGCACGGCCATGGGCAACGTCAACGGCACGGGTTCAGACGGTCCGGTGGTGGTGCCGGGGGGGTGCCTTCTTGGAAGACTCTGATTGCGGGATGATCATGAAGTTCAACACGCTGACGCCTGTCGCCGGCCCCTTTGCGGGTTCGGTCAACGCCGTTCGCGGGATAGCCGGCGGCGGGCTCCCCTGGATAGTGGAGGCCGCATCGGGCTCACTCAGCGGCGATGATCATCTCCTGGTACGGATACGCGGGCTGGTTCTCGCTGGCGATCCTTCGGTTCCGCGCGCCTTGCGGGGCACGAATCCGTTTCCCGCCTTCCGGGTTGTTGTCAGCTGCCTGAGCGTCGGCCCGGGCGGCACCGCCGCTGTCAGGAATGTCAGCACGGGTGACTTCGAGGCCAACTCGTGCGGGAACTCGGACATCGATGCCAGGCTGAGCCTTCCGCAGCCCTGCATCGCACCGATCCTGCTCGTGACCGGCCCTAGCGGGGTCGAGCACTGGCTGGCGGTTACCGGGAGATGAGCTGGCAGTTCTCCCGCCAGGTGGACGGTTCGTCAACGGGAACTATGGCCCGGTCGATGAGGCCCAGGGCATCGGCGGTGGTCAGTGCCTCCATCCGGTTGCGGACGCCGAGCTTCCTGAAAAGCCGTGCCTGGGTGTTCTCGACAGTCTTTGCCGCTATACCCAGCGTGCGCGCGGTCTGCCGGATCGTGTGGCCGCGGGCTATGGAGGCAAGAATGTCGCATTCCCGTGCCGTGAGCTTGAGCATCGCCGGATCGGGAGAAGGCGCCCATTTCAGCAGCGCACTAGCGTATCCCCAGCTCAGCACCATCAGACCCTGCGCCACGGCAGTCAAGGTGGGCGCGAGCCCGGTCGTGACGTCCGTCGTGGACACCACGGCGCTCGCCTGGCGCGCCAGAGCGTCAGCGATCGCAAGCTCCTCTGGGATGTCACAGTTACGGATGAGCACGGTCGGCGCGCCCAGCGCGATGGTCACCTGCCAGTCCTCGGGCTCAGGATCGACGAGCACCAGGACGACGGGCCCGCGGTGCCACCACAGCCAGTGATCACGGATCAGCTCTTCGCGTTTCACCGCGCTGACGAGCGGTACGCGTTCGGAGATCAGCCGCTGTTCAATCTCCTCCCGGTTCTTGCTGGCCGGGCCGATTAAAACGGCAAGCAGGGCGCGTCCCGGTTCGCCCGCATGCTGCTGCGGGACCGGCCCCCTGGGGGGGAGGGTAGGGGGCGGGCCGGGCTGGAGCAATCCAAGCCAGATCGCCTTGGCTACCGCGTGACTCTGGTTGCCGACTCCGAGCTTCTCGTAGATGCTCCGCTTGCGGTTCTCCACCGTGCGCGGGCGCAAGTCAAGTAGTTTCGCGATCTCGGACGCGGTATGACCAGCGCTCATCAGGAAGACGACCATCATCTCCCGCTGGGTGAGGAGCGGCGGGGCAGCTTCGGGCGAGGTGGGGCCGATGGACGACATTCGGATCTCCGTAGTGATGTCTCCACGCTGCAGCGAGCGGAGACAGCGATAGTTGGAACGTCCACCCCCCGGCGGTAGGTACAGTGCGTAGCGTCAGCGGCTGATAACGGCAAACGGAGCGCAGCGGCAAATAACGCCCGGCGGAGCCGGGCGCGTTCGTGTTGGCCGCAGCGCGCATCAAGGCCTGGCGATCGGATTCGGGGTGCACATCCGTGCACGAGAACCCGTGGCTTCGGCCAAGAGCGCCGTCCGGTGCAAGTATCGGCCACCAGCGGCGCGGTTCATTGGAGCATATTCCGGGCTCGGGCGAGCTTGATCGTTATATATAACCATGACGGCCTCCTCCGGGCTATACGGATGGACACGCCAAGGCTTGATTAAAATTTCGGTAATGGGAAAGCAAACCGACGGTAAACTTCCTTGATCGATCAGATACAACCACGACGGCCTCCTCCGGGCTATGCGGATGGACACGCCGAGGCCTGCTCAGGTCTCGGTAAACCGACGGCAAACTACTACAGGTACGGTAGAGCAGTGGCGCAGAGGTGGCCAGGGACGAATCCCCCCTAGGGGGCGAATGGCATCAAGGCGCCACCTGCGAGAGGCTGATTTAATCGGTAATTGTATATTTTGTGTCCTTTTCGCCATTTTAGTGAACGGGGACCGGAACGACGACGGTCGTCTCGTCGAAGGCATCACTACGGATGGTGATTTGCAGCTGCCATTGACCAGCAATGGGCACCGCCACCGATCCGCTAGCATAACGCCCCGCGCCGTCCTGCTTGAGCGCAACGGGCAGCGGTCCGAGGTGCTGGGCGGGCAGCAGGAAGGCCACCTGGACCTGCTGCGGCGAGTACGGTCTTCCTGAGCTGCCGGTGACAGATACACGAACCTGGTTGGGCCCGAGCACCGCGGGCGTCACCGTGATGCTGACGTTGCCACGCCCACCGGGACCGCCGGTGTTGAACGCGACGGCCGCGCTGGCTGGCGGAGTGTAACTCTCCCGCGCGGTGGCGGTGTTGACCAGCACAGCGGTGACGGCCAGCACCGCCAAGACGATCATCGTCTCGGCGGCGACGGACCAGCGCAGCCTCCTCAGCGTCACACTCGTACGTCCTGAGTCCGGCGATGAGCCGTTAGACAAACCGTTAGCGGCGCCGTTAGACGAACCGTTAGCGGCGCCATTGGACGAACCGTTAGCGGAGGCACCGTTAGACGAGCGGTGAGCGGCGGCCCCCTTGGACAAGCCGTCAGCGGCGGCACCGTTGGACAAGCCGTTAGCGGCGCCGTTGCCATAGCCGCCGGCGGTACCTGGCAATCTCAGGCCTGATCTGACGCCCACGGCGACTCGCGGCAGACCGGCCGTGACGAATTCCACGAGGGAGACGCGAGCCGCTGACGCCGGGGCCCGCATCGCGGTGATCCGGATGCGGGCCAGATAGCCGA
>DASXMU010000435.1:0-5178 GCA_036495485.1 Streptosporangiaceae bacterium
TTGCGGTACGCGGGGAGTCCATGCTCCTG
Organism: Streptosporangiaceae bacterium; assembly: GCA_036495485.1. GTDB lineage: Bacteria > Actinomycetota > Actinomycetes > Streptosporangiales > Streptosporangiaceae > PALSA-505. Next base: position 30 of record DASXMU010000435.1, read on the forward strand.
GAGGGCCGCGTCCTCACCGTTTCCGGGCCGGGCCCGTGGGTAGTGGCGATGCCGATGCGCCTCCCTCCGCTGTTGCGTTCCGGTCACCTGATCCACCACCGTGGGGCCGAGATCGGCCTGCTGGTGTTCTTGGCCTTCGTTCTGGAGCTGGCCGCGGGCACGGGCCTGGCCTATATCGCGGGCTTTGCCAGCATCCAGCAGGTCCTGCCGCACTTCTGGGCGGACTGGACCTGGCTGGCCGGCGTGGCGGGCAGCCTGGCCGTCTCTTTCTACGGTTACTACCTCGCCTACGACGGAGTGTTCCGCTCGGAGGCAGGACCGTCGCTGCCCGGGCCGCGGATGCGCGCCATTGTGGCCGCGGGATTCGGCGGGTTCCTCTCGCACGGCGGCCCCGCCCTTGACGCCTATGCCCTCAGGGCGGCGGGTGCCAGCAAGCGGGATGCGGCCGTGCGGGTCACCGGGCTGGCCGGCCTGGAGCATGGGGTGCTGTCCCTCGGTGCCGCTGCCGCAGCCATCGTTGTGCTGGCCACCGCGCGCGGAGCGCCTCCGGCGGACTTCACCCTGCCGTGGGCCGTCGTTCCCGTCCCTGGCTTCCTGCTAGCCTTCTGGCTCGCCGAGCGCTACCGGGCACGGCTGCGCGACCGGCCCGGGCTGCGCGGCAGGGCCGGGCTGTTCCTCGACTCCATTCACCTGGTCCGGACGCTGTTCCTGGCGCCGGGCGAGCATTGGCCGGCCGTGCCGGGCATGGCGCTGTACTGGGCGGCTGACATGTTCGCCGCCTGGCTGGGGCTGGCCGCCTTCGGCTACCGGATGAACGCGGCGGCGTTCATCGTCGCGATGGCGACCGGCATGGTCTTCACCCGCCGTACCGGGCCGCTGGCCGGAGCTGGTGTCCTCGCTCTGGTGCTGCCGCTCACCCTCTGGTACAGCGGTGCGCCGCTGGCAGTCGCGACCGTGGGCATATTCGCCTACCGCATCCTCACCCTGGCGCTGCCCCTGCCATTCGCACTGGCCGCGCTGCCCGGACTGCGGGCGATGGGCCGTCGCCGGGACACCCAGGCCCCTGGCATCGCTGAGCAGCCCAGCGACGAGCCCGCCCTGCGGGGCGACGACGGCCGGCAATGACGGCCCCTGCTGTTTACGCGGCTCGCCGTGCGCGCCTGGCCATCAGCCAGGTGACGGCCAGCACCGCCACGCCCGCCGCGATCAGGCCGCCCGATCGCTTGTTCAGCAGGGCCGGCAGGCGGTTCGTCAGGCTCTTGGCCCGCGCTGCCACCTGACTGGCCGCGTCGGCACCTCTCTGCTGTGCACCCGCTTTCACCTCGGCGGCCTTCTGCTGTGCCCTGGCTTTCACGTCAGCCTTGGCCGCCAGCGCCTCAACGGTCTCGCCGAGCTGGTCGCGGGTGCGTTCGATGTCGTCCCGCAACTCTTCCGGAGTAGTCATCGGTGCGCCCTCTCCTTGACCTCGTGGACAACTTCCCTGGTGCTGGTCATCGCCTCTTCCGGCACGGGCGGTGTCGCCTGCCCGAACTGGCGCCGGCCTATCAGCGCCACCAGCCCGGCTATGACCAGGACCGCTGCGCCGACGATCAGCGCCGCGGCCCAGATCTTGAGGACGACCGACAACCCGGCGACCGCCGCGGCGATCAGGCAGGCCAGGCCATACAGCGCCAGGACACCGCCGCCGCCGAGCAGGCCGGCGCCGCGGCCAGCCCGCGTGCCCTTGCGGGCCATCTCGGCGGCAGCAAGTCTCATCTCATCCCTGACAAGCTGGGACACCTGTTCGGTGAGCTGCTTGACCAGCTCTCCGGCCGATGCATCGGCCGGCTTACGCGGATCGGCCATACGTCTCCCCTTCCCCTAAGCGGAGATCCCCGGCTACCCAGGCGGGTGAGACCTAACCGGCCGGTCAAACCGGCGGTACCCAGACGAATCCGGAGCTTGGCCCAGTGCGTGTAACGCGTCGCCGGCCGGGTAGTGGCGCTCCTCGCATGCAGCGGCATCAGCGAAGAGGGGACGGCGGATCATGACGCGGTACGGCTATTTCCTGGCCTGTGAGGAATACGAGCCGGGCGAGCTTGTCCGGCAGGCCAAGCTCGCGGAGGAGGCGGGGTTCGACGCGCTGTGGATCTCCGATCACTTCCACCCGTGGCTGGATGAGCAAGGTCAGAGCGGGTTCGTGTGGTCGCTGATCGGTGCGATTTCTCAGGTGACGTCGCTGCCGGTGGCCACGGCGGTGACCTGCCCGCTGGTACGCCAGCACCCTGCGCTTGTGGCGCAGGCGGCGGCGACGTCGGCCATCTTGACCGGCGGCCGGTTCACCCTCGGTGTCGGCACCGGAGAGTTGCTCAACGAGCACATCCTTGGCGGTCCGTGGCCCGGGGCCGAGGAGCGGCTGGACATGCTCCAGGAAGCGGTGGAGGTCATCCGCGAACTGCTGAGTGGCCGGCTCATCACCTACCGGGGCCGCCACTACACGGTGGAGACAGCCCGGCTCTACTCGTTGCCCGAGACGCCGCCGCCGGTCTTCCTGTCGGGATTCGGGGAGAAAGCCATCAGGCTGGCCGGGGAGATCGCCGATGGCTACATGTGCGTGCAGCCAAACGCGGACTTCGTCCGGCTCTACCGCGAAAGCGGTGGGGGCCAGCGGCCCGTCCAGGGCGGAATCAAGGTCTGCTGGGCCCCGGACGAGAACCAGGCACGCAAGACGATGCGCCGGCTGTGGCCCACCGATGTCATCCCGGGGGAGTCGGCTCAACTGCTTCCCCTGCCCAGGCATTTCAGCCAGCTCGCCGAACTCGTGTCCGAGGACATGATCTCGGCTCCGTGCGGCCCCGATCCGGACGTGCACCTGAACGGGGTGCGCGAGTACATCCAGGCCGGCTTCGACGAGGTCTACATCGGCCAGGTCGGCGGGAACCACGAGGGGTTCTTCGAGTTCTACGCACAGCAGATCCTGCCCCGCCTGCGCGAAGCATGACCGCGGGGGATGGGCGCCTCAGCTCATTTTCTTTATAAAGAAAGAAATTCGGATCAGCCTCGGCAGGCGTTGACCCTCAGGCGGCACCTATCTGGTGGCGTCGGCGTCGCCGGCCTCGGGCAGCAGCGAGCCCCGGCTCCCGCTGGTGGTGTCGGTGGGATCGATGAACACGTGTGAGCTCACCGGCAGCCGCTCCGACAGCCGCTGGTCGATGCGCTCGGACAGCTCCTCGACCGCGTCGGCGTCGATCTGATCGCTGAACGCGACCCGGGCCGCCACGATCAGGTGCTCGGGGCCAATGCGCATGGTCAGCAGCTCCAGCAGCCCATCAACGCCGGGCATCTGCTCGATCTCGGCCCGGATGACCGCCTGTTCGCTGGGATCGGCCGCCCGGCCGATCAGCAGCTCCCGGCTGTCGAGCCCGAGCCGGATCGCAACGGCCACCAGCAAGCCACCAATGGCGATGGAAGCCGCCCCGTCCCAGACCTCAGAGCCGGTCAGCTGGCGCAGCCCGAGCCCGGCCGCCGCGAGGGCCAGCCCGACCATGGCCGTGCTGTCCTCGAACAGGGCCGTCTTCACCGTGGTGTCGGCACTGCTGCGCAGATGGGACAGCAGGCTCAGGTGACGCTTGGCGGCCTGCTGGCGAGCCTGCGACAGCGCCCGGGCAAAGGAGGCGAACTCGGCCAGCCCGGCCACGACCAGCACCACATAACCGACCAGCGCGTCGTGTCCGTGGCCGGGGCGGGTGATGGCCAGCACCCCCTCGAACACCGAGAACCCGGCCCCGGCCACGAAGATGCCGAACGCCGCGAGCAGCGACCAGAAGTAGCGCTCCTGCCCGTAGCCGAATGGGTGCCTGTGGTCTGCGGGGCGGCGGCCCTGGCGGATCGAGGCCAGCAGGAACGCCTGGTTCAGGGTGTCGGCAGCCGAGTGGGCGGCCTCGGCCAGCAGTGCGCTGGACGAGGTGAGCACACCAGCCACGACCTTGACAACCGCGACGAACACGTTGGCAGCGCCGGCGATCAGGACGGTCGTGCGGGTCGAGCGTTCCTGCGACTTGGTCATCGGGTCCCGTTACCCCGGACCAGCGGTATCTGACCGCCGGCCAGCACCATGGCGACCTGTCGCGGGGAGAGCCGGTGGCGCACCCGGTAGTCCTGGTTCCTGGCCTGGTTGTGCACGGTGAGCTCGCTGCCTGAGCCGAGCGCGCCGGTCAGGCCGTCCGCGGAGAGCTCGTCGCCCGCCTCGATGCGGTCGTAGTCGCCGGGGTCGGCGAACTCGGCGGCCAGCACACCGAAGTTGGCCAGGTTCTGCCAGTGAATCCGGGCATAGGACTTGGCGATCACGAGCCGCAGCCCGAGGTAGCGGGGGGCGATGACCGCGTGCTCGCGGGAGGAGCCCTGGCCGTAGTTCTCGCCCGCGACGATGACGTGCGGCCCGGCCTCGCGCGCCCGCTGCACGTAGCCGTCATCAACCTGGCTGAAGGTGAAGCCGGCCAGCCGGGCTATGTCGCTGCGGAACGGCAGCACCCGTGCGCCCGCGGGCAGGATCTCATCGGTCGAGATGTTGTCGCCGACCTTGATCGCCACCCGCACCCGCAGGTCGGCGGGCATCGGGTCCAGGTCCGGCAGGGCGCCGATGCTCGGCGCCTTGACCAGCTCTATCTGACGCGCGTCCTGGGCCGGGAGCGGTGGCTCGAGCAGCGCGGCCCTATCCCCGGATGTCGCGGGCAGGTCAAGCCCGGGGTACTCGATCCCGAGCGTGGCCGGCAGCTCACGTGGGTCGGTGATCTCCCCGGTCAGCGCGGCCGCGGCCGCGGTTTCGGGCGAGCAGAGCCAGACCGAGTCCTCGTCCGTGCCGGACCGGCCGGGAAAGTTGCGCGGCACCGTCCGCAGGCTGTTGCGGCCGATCGCGGGCGCCTGCCCCATGCCGATGCACCCCATGCAGCCGGCCTGGTGAATCCGTGCCCCGGACTGGATCAGGCTCAGCGTCCCGCCCATCGCGGTCAGGTCCGCGAGGATCTGGCGCGAGGTGGGGTTGACGTCCATGGACACCTGTGGGTGGGCCTGGTGGCCGCGGGTGATTGCGGCCAGCACCGCGAAGTCGCGCAGCCCCGGATTGGCCGAGGAGCCCACGACCACCTGGTGGACGGGCTCGCCCGCCACCTCG
>DASXMU010000436.1:0-8763 GCA_036495485.1 Streptosporangiaceae bacterium
GGTGCTGATCCCGGCCGGCACGGTGATCCGCGACCGGCACGGCAGGGTGGTCAGGTCGCTGTCCATCACCCGGCTGCCCACCGCCCGCACGCCGATGCCGTGGGGCCCCGGCATGGTGCCTGCCTACTTCACCATCCAGCCGGGCGACGCCACGGTCAGCGGTCCCGGCTTGCAGGTCATCTACCCCAACAGCACCGGCCGGCCGCCCGGCGAGGCCGTCTCCTACCTGGCCGAGAACCCGTCCTGGGCCGGGTCGGGCTGGTACCGGTACGGCAGCGGGCAGGTCAGCGCCAACGGCCGCGAGGTCCTCCCGGACGCCGCCACCCGGTACCACACCATCAACCCGGATGGCTTCTCTACCCAGGGCGCTCCCGGCGATGGCCCGCCACCCGGCGGCTGTCAGTGCGGCGACCCGGTGGACCTGTCCACCGGCCTGTTCACCGACCAGGCCACCGACATCAGCCTGCCCGACACCGAGGGCGTCACCGTCACCCGCGACTTCCGCCAGCTCGATGACACCGTGCGGGACTTCGGCATCGGCGGCAGCGACAGCCTCGATCTCTACATCGTGCTGAACAGCAGCGGTGACTTCGAGCTGATCCAGCCGGACGGCGGCCGCATCACCTACACCCCGACCGGGACCACCGGGATGTACCAGGCGGTCAGCACCCCGACCGACTACGCCGGCTCGATGCTCACCGAGAGCACCAGCGACGCGGACGGCCCGTTCACACTCAAGCTGCGCAACGGCACGCAGATGGCGTTCGGGAACCCGGCGTTCCTCACCGCGATCACCGACCGCTTCGGCAACACCCTGTCCATCAACCGGCTCCAGTTCGAGAACTCCAGCCAGGGCGGCGGCGAGATCCAGACGGTCACCACCCCCAACGGCCGGTGGCTCCGGTTCAGCTACGGCGTGTGCGTGGCCGCGACCTCGACCAAGTGCGTCACCCAGATCACCGACAACGGCGGCCGGACGGTCAGCTACGGCTACAACAGCAGCGGGCAGCTCACCTCGGTGACCGACACCCTCGGCGGCGTCACCAGGTTCGGCTGGGCCACCTGCACCGGCACGATCACCTGCACCGAGCTGACCTCCATCACCGACCCGGTGGGCCGGGTCAGCCAGATCAGCTACGACCCGGCGACCGGCATGGTCACCCAGCAGACCCAGCCGAACGGCGGGACCTGGAAGTACGCCTACACCCTCGGCACCGGCGGCGCCGTCACCAGCGTGGTCGTCACCGACCCCGACGGGAACGAGAGCTCGACCACGCTGGGCGCCAACGGGTACCCCACCCAGAACGTCGCCGGCTTCGGGACCTCGCTGGCGCAGACCAGCACGGCAACCTACGAGACCGGTACCGGGCTGCTCGCGTCCACCACCGACCCGCTGGGCCGCACCACCACCTACAGCTACGACGCCCAGGGCGACCCGCTCACCGTCACCACGCTCGCCGGGACCGGGCAGGCGGCCATCACGACCTACACCTACGACCCGGTCTTCGACCGGCTCGCCTCGATCACCGACCCGCTCGGCCACACGACCGCCGTCACCTACAACGACAGCGCCAGCACCAAGACGATCACCGACCCGCTGGGGAGACAGACCGTCCTGGCCTACGACGACCATGGTGACGCCGTCTCGGTCACGGACGCGCTCGGCAACACCACCTACTACAGCTATCTGTACGGGCAGCTCATCGCCACCGCTAACGCCCTGGGCAACGTGGCGTCGACCTACTACAACTCGATCGGGCAGCCGGTCCAGGTGGCCGACCCGGACGGCAACGTCAGCGGCTACAGCTACGACGCCGCCGGGAACGAGCTCAGCAGCACCGACCCGCTCGGCCATACCACCAGCTACGGCTACGACGCCGACAGCGAGCTGACCAGCTATACCGACGCCAACGGCAACAAGACCTCGTTCAGCTACGACGGCATCGGCGACGTCCTCACCCAGACCGACCCGCTCGGCAAGGTCGCCAAGTGGACCTACGACCACAACGGCAACACGCTGACCAGCACCGACCGCGACGGCAACGTCACGCACTACGCCTACGACGCCCTCGGGCGGCTGACCAGCACTGTCTACGGCGTGGTGGGCACCAGCCACTACGACACGGTGACCAGCACCTTCGACAAGGCCAACCGGCCCACCAAGATCACCGACGGTCTCACCGGCGCCAGCACCTACGTGTACAACACCCTGGACGAGCTCACCGGCTACACCTCGCCGCAGGGCTCGATCAGCTACGCCTACGACGCCGACGGCCAGCGGACCAAGATGACCGTGGCCAGCCAGCCAGCCGTCAGCTACAGCTACGACGCCGACGGCGACCTCACCAAGGAAACCCAGGGCACAGCCAGCGCCGCCGTCACCTATGACGGCGACGGCAACGTGACCAAGGAAACCCTGCCCAACGGCGTCGCCGAGGCCAGCACCTACGACGCCATCTCCGAGCTGGCCAAGACCACCGACACCACGTCCGGCTCCACCATCGGGTCGGTCAGCTACAGCTACGACGCCGACGGGCTGATCGCCAGCGCCAGCGGCAGCCTCGCGACCGCCGCGCTGCCCACAGCGGTCAGCAGCGAGACCTACAACGCCGGCAACGAGCTCACCAAGGCCGGCAGCACGAGCCTGGCCTACGACGCCAACGGCAGCCTCACCTCCGACGGCACGAACACCTACACCTGGAACCCGGCCGGGGCACTGTCCGGCGTCACCACCCCCTCGGCCAGCTACAGCTACGCCTACGACCCGGCCGGGCAGCGGGTCAGCGCCGCGACCGGCGGGGTGACCACCACCAGCCTCTACGACGGTGGCACGCTGATCCAGCAGTCCAGCGGCGGCAGCCCCACCGCGAACTACCTGTCGGCCGGCCCCGGCGCGACCCTCCAGGTGAGCAACAGCGCCGGCACCTCGGTGCCGCTGATCAACCAGGTCGGCAGCACGACCAGCCTCACCGGCACGACCGGCGCGATCGCCACCACCTACAGCTACGACCCGGCCGGCAACACCACGACCAGCGGGACCGCCAACCCCAACCCCGAGCAGTACGCCACCAGCCAGGCCGACCCCACCGGCCTCGACCAGCTCGGCGCCCGGTACTACGACCCGGCCATCGGCCGGTTCATCAGCCAGGACCCGCTGGGCATCCTCGGCGGTTCGCCCAACCTGTACGAGTACGCCCAGGACAACCCGGTCAATCTCAACGACCCGAGTGGGATGTGCGGGAGCTGGTGCCAGGGGTTCCTCAACTTCGGCGCCGGCGTGCTCAACGGCCTGACCTTCGGCCTGATCAACGTGCCGCCGCCGTTCTGCGGCCCGGGCATGGACCTCGCCTACGGGTTCGGCAACCTCCTCGGCCAGGTCGGCACCAGCCTGCTGCTCGCGGAGGTGGGCGGCGCCCTGCTCGGCGCGCTCGCCGACTCCCTGGAGGCCGAGGGCGGGCTCGCCGCGGCGCGCCAGATCGGGCTGGAGGGCGAGGACCTGTCCGGCATCGACCAGGCCGCGAAGGTGCGCATCCCGTCGGCCACCGACACCGCCGCCTACCGGATACCCGACGCGCTGAACGATACGACGCTGACCGAGGTGAAGAACGTCGGTAACCTGAGCTACACGAGCCAGCTCCAGGACTTCAGCGCCTACGCTCAGGCGAACGGGCTCGACTTCAACCTGGTCGTGCGCAGCGACACCGTGCTGAGCGGCCCGTTGCAAGAACTGGTGGATTCCGGCCAGATCAACCTGATACGGAGCCTCCCCGCCCGATGACGACGACCCCGCCGCAACTGGCCGACGACCTCCAGAGCGCCGGAGTGCCGGTCAGTGACCTGTGGGACCTCGTGAACGGCAAGACCGCCTACCGGGCGGCGATCCCGGTGCTGCTCGACTGGCTGGACGCGGTGGACACGCGCGTCCCCGAGCCGGACCGGCGCAAGGTCAGGGACGGCCTGGTCCGTGCGCTGACCGTGCCCGCCGCCCGGCCGGCCGCCGCCCCGGCGCTGATCAGGGAATTCCGGGAGGCCGACGACCCGTCCGGGCTGGGCCTTCGCTGGACGATCGGGAACGCCCTGTCGGTGACCGCCGACGACTCGGTCTTCGACCAGCTCACCGAGCTGGTCCAGGATCGCGGCTACGGCAAGGGCCGCCAGATGGCCGTCCTGGCGCTGGGCAGGTCGAAGGATCCGCGGGCAGCCTCGGTGCTGACCGGCCTGCTTGGCGACCCGGACGTGACCGCGCACGCGGTCATCGCACTCGGCAAGCTCAGGCCCCCCGGCGTGCGCGCGGCCGTCGAACGCCTGCTCGACCACCCGCAAGCCCTGGTCCGGCGGGAGGCCAGCAAGACCCTCGCGAAGCTGCCGGCGTGAGGCCTTTACCTGATGTTCACCTAGCTGGGGCCGGGTTGACCCGGCATCCGCAATGTCACGGTCAACGGCCGCCTCTTACCATGAGCACACACTCACTCACTCCTGGTAGAGATCGTTCATGGCGGGCCCGCTGCTGACATCGTCTCCCCCACCGCAGTCAGCGTTCCAGGACACCTGGCGCACATAGCCGGATGATCCACTCTGACGAGTGACTGGCTGGCCGGCCGCGATGGGTTCGCTGGGCACCGTCCGGCGATCTCGAGCTGAGAAGTCCCGGACGAGCTTCCGCCCCGATCGCGGCGGCCAGCCGCGAAGAGCGGATTCCAGGCGCCAATCGTGACCCATGACCGGGCCGCTGCCGCCACAGACGCAGCGGCGTGGGCTACTTATCCTTTCTCCGCCGCTTTGTCGAAGCCTGTGTAGCGCCGCCCTTGAACTTACGCTTGCTGGACTTAGCACCCTCGTCTTCGTCGTCGTCCTCTTCGCTCCGGTCGTCCGCTTCCTCTTCGCTCTGGTCGTCGTCCTTCTCCTTCTCGCCCTTTTTAGCCTTGATCCCGCGAATCTCGAAGTATCTTTCCAGATCAGACTCAGACATGGTGCGCATGCGCCTGAATTGCTTATCCGGGGCCTTTTCCGATAGTTTGTCCTCGTCGTCTGACGGGTAAGCATCAGGCAGCTCAGTGGCGTATGTGGCGAGCGGGAAGTTCTTGTCCGCTTCAGCTTGCCACTTTGACCCAACATCCTCGGCGAAGGTACCCTGCAATTTCTCCCGTTCGTCCCTGAAGCCCTTCCCCTTGGGGCCCGTAGGCTGTCCCTGCTCTACCCATTGCTGATAGATCTTCTGCCAGTTCTCATGGATTGCCGTGATGTCGACATCGACGCCCGACATCACCAGGTGAGCGAAACCCTGAGCCTGGCTCTTATCCCAGACCCCGCCGGGCCGCTTTGGCTCATTGATATTGATTGTGAGCTTATTGATCGCATAGTGGAAAGTCAGGTAGCAGCCTGTACATGCCCGCATCGTCCCGGAAATCCATGCCCGGCTTCCCTTCCGGTTGGACCTGGCAAGAACGATGACCAGAGCCTGCTCCGCGTGCACGGTTCCGTCCGCTCCGAGCTCACCTGGATCACACCAGAATATTCCATTTTTGGTGTCATCGCGGTTGAGCCATTTTATCGCCCCTGCTATGCCCCCGCTCATCCATTTGTCGTTATCTTGGATGACCTTGAATAGCTGCCTGAGGTGCGCCCGGTCCCCCTCGTCGGTGTTGGTCGCATAGAAGGCAGAGTATTCGCCTTCCTCCTCCTCGCTCCGCTCAGGGTCGAGCTCAATACCTATCTGCTGTACGTTTTCCATGGCCACCTGCCGGGCGGCATTAATACGTTCTTCCTTCTTGTCCCGACTCATCGGGTTCGGCTTCGAGATCAGGAACTGCCGCAGGCTTTTAAACTCTGCGGTTTGCAGTTCCTTGACAAGCCTATCGCCCATGCTTTCGTTGGCCGACACGATCAGCCGCTCGTCGACCATCATCACTTGGACTTCAGTGAGACGATCCCTGGCAAAGTTGAACAACTTTACCGAAATCTGATGCAGGATTTGCTCTGTGCGCTCGCCGCTGTGGCTGCGCGGGCGACGGAAATATGTGCCGGTCTTTTCCTTGACTGTGTCGTCAGCCTTGCCTTTACTCTTGCTGGGGGGTGCGAAGTAGCCTCCAATCTGGGCGCCCAGCGTGTTCCTATTCCAAGTTTTTTCCCTTGCGCCCCCCAGGCCGACCGCGCTCTCCATCGCCTTCATTGAGGTCGTCGTCGAGAACAATTGCTTGTAAAAGTCTGGCAGCGCAGGGAGTTTTGCAGGCTCCTCATCGGCTCCGGACTCGGCGAGGGGAAGGCCGGAACTAGTTGCGACAAGGATGGGGGCAGTTTCCTCCAGCAAATCGTCTATGCTGCCTTTGAGGCCCGAGAATTTGCCGTCATCGAGAAACTTTTCAATTATGGCAGGCGTATCCTCAGGTATGCCTTCGCCGTCGCTGGCGTTCGGATCCTCATCTTCGACGTCCATGATGCTCATGATGGTCACCTCATACTTACTGTTAGCGCTCGAGTTCTTGCGTCAGCCGCCGGCATTCAGCGGCCGTCTAAACGCTGGCGAGTTTTTCAACCATGCGGCCGTCGATATATGTGACCCACTGCTCTTCGGTCACGAGCTGCGGGACGAGACCCGCATCGCGTGCTGCCCGCAGGGCATCCTTCATGAGCTGTTCGCGTATTTCGCTCATGGAGTCAGCGACTTCTCCGGCCTCCGCCGCAAGGCCTTCACCCAGAACGTCGGCGTCGAGCAGCTCTCCCCCATCGCCGGATGCAGGTGGGCCGACGGCATCGGGCTGGTCCAGTGCCGTGGTCGCGGGGTGCAGGCGCTGATCGGCTTCGGCCTGGGTCAGCCACGTCGCCGACGCCGGATCGGCGGCATATTCGTACCCCCGCTCCGCGCTGTACCGCCAGTACATTTGATAACCCGCGTCATACACGGGAGCCGTGTAAACCGGCCCCTCGGCCTGGCCGGGCGAGAGGCCCTTGGCCGCAGCGGCCGAGGCTTCCGCCGCCCACCCGGCCGGCGTGAGCCATTTCATCGGCGTCGCCCTGGACTGGAACTCGTATTCTTGGGTGACCTTGTCCTGCCGGTAGTTCGTTTTACGGTCACCGTCATATCCGACGGGTGAATACCGATACTCCTCGTAACTGAACCACGCATCGTCCGGGGCGTCTTCCGTGCTTGCGTACAGGTATACCTCGTTGTCGGCGTCGTACCAGTAGTATTCGGTTCCCGGGGTCCCATCGAAGTTGTCGTTACGAATCCCGGCCTTGACGTTCCCCTCGGCCGTTGCCGCCCATTCCTTCCACGTCGTCACCACTGGAGCGAACCAGGCGGTGAGGTCTTCGCAGCCGACGGCTTTCTCCGGGTCGGTTCGCTGGACGAATTCGCTCTCGGCCGAGGGATCGCCCTCGAACCATGAGGAGAGAATGGACCTGTAGTCAGCGATACTGCTGCTGTCATCATTGGACGCCCAGGTCGGATCGCCATAGAACAGCAGGTACGCAAGCTCCTCCCGGAGGTTCACGGCTTCGGAGGGAGCCTCGGGGTCCCGGAGCCACTTCATAAGCTGCGCGACGTTGGCGTCATCATCGCTGGTAAGAGGCATGTCGCCCTCCCTGGCACGCGGCCGTCGCCTTCTCTCGACTTTGCCCACACGCACCGGGGAGCGGCTAGACATACACGCAGCAAAGCGGGCAGACGCACATGCGCGAAAACGCAGGGGTCATCCGTGCCGTGGCTTGATCTTCAACTCGGTGGGCTGCTGGGTGGGCACCTCAGCGGAGCGGATCGCGTGTCATACCTTGCCGGGCACGTCGCTGCTGGCCAGGCAGAACCACCCGCCCAGCCCAGCGCTGGCACCAGCACCCCTCGGCCCACTACATGCCAGATGATGCCATGACCGCCGTTGCAGGGGTGCTGCGCGACATCAAGGCCGTTGTTGCCGACGGCCACACACAGGGAAGTCCAGTAAATATCGGGTTATGTGGGCCGGGCTTTCACCTGCTTGTTAGTAATGACTAACAGCGGAATGAGTAGCTGGATGCGCAGTGGGTCGCGGTCTGGCTGAGGCAGGCTCTGAAGGTGCCGCATCCCCCTGAGCAGTGGTAGCAGCACGAACCAGATTTGCAGCACCCATTACTCGAAGCACCAGTCGCACCGCTGCAGCCACACGAGACGCGCGTGCAAGCCGATGCTGTTCTCTGGCGGCCGGCTGCCGTGGCCGAGGTCATCCCGAGCACTTCCGCGCCGCCGATGAATGCTGCCGTGACTGCGCTAGCGATCCCCGCCCGGCGGATGAAACTGCGCCGACTCGGATCAGTCGGTTCCAAGGTTTGCCTGCCGCTACGCATCGCCTGCTCCTTCGGACTAGCCAGCAGATGGCAGACACGCCTGCACAACAGGCTTGGGCCCACGCCACCTACTTATCGTCATATGGCGGGCACACTTGACGGTATGCTCGCCGGTTGCAGGAAGTCAATATCCAGTCACGCGAACTATGCCGCGTGCTGCGCGATCTCACCGCCGATGCACACGATGTACGTCTACCGGGCGGCGATCCCGGTGCTGATCGACTGCACGTCTTACCATGAGGGCCGCGTCTCGGCGATCGAGCACGCCAAGCCCGGCGCGACCGAGCTGCGTACTCTGGCCGCCTACGCCGAGGCCCTGGGCGGCCGGCTGGAGATCATCGCCGACTTCGGCGACCAGCGGCTGGCCTTCGCCGAACCAGGCAACGAGGCAGCCTGATCACTGCCAGCTCAGTTACCCAGGCCTGATGCGTCCGGCAGGAGGGCATC
>DASXMU010000437.1:0-2058 GCA_036495485.1 Streptosporangiaceae bacterium
GCGCGTTGCTGCCAACCCGGCGGGGCCGCCTCGGCTCGGGGGCCGCGGCTTACATTCGCGGAGCGTGCCTGTTCGTCCAAGAGCTGAACCTGCTGCTGGAGATAGACCGACTGGATGGTCACCGAACCTTTGACGTCCTCCGCGGCGCCGTCACCGGCGATGTCCGCGGTTGTCACCGCCTCTTCCGCCTGCAGCCTTTCCCCGGCCAGGGCGGCGAACGCGGCAGCCTGTTTCGCCGGGATGAGGCACGAGGCGGCCTCCACGGCCTTGTTGTAAGCGGCGACCTTTTCCTGGGCGGTGCGCAGGAACCCGGCATAGTCCCGGACGGCGGACGCCATCTGGTTCAGGTGGGACACGGTGCCGCCCACGCTCTGCGCCAGCTTGCCCGTGTACGCCGAGTACCCCTCGGCCGCGCTGCCCGTCCAGTTCGCGTTGCTCTTGATGCCGGCGGTCACGCGGACGGTGCTCGACGCGAGCGAGTCGATCTGTCCCGCCGCCGATGCGAGCGCAGACGCATAGCTTTCCAGGGCACCCGGATCCCCCGGCGGCACCGGCAGCAGTGCGGCGCTCACCGGCCACCTCCGATCCTGGAGATAGACGCTACGCATGCCTGCTCGGCCCGGTCGTAGGCGCCGGCGGCCGCCGCGAGGCTCTCGCCGACATACTGGTACACGACGCCAAGATCGTGGAAGGTCCTGGTGCTGCTTTCCGCGGCGAACGTCAGGGCCGACGCGAGTCCCGCGTGCCCGGATGCCGACCCTGCCATCCCGGTGATGGCCTGGACCACATCGGAGGCGATCGATTCGGTGGAGGACACAAGGCCGGCTACCTGCTGGCCGCCCGCCGATAGTGCGCCCGCGTTAACGGTGAAACCCTGGCCCACGAAAGCTCCCTCGCAAGGAATCCGACCTTAGAATTCAATCGTAGATTTCAACGGCAAAATCGTACTACCGAACGGATCATCCCGTCTCTCCGTGACGCTTTTCGCGGGTAACTGACGGTCAGCCAGTCCCGGGCGGCGATCAGTTCGGTCATCGCGCCCGCTGATGTGAGCGGTCAGGTTGTCCCACACGGCGACGATGGGGCCGCCTGGCCGCCGACATCTAGCCGGGCCTGCCGCTCACATGATCACGTCCAGAGGCACCACCAGCCCCGAACTCATGTCCGCCCTCGCGAAAGCCATGTGATCAAAGCGTCCGGTGACCGGGAACCAAGCCAGGAACTCACAAGGTGCTGACCTTAGGCATGCTCATGGCTCAGGTCGACGATGCAGAACCGGTTACCTTCAGGATCTTCCAGCACAATGAAGTCTGGATCCTCCGGGTAGCTATCCCAGTCGACCCGCCTGGCGCCAAGCGACACTAGCCTGGCCGCTTCGGCCTCCTGCTCGCCGGCGTCGGCGGCATGCAGGTCAAAGTGCAGGCGCGGGTGATCCTGCGCAGGCGTCTGGCTGAGCTGCAGCGCGATCGCCGTCCCGGCCCCATCCGGCGGCACAAGCACCTTCGCCCATCCGCCGAATCCATCCTCGCGCAGCTCATAGCCCAGTGCCGCCGACCAGAACTCCGCCGTCCGCCACACATCGCTGACCCCGAGCACCACCACGCCAAACGTCAGCATAAGCCGGAGTCTAGCTAGCACCGCGGGGGGTCACCAGGGCATCATGGCTGGGGAGCAGTTGCAGTGGGGTGGTCGCCGCCGCCTTGGTGCCCGCAGGCCGGAGTATGGTCGTAGGTACAGATCAGCACGCTGGTGGCGGTGAGGGCGGTGCCTGACATCCTGAGCCAGGGCGGGGGCGGTAAGCCCGGCCCGTGGCCGCGTCGCGTGACGGCGGTCGCCGTGCTCGTGCTGGTGGCTGTGGTGATCATCCAGCACCTGCCGCGCTCACGGCATGGGACGGCGCGGCCGGCCCGGGCAGCCGCCACCGTCACTGCGCCGCCGCTGGCGGCTTCGGGCGCGGCGATACCCGGCGGGCTCACCGGGCCTGCCTCGTCCTGGCCTGGTGGTCTTCGGCTGCCCGCTGGGGGCCAGCGACCGGCGTGGTTCTGGCCGCGCACCGGC
>DASXMU010000438.1:0-3562 GCA_036495485.1 Streptosporangiaceae bacterium
TGCAATCGACCGCGGCGCCGTCCGTGTCTACGCCGGCGCCCGCAACCCGAAGGACTGGGGCAATGACCGAATCGTCCCGCTGACCCTGGACCTGACCGACCCGACATCGATTGAGAAGGCCGCCGAGACCGCCGGGGACACCACGGTGCTGATCAACAACGCCGCGATCTTCGCACGCAGCGACCTCCTTACCGGGCCCATCGAGGACCTCACCACCACCCTCGAGACCAACCTTGTCGGCCCCCTGCGCCTCACCCGCGCTCTTGCGCCCGCACTGGTCGCTAGCAAGGGCACGCTGGTCAACATCAACTCGATGCTCAGCTGGTTCGCCATCGGCAAGGCCCACAGCATCTCCAAGGCCGGCATGTGGATGGCCACCAACGTACTGCGCCTAGAACTGGAACCCCAAGGCGTCGGCGTCCTCGGCGTCTACTCCGGCCCGACCGACACCGCGATGCAGCCCGGCGAGGACCGCAGCTTCATGAACGACCCAGCCGCCGTTGCCGGCAAGATCTACGACGCGATCGAGGCCGGTGACCCCGAACTGCTCGTAGACGACATGACCAAGAAGGTGCACAGCGCCCTCGCGGGCTCCGTCACCGCCCTCTACCCGGCGAACGGCGGCAGCGGGCCGGAGCGTGTCCGCGCGCTCATGTCGAACTGAGGTCGCCTCGTGGTGCGGCGGCCCTATTCAGCGGCCGCACCACAGACGCCCGCCACCGTCTGCTAGTCCGGTCCGACGCCGCCTGAATCAGAGAGAGCCATGATCCAGACAACATCCCCGCACATCGACACCGCCCACGTGAGGGGAAAGGACCGCCCCGGGATCATCGTGGCGATCCTCGCGATCGCCGCGTTCCTCTCGACCCTCGACTTCTTCATCGTCAACGTCCTGACCTCCATCGGCAAGGGCCTCCATGATCAGTCACGAAGTCACGGGATATCTGCGAGAAGGTGCTCCGCATGAAGCTCTACACCATCGGCTTCACCAAGAAGTCCGCGCAGGAGTTCTTCGGCCTCCTGCAGAAAGCTGACGTGGCCCGAGTAGTCGATGTCCGCCTGAACAACGTGTCCCAGCTGGCTGGCTTCACGAAAGCCCAGGACTTCCCGTACTTCCTCCGCGAGGTAGCGGGCATCGGCTACCGGCACGCCCCAGAGCTCGCGCCCACCAAGGAGATGCTGGACGCCTACAAGAAGCATGGAGGCGGCTGGCCCGCCTACGAGACGGCGTTCAACGGTCTCATGAGGCAGCGGCATGTCGAAACCACCTGGGCGGACGCTCTGCGCGACTCAGACTGCCTGCTCTGCAGCGAGGAAAAGGCCATCCACTGCCACCGCCGACTAGTCGCGGAGTACATAGCGGACCGGCTCGGCAACATCGAGGTAACGCACCTTGGTTAGGACCCTGGCCGGCGCCGCAATCGGCCCGCCCGGCGGGGTCATCGATACCGACGCCGCCGACTACCGCGCCTGGCGGCGCGACCTGTTCACCGGCCTCACCCGCCAGGCCGGGGCAGCCGACCCCGGCCAGCTCGGCCAGCAGCTCAGCGTCCTCTACGACGGAGCAGAGCTCACCGCCAGCATGGACCGCAACCCCGGCATCGCCGCCGCGACCCGCGATGTCGTCACGGTCCTCCTCGAAGCCACCCTCCCGGCCCAGCAGGCGCCGGGTCATCCCGCGGATGAGCCGGCTACAAGGAAGCAGACGGCAAAGAAGCAGAGTCGCGGCTGACCGCACAACGGATGCGCGGTTCCCTCGTCACCGAAACCGTTCCGCCAGTGCGCCGGATACCGCCCTGGTGCTAGCCGCCGCTGGCCGTGGCGAAATCACCCAGCTTAAAATCACCCAGCTTAAGGAGCCAACCGCAATGACCGTCCACGACACCGACACAGGCTGCGACTGCGAGCGCGGCGACGCCGGACCGAACCTCCAACCGGTCACCGGAGCCGCCGGGAGACCTGCCAGGCGGGTGGCGCTGCCGCGGTCGGCGGGGTTCTGGCTGGTGGCAGGGGTGTTGTTCCTGTTGCTCTTCGCCGCGGCGGCGCCCTCGCCGCTGTATGGCGTCTACCAGTCCCGGTTGCGGTTCTCGGCGACCACGCTGACCGTCGTTTTCGCCGTCTACGCCGTAGCGCTCCTGGCCGCCCTGCTGGTATTCGGGAAGCTGTCGGATTACCTGGGGCGCCGCCGGGTGATCGTGGCCAGCCTGGCGATGGCCGCGGGCGCCTGCGGGTTGTTCCTGGCAGCGGACAGCGTGGGGCTGCTGTACGCCGCCCGGGCCCTGCAGGGGGCGGCGGTCGGCACCGCGACCAGCGCCATCGGCGCCGCCCTGATCGACCTGCAGCCCAAGGGCAGCAAGCGGGGGCCAATGATTACCAACGCCGCCCTAATGTTCGGCCTGGCCGTCGGCGGGCTGGGCACCAGCGCGCTCGTCCAGTACGGCCCGGCACCCACCCACCTGATCTGGTGGCTGCTGCTCGGCGCCGACCTGGCCGCCGCCGGCGGTGTGCTGGCGATACCGGAGACCGCGCCCGGTAAGCCGGGTGTCCTGGCCTCACTGCGACCGCGGATGGCCGTGCCGCCCCAGGCGAGGGGGGCGTTCGCGAAGGCGCTGCCGTGCGTGATCGCGTTGTGGATGATCAGCGGGTTCTACCTGTCCCTGGGCCCGTCGCTGGCCGCGCAGGTACTCCGCTCGCCTAACCTGCTGTGGGGCGGCCTGGTGATCTTCCTGCTCGACGGGATCGGGACCGCGACCGCGGTCGCGGCCAGCCGTGCCAGCGGGCCCGCGGCCATGCTGGCCGGCTGCCTGGCCATGCTCGCCGGGACGGGGATGACCCTGGGCGCGATCCAGACGGGATCCGGGGCCGCCCTGCTCGCCGGCGCCGCGGTGGCGGGCGCGGGCTTCGGCCCTGCCGCCGTAGGCACCTTCGGCACCATCATGACCCGGGCCGCTCCCGCAGAACGAGCCGGCCTGATCACCGTCTTCTTCATCGTGTCCTACGCGGCGTTCAGCATCCCCGTCGTGGCCGCAGGGGTGGCCGCCACCCACGTCGGGCTGCACCGCACCGCCCTGGCCTACTGCGCGGTGATCGCCGTGCTCGCCGCGCTGGCGGCAGGGAGCCTGATCTTCCGTGGTCGCCCTGCCGCTCCACCACAAGACAGCCACAAGACAGCCGCTAGGCAGATCACGAAGGGATCCCCGCGATGAGCACCCGAGCGAACATCGTTCTCATCCACGGCGCAGTCGGTGACCAGCCCGGTGTCCGGCTCGGCGGCGACGTGCCCGCGGAACCCGTCCCGCCGCTGCGACCGGGACTTGCGGGTGTGCCGGGCCTCAGGGTGGATGGTGGAGATCACCCGGTCCGACGACACTCACCGTGCGCAGTCGGTGGGAGTCGCCACCGGAGAACGGTCGGCAGCCTTGGAATCGCTACGAGGGCGCGAGATCGATGATCATGACGGTGTGACCGTCGGCCCTCCGGCTGCTCACCGCCTGACCGAGCGCCGTCATAAGGCGCTGCGCTCCGGCGTTGTCGCTGAGCATGTCGCCACGGAACCGGCTGA
>DASXMU010000439.1:0-2507 GCA_036495485.1 Streptosporangiaceae bacterium
TGATTCCATGATCGTTTTGCTGGTTGCGAAAGGATCCCTAAGCTGAAGGCATGCGTTCCACATTGGCCTACACCTCGGCGAGGATGCTGCTGCTCGTCGCGGCTCTCGGGGTGTTCTACCTGATCGGCGCCCGGGGCCTGACGCTGCTCGTCCTCGCCCTGCTGGCCAGCGGGATTATCAGCTTCGTCGTGCTGTCCAAGGCGCGCGACCGGATGTCGGCCTCGCTCACCTCCGGCCTGTCCGGCATGCGCAGCCGGGTCAGCGAGATGGGCCAGCGCCTCGACGACGGCGCGAAGACCGAAGACCAGGAGTAGCTCAGCCGTCCCGGTTCGACGCGAGCCAGCCGCCGGACGTGAGCAGATCCAGCACCGTGCCGACCGCCTCCTGGCGGGACACCACGGATGTGTCGATCACCAGATCCGCGTCCGCTGGCTCCTCGTAGGGATCCGAAACCCCGGTCAGCCCGGTGATCAGCCCGGCCCGTGCCTTGGCGTACAGCCCCTTGCGGTCCCGTGCGGCGCAGGTGTCGATCGGCGTGGCCACGTACACGAGCAGGAAGTCACCGGTCTGGCTGACCATCTCCCTGACCCGCGCGCGGGCCTGCGCGTAGGGCGCGATGGGGGCGCAGATGGCGATCCCACCGTGCCGGGCGATCTCGGCGGCGACATAGCCGATGCGTGCGATGTTCAGATCCCGGTCGGCGCGGGAGAACGTCAGCCCGGCGGACAGAAGCCGGCGGACCAGGTCCCCGTCGAGCAGCGACACGCTCCGGTCGCCGCGCTCGGCGAGCTGGTCACGCAGGTCGCGGGCGATGGTGGACTTGCCGGACCCGGACAGGCCGGTCATGAAGACGACCACGCCGCGCTCGTGCCGCGGCGGCCTGGCCCGGCGCAGTTCGCGCGCGACGGGCGCGGGTGTGTGCCACGCTGGCAGCGGCTCGCCGCCGTCAAGGAGGCTCGCCAGCTCGTCATCGCTGAGCTCGCTGCGCTCGGCACCCGGCTCGATGAGCGCGAGCGGCCGCCACACCTCGGCGGCGGGGTCGTAGGCCCAGTCACCAGGCGAGGCGACGGGGAGGACCACTCCGGGAAGCTCGATCTCGCCGCCTCGAGCGCTGGTTCCCTGCGGAAGGTCGGTGAACAGGTGGGTGGCGCCGTAGGCCCGGGCCACCACGGCGGCCAGCCGCAGCTCGGCATCCCGGTTGCGGCGCGGCGCGAGCGGCACGGGGACGACCAGGGTGTCGGCGGGCAGCAGCTGGCGTGCCGCCAGCACCGCGCGCACCAGCGATTCCGGCGTCACCACGAGCCTGGCCGGACCGGCGACCAGCGGGAGCAGCAGCAGCCGTGCCTTCATCTGGCCGGCTAGATGGCGTAGCTGGCCGATCTGGCGGCCGTGCAGCGGGGTGCGGGTCGGGTAGGCCAGCACCGGTCCGTCGGCCAGCTCGGCCCGCACCGCCGCGGGCGGCTTGCGGAGCTGCCGGAACGCACCGTGTTCCGCGGGGCGCAGTGCTGAAACCGGCCCGGCCAGCCGGACCAGCTCTGTGACGGCACCGGGGCTCAGGTTGATGCGCTCGGCTATCCGGAGCAGGGCGATCGGTGCGCCTTCGGGGTCTTGAAGGACGAGCCGGCCAGCGTCGGCCGGGACCGCGTCGGCGGGGACGTCCAGGGTGACCGGAGCGGGCCATGGCGTCCCGTCGGCCAGCGTGCCCCGGTCGGCGAGCGCCGCGATGTCGGCCGAGCCCATGAAGCCGGCCAGCGGCGCCAGCGCACCGGACAGGATGAGCTCCAGATCCCCCAGCGACCGTTCGTCCGGAGTCCACGTAGGCAAGCCGGACAGATCTGTTTGCTCCGTCTGCGTGTCAGCCACTGCCTCTGCGGTCACGTCGTACCTCCCCCGGTGCCGCATTCGCGCAGCATCCGATTCATTGCGCCGGCTCCCGGAACCCGACCCACTGTCAGAACCATACGCAGGCCCCGGACATGCCGGGTAAGCATGCCAATTCCGTCCGGCAGTGTAGCAGGAAGTCAGATTCCCGCAGGTCAGATGGCTAAAGCCGTCAGGCTATGTCAGACCGAGAACGACGCTGGCTGCCGGTGGGGTCTTGGTTGTGGTGGGCCGGGTGGGCAGGGTACCGGGCGGGGGAAGTGCCAGCCCTCGTCGCCGAGCGTTACCACGGTGACCTGGCCCCTCTGGTCATCGCCACGGGAGGCGTCAACCGGCACAACGGCATCGTGGAGGGCCGCATGTTCCGCGACCTTCTCACCGAGGCCGACGTACCGGACTCCGCGATCCGGGGTCGAGGACCAGTCCTCCGACACCTGGCAGAACGTGGAACTGTCGCTGCCGTTCTTGCAAGAGGCCCTGGTGATGGGATCGCGGGCCGCCGTGTCCTCCGGTTGCTGACCGTGTGTGATTGCTTTACCCTGAGTTATCGAGTCCGGGCATGATTGGGGTCAGGTGTCCGAGTCGCCTCCGGTGTCCTTTGGCGGCCTGCTGCGCTCGCTGCGCAC
>DASXMU010000440.1:0-35994 GCA_036495485.1 Streptosporangiaceae bacterium
GGGTCGGGGCTGGCGGTGGTCGTCCAGGTGCTGCCGTTCCACCGTTCGGACAGCGTGCTGAGCGTCGCGCCGTTCTGGTCGGAGCCGACCGCGACGCAGCTCGTGGCGCTGACGCAGGAGACGTCGTTGAGCGTGTTGCCGTCCACTCCCGGGCTGGGAGAGGACGTGAGGGACCAGGTGCTGCCGTTCCAGACCAGGGCGAGCGTGCTGGTCGAGGTCCCGTTCGCGTGAAAGCCGACCGCGACGCAACTGCTCGCGCTGGAGCACGAGATCCCGGCGAGCACGTTGCCGCCGGTGCCGGCGTCAGGGGACGGGATCACCGACCAGGCGGTGCCGTTCCACGACTCGATCAGGGTCTGGTCGGTGCCCGAGCCGTTGGCGTAGAAACCGGCGGCCATGCAGTTCGGCGCGGCCGTGCACGACACGCTGCTGAGCGCGTTGAACGAGCTGCCCTGGTCGGGGCTGATCACGAACGACCAGGCGCTGCCGTTCCAGAACTCGGCCAGGGTCTGCCCGGCGGACCCGGGGGAGTAGCCGCCGACAGCCAGGCAAGCCGAGGTGCTGGCACAGGCCACGCCGGTCAGCCCGTTCTGCGAGCCGCTCGGGCTGGGGCTCGTCTTGACCGACCATGAGCTGCCGTTCCACGACTCGTTCAGGGTCAGGGTCGCCGAGCCGCTCTCCTGGTCACCGACGGCGGCGCAGTTGTTCGCGGCGGCGCACGACACGCCGAACAGGTCGTTGTCCGTGCCGCTCGGGCTGGGCGAGGTGACATGGGTCCAGGTGCTGCCGTTCCACTTCTCGGTCAGCGTCTCGGTCACCCCGGAGCTGAAGAAGTCACCGACCGCCATGCAGGCCGACCCGGTGGCGCAGGACACCCGCAGCAGCTCAAAGTCGTTGCTGCCGCCCGGGTTCGGGGTGGGCACGATGGACCACGCGGTGCCGTTCCACTTCTCGGCCAGGGTGAAGTCGCCGGACGAGCTGATGAAGCGGCCCACGGCCATGCAGTTCGAGGTGCTCGTGCAGGACACACCGTTGAGGAAGGTGAACGTACCCTTGCTGGGGCTCGTCTTCACCGACCAGGTGCTGCCGTTCCACGACTCCACCAGGGTCACGTTGGTGGTGCCGTTGTCGAAGTCGCCTACCGCCTGGCAGTTCGTCGTGCTGGCGCACGACACCCCCGCCAGGTGGTTCACCGACGTGCTCGGGTTCGGGCTGGACTGGAGCGACCAGGTGCTGCCGTTCCACAGCGCGATCAGGGTCACGATCGCGCCGGAGCCGTTGACGAAGCCGCCCACGGCGATGCACCGTGTGGTGCTGGGGCACGAGACGCTGTTGAACTGGTTGCCGGTGGTGCCAGGGTCGGGAGTGGTCAGCACCTTCCAGGAGGTGCCGTTCCACGACTCGGCCAGGGTCTGGCCGTTGCCCGAGGAGTTCGTGTACCCGCCCACCGCCATGCAGTTCGCGGCGCTGGCGCACGCGACGTCGGTGAGGTCGTTGCTCCCGGCGCCCTGATTAGTGCTTGACACACCCGACCACGACGACGGCGCGGCGTAGGCCGTCACGGCTGGCAGCAGCACCGCCCCGGCGACCGCGATCGCGCTGGCGCACAGCAGGGTGAACCAGCGCCGGAACGCCCGTGCGGGCTGTCTGCCACCGCGGCCCACCCGTGCCGCGCCCGACCCGCTGTTGCGCCTCGTCCACCGCATGGCGATCCCCCGTGTCATGGAGCGATACGGTCCCGCTGACCCAGCGACAGAGAGTCCCTTTTGCCCCACTTTACTCGGACTTGAGGATACTCCGGCTCCAGCACGAACACCGGGAATTGCCGGGTGGTGTTCTCCTGGCAGTTCGTGTAGTGGGGGTAGGCGGCCAGGGCTCGCTTCCACCAGATGGCCCGCTCTTCACCGGTGACCTCACGGGCGCGGTAGTCACCAGTGACGGTGCCGTCCTGAAGCTGCACACGAGGCCCGGCGGTCACGTTGTGATACCAGGCGGGGTGCTTTGGGGCTCCTCCTCCCGAGGCAACGATGGCGTATACGCCTTCGTGCTCCACGCGCATGAGTGGCAGCTTGCGCAGCTTTCCGCTGTTAGCCCCGCGGGTGGTGAGCAGGACTACCGGGCATCCCTTGATATCCACGCTCTCGGTGGTGCCGGTTTCGAGGATCTTCTCGGTTTGATCCCGGATCCATGCGGTAGGGCTCAGGTCGGCCTCGTCTTTCATGCTCCAGGTTCTCCGTTCACTGGTTCTGGCAGGGGCAGGAACCGGTCAGGGCAGCGAGGCGGCGCTTGGGCAGGCCTGCGTGGTGCGGGCGAAGATCCTGGCCGGGCGGACGTGGTAGATGACACGCTGCGCCGCATCCGATGGCGGGCCGGTCTCGGGCCGCCCGTAGCGCGCCGCCAGCCTCCGGTAGAACGTGCCGTCCGGGTCGGGGTCGATCCGTTCGACCCTGCCCCCGATCTCCAGATACCTGCGGGGCAGATCCGGATCTATGATCGACACCGCGACCAGCGGGTTCCTGGTTATGTTCCGGTACTTGAACGCCGTTGTGGTATTCGAGAACCTGAGGAACTCGCCGTCCCACTCGACCCACATCGGGCCGGTCTGCGGGGTGCCGTCGTGCCTTATCGTCACCAGGTGCGCATACAGCGGTCGGCTGAGCAGGTCGGCGTGGCTGGCTGGAATCGTCAGCGTGCTGACGGCTGGAATAGCTGGCATCTCGACTGGCTCCCATTCATCGCTTATGCCGCGCTGTGCATGGTGACAGAACGCACGTCACCAAGCCGTCGCGTAACCGCCGGGCGCTCCCGCGTGGTGTCGAAGTGCCATCGACCACCATCCAGTGGTGTCGAAGTGCCATCGACACCACTGGCCACGTGGGGTCGGCCGCTGGCCACGTGGGGGTCGGCCGCGCCGCCGGTGCTGCTGTCACTGGCTGCCTACTGCCGGTAGCACCGGAGCATCATCCATGCAAAGATAGGCCTGAGACTTATGCCGTAAGCTAACGACGCAAGTATGAATGGAGGGAGCATTGCGTGGAAGGCGACGTCGCGATCGAGCTGTCCGGCCTCAGGAAGGTCTACGGGCGTGGCAGCAGTGCGTTCACCGCTGTGAAGTCGGTGACGCTGACGGTCTCCAGGGGCCAGGTGCTCGGCCTGCTCGGGCCGAACGGGGCGGGGAAGACGACCATTATCAAGATGATCTGCGGCCTGATCGAGCCCACCGCGGGAACGATCAAGCTCAACGGCTATGACGTGAGCAGGCAGCGCGGCAGTGCCGTCCGCCAGATCGGCGCGGTTCTCGAAGGCTCTCGGAACGTGTACTGGCCACTGTCGGCCTGGGAGAACCTGCTGTATTTCGGCCGTCTCAAGGGCCTGCGCGGTGCCGAGATCAAGCCGCGGGCGCAGCGGCTGCTCACCGAGTTCGGCTTGTGGGAGCGGCGCCGCCAGCCGATCGGGTCATTCTCCCGTGGCATGCAGCAGAAGGTCGCCGTCGCGTCAGCGCTGATCACCGACCCGCCCGTCATCTTGCTGGATGAGCCGACACTGGGCCTGGACGTGGAGGCGGCCCGCACCTTCAGGGAGTGGATCACCCGGCTGGCCGCGGCGGAGGGCAAGGCCATCGTGCTGACCACCCATCAGCTCGAGGTGGCTCAGGAGCTGTCCAGCCGGATAGCCGTCATCAAGGAAGGTGAGATCATCACCGACCTGCCGACCGCTGAGCTGCTGTCGCGCTATGCCGAGGACCGCTTCCAGGTGAGCATCGCCGGTCCGCCTAGCCGTCTGCCTGCCCCGCTGCCCGACGGAGCTCAGGTGACCCGGGATGGCGGGGTGATACGCGTGACGCTGCGCGATGCCAGCCCCGCCGGCTTGTACGAGTTCCTCGGCGTGCTCAGGGTTGCGGGCGCGTCGCTGGTGTCGGTCACCAGGACCCAGCCGGATCTGGAGGAGATCTTCATCCGGCTGATCCGCCAGGGCGGCATCCCGGCCAGCGTGATATCGAGGGAGGCCGCGCTATGACGTCGGTCTCGCCAGCCCTCCCAGGTAACACTGCGCTTCAGATCAGGCTCGCCGCCAACGAGATGGCCAAGGGCGTCCGGCTGATGTGGCGGCGCCGGGCGCTGGTTGTCACCTTCGTGCTGATGAACGCCGTGCTGTACATGGGCATCAGCCTGTTCATCGGCGGTGGTCACCTGATCAGGCCGCTGCTGACCCTCACCCTCCCGGCACTGCTGTCAGGCACCGTGGCCATCGTCGCGGCGCTGCAGGGCAGCGGCGGTATCGCCGAAGAAGTCAACGGCGGGACGCTGGAACTGACTCAGCTCAGCCCGGCCTCCCCTGAGGTTCAGGTGCTCGGCCGCCTGGGGGCACTGGCAGTCGAGGGGCTGGCCGCCGCGGCGGCGCTCGGCGTGGTGTTCTATTTCAGCCTGGGCCTGCATTATGCGCCGCACCTGGACGTGCTGGCCCCCGCGATCCTGACCGTGCTGGACGCACTCGGCTTCGGCCTGGTGGTGGTCGCGCTGACCGTGCGGATCGCCAGCATCGGCGCCATCACGCACGTGTTCAACATGGCCGTCACGTTCTTCGGCGGCACCATGGTGCCGGTCGCGCTCTTCCCGCACGGTCTGGAGATATTCGCCAGGTTCATGCCGACCACGCTCGGGGTCGAGGCGCTCGACGCCACCTTGACCGGGGGGTCGCTGCCGGCCGTCTGGGACAGCGGCGTCCTGCCGTGGCTGCTGGCCCATGCCGCGGTGTCGCTGGCCCTGGGCTGGGCGCTCTACTCGGTTGCCGTCCGCCGCGCCCGCCGTGAGGGAGGACTGAGCCCACGATGAACAAGGGATTCGGCATTGCCCTGGGCAACGAGGTCAGGAAGGGCCTGCTGTTCGCCTGGTCCGAACGGCTGCAGATCCTCATCGAGCTTCCGATGTTCGCCATCTTCATTCTGCTGCTGGGGCCGCTGCTCGGTCAGGGTAAGCAACTGGCCGCCGGTGACGTGTCCTGGTCACTCAGCAGTGCGCGGACTTCGGTTCTCGTCGTCTGGATCATCCCGTTCATTTTCTTTTATATGCAGATAATTAAGATGTTCTGGCGATTGCTCGGCGAAATCCAGACCGGGACGATCGAGCAGGTCTATCTATCGCCGATGCCGTCGTGGCTGGTCGTTGCCACCGGCCGGGCCACCGCGGCCCTGCTGGAGACGATCGTGGTGGCGGGCGCTACCTACGGGATCGTCAGCGTGTTCGTGCCGCTGCACATCGGCTGGCACCTGGCCGCGCTGCTGCCCGCGGCGCTGATCATGGTGACCGCTGTCGGTGTTTCGCTGATGGTCGCCGGGGCGACGCTGGTGTGGAAACGCACCCAGCTTGTCAACGACACGCTGCTGCTGATCGTGTTCGTCTTCAGCTCTGCCGCGGTTCCGCTGATCGGCGTGCCGCGCTGGTGGGCCGACGTCGGGCGCGTCTTCCCGCTGACCAACGGTGTCGCGAGCCTGTTCCGGGTGCTGCTCCTGGGGCGGTCGGCCACCTCACCGTGGGGAATCGGCGGACTCGTCTGGGTGGTGGTCACCTCGGCCGCCTACTTCGGCGCGGGGATACTCGTGCTCCGGCAGGCGGAGCGGACCGCTAAGCGCCGCGGATCTCTCGGCCGCTACTGACGCCGGGGGTCACAGCGCCGCACCCTCGTACACCGGCCGGTAGGTGGTGAACCAGTCGTTCAGCCCGACGAGGCGTTCCATGGCGACCCGGTCGCGCTGCAGGCTGGCCGCGCCGACGGGCCGCCGCAGAGCCGCATCGACGGCTTCGCGGCTGGCCAGGGAGTGGGCTGGAGCACTTGGGTCGCCGAGGATCGCCCGCAGCCGTGCGCGCAGGGCGTGCTCATAGGCGGGACTTTGGGTAGCGGGGTACGGGCATTTGCGGCGGCGCACCACCGACGCGGGCAGGAGGTCCGCGGTGGCCCCGCGCAGCAGGCTCTTTTCCCTGCCGTCGTAGACCTTGAACGACCATGGGGCGTTGAAGACGTACTCGACCAGCCGGTGATCGCTGAACGGGACCCGCACTTCGAGGCCGGCCGCCATGCTCATCCGGTCCGCGCGGTCCAGCGGGAGCTGGCGGAACCAGGTGAGGTGCAGGTAGCAGATCTCCCGCATCCGGTGCTCCCGGGGGCTCTCCCCTGGCGGATGCGGGACCTCCGCGAGCGCCTCACGGTAGCGCTGGCCGAGGTAGCCGGGCAGGTCGAGGCGGCGCAGGAAGCCAGGATCGAGCAGCGGGTCCGAGCTGGCGGTGGCCAGCGTGCTGTGCATCCAGGGAAACGTGGCGGCCTGCACCTCGGCAGGGTCGTGGAACCACCGGTAACCACCGAACACCTCGTCGGCGAACTCACCGGAAACAGCCACGGTCGAGTGCCGGCGGACCTCGGCGAACAGCAGGTACAGCGAGATGTCGGCATCGCCGACGCCGGGGTAGTCGCGGGCGCGCAGCACCGCCTGCGCCGCCTCGGGTGACGTGAGCAGACCGGAGTCGAGCACCACGTCGGTGTGCTGGGCGCCGACATGCTTGACCACGTCGGCGACGAACGGCGCGTCCGCCGCGTCCCTTGGGTCGTCGGGCGGGACGCCGCAGACCCTGATGTCGCCGGGGTCGGCACCGCCGGTCTGGCCGGTGAAGCCGACGGTGAACGTCCGCACCGGGCCACTGGGGCCCAGGGCGCGCTGGGCGAGCGCGGTCAGCACGCTGGAATCCAGGCCCCCGGACAGCAGTGTGCACAGCGGCACGTCGGCGACCAGCTGCCGGGAGACGGTGTCGGTGAGCAGTTCCCTGACCCGGCCGATGGTCGTGTGGAGGTCGTCGGTGTGCTGGGCAGCGGTCAGCCCCCAGTACCTGCGTTCGCCGCACCGGTCGCGGGTCAGCCAGACACTGTGCCCCGGCTTGACCTCCCGCATGCCACGGAAGACGGCGTGGCCCGGGGTCTTGGTGAGGGTGAGCAGCTCGGCCAGGCCCTCGTCGTCCAGCCGGGCGGTGAACGCCGGATTGGCCAGGATCGCCTTTGGCTCCGAGCCGAACAGCAGCCCGGTGGGCGTCGGCGCGTAGTACAGGGGCTTGACCCCCAGGCGGTCGCGGGCCAGCAGCAACCCGCGGCTGCGCAGGTCCCAGACAGCGAATGCGTACATGCCGTTGAGGCGCTCGGTGCAGTCCGGGCCCCACTCCAGGTAGGCGTGCAGGACGACCTCGGTGTCACTGCGGGTGCGGAAGTGGTGGCCATGCCCGGTGAGCTGGCGGCGCAGTTCGCGGTAGTTGTACGTCTCACCGCTGTAGACGATGACCGCCTGCCCGTGGGCGATCATCGGCTGGGCGCCGCCCGCGACGTCGATGACGGCGAGCCGGCGGTAACCGAGCGCTGCGTTCCGGCCGAGCCACAATCCCTCGTCGTCGGGTCCGCGCAGCGCCATCGTGGCGGTCATCGCCTCGGCGGTGACCCGCTGGGTACTGAGATCCCGCTGGTAGTCAACCCAGCCGGCGATTCCGCACATGGTGGGCTCTCCTTCCGCGGCCCGCGCTCAGCGGGCTGGACGTCAGCCGCAGCCGCCGGCGTGGCCGTCGTCACTGACCGCCATGGCCACCGTGCTTGCAGATATGGCACCCGTCCCGGGCTGTCTGGCCGCGCGGAGGCTGTCAGCGAAGGCCGCCAGCCGGTCGATGCCCCAGAACTTCTCTCGCCGGTGAACGAAGAACGGTACGCCGAACACACCGTCCCGGTAGGCCGCCAGGAGCATGTCCGTCCCGGCCGCGGCCGACGCCGGATCCTGCCCGGCGGTGGCGGCCCGCGCCGGGTCCAGGCCGAGATCCGCGGCCAGCCCGGCGAGCACGGCCGGGTCCGTGATGTCCATGCCCCGCTCCCAGCGGGCGCGGGAAACCGCCAGCGCGAACTCCCGGCCAGCTCCCGCCCTGACGGCCAGCGGATAGGCCAGATGCGGCACTTCCCAGCAGGGCGAGCGGTCGACCGGCCAGACGATCCGCAAGCCGCGTTCGGCGGCGAGACGGCGCACGTCACCGAGGATGTACAGGTGTTTTTCCCGCGACATTTTTGTGTAAAGAAAATGGCCGCCCGCTGCGTTGAGCCTGAGTTCTGAAGCGGGGCTGGGTTCCCAGCAGGGGCGCCAGTCGATCACGTCGGCGAGATCGCGATGGTCCTCGGTCAGATCGTGCAGGGCGAGCCAGGAGTAGGGGCTGCGAAGATTGAAGTACAGGCGGGCAGGCGCTGTCATGGGCGGCACTGTCACGGGCTGGGCTGTCATTGGCGGCTCCGGGAGCATCGTCGGCTGGCTGTGCGGTCAGAGCCCGATTCCGCCATCGACGGGGAACACCCCGGCGGTGATGTAGGAGGCCCGGCTGGAGCAGAGGAAGGAAACGAGCTCGGCTACCTCATCGGCGTCACCCATCCGGCCCAGTGGTATCCGGCCCAGGAGCCCGCTGCGCACTCGTTCGGGCAGTTCCGCTGTCATGCCGGTCGCGATGAAGCCGGGGGTGACCGTGTTGACCCGTATTCCGTACGGTGCGACCTCTTTGGCGAGCGCCTTGGCGAAACCGATGATCCCCGCCTTGGCCGCGCAGTAGTTCGTCTGGCCGGCCTGCCCGTAGACACCAGCGACCGACGACATCGTGACGATGCTGCCCGAGCGCCGTTTCATCATCGGGAAGACCGCCGCGCGGCACACGTGAAAGGTGCCGGTCAGGTTGGTTTCGAGCACCGCGTTCCAGTTTCCGTCGGTCATCGCGACCAGGTTCGCGTCCGCGATGATGCCGGCCGAGGTGACCACCGTCGCGACCGGGCCGAGCTCGTCCTCGGCCTGGCCGACGAAGGCCGCCACCGCGTGGGGGTCGGTGACGTCCACCTGCTTGGCGAGAGTCCTGGCGCCGGCCCTGGCTGCCGCGGCAGCCGTCAGCTCCGCAGCCTCCGGCGCAGACCGGTAGCAGAACGCGACGTCGTGCCCGTCCCTGGCAAGCCTGTGCACCACGGCCCGCCCGATGCCGCGTGAGCCACCCGTCACCAGAGCCACTGGCCGTGAGCCGGCGTTCATCGCTGCCCTCCCGCTCCCGGCACGGGCCCGCCAGAGGTGACCGGACCGCCGTTGGCGGATGCGGCCGCTGCCGCGTGGGTTACCGTCCCGGCCGGGCGGATGGCCATGATCATCTGGCCGATGCGCAGCACCGGGCGGCCGTCGACGGCGGACGTGCCCGCGAAGATGTGGCCGCCGTCGAAGCTGCGGACCAGCCGCACCTCGTGACAGATGATCGAACCCGGCTCGACCGAGCCCTGTACCGTGACGCTGGACAGCGATCCCAGCAGCATGACATCGCCGCTGAGCACGCTGGGCTTGGGCGCCTCCCAGGCGGCGAGCAGCCCAGCCGCCTGGCACAGGGACTCGATCAGCAGCACGGTGGGAAAGACCGGGGGAGCGGCGGGAAAGACCGGGGGAGCGGCGGCCACGGCCGGGCCGGGGCCGGGCCGGGAACCGCCGCCAAACCAGGGTTCGCTGATCGTGACCGCCTTGCACGCGGTCAGGCGTTCCCGCGGCACGACGCTGGTCACCCGGTCGATCAGCAGCATGGGGTACCGGTAGGGCAGCCTGTCCATGATCTCCGCTACCCCGGTCACGAGCCGCCTCCGGAGAGGTGGTAACGCAGGGTGACCCTGGCTGCCAGGCCCCGGTCTCCATGCAGTGCTCCCACGGCGGTCCACCGCTGCGCGGCCGGTGTTATCCGGGCCTGGGCGCTGATGTGATCGCCGGGGAACACCGGGGCCAGAAAGCGCGCGGTCTGCACGGCGACCAGGATGAGGGTTGCATCCGGCGGCCTGGGCGCGGCGAGGACCGTCCGGTGCAAGCACTCGATCAGGCAGACGCCAGGGAAGATGGGCAGCCCGGGGTAATGCCCGGCGAACACCGGGTTCGCCGGGTCCACGACGATGCGCGCCGAGACGATGGTGTCCTGGCCTGAGAATTCGACGCTGGTGACCCGCACGTCCTCGGTGAGCGGCGTTGGCTGTGCGGCGGCCAGGTCAGTGACCGGCATGGTCTGTCCCTCCCGGGTGTGGCGGAACGCGGAAAGCAGCGGCGCCGGCCAGTCCCTCGCGGTCGGCCGACACCACCAGTGCCAGCCGGTCGCGGGTGGCCGGATCGGCCCCCGCGTGGGATATGACGGCGGCCAGCGCAAGGGCCGTGGACGCGGCGCCGGTGTCGCCGGTGGCGGTCGCCAGCCCGATCCGCCGGGGCCTGCCGCCGATTACCTTGTCCAGGCCGGCCCGCTGAGCGTCGGGAAGCTCGCTGGCCAGCATCCACACGTCCCCGGCTGACGCGCCCGCCTGGCCGAGCACCGACGACACGCAGTCCGCCAGTGCGGCCGGGACGCCGGACGCGCTGGCATACACGCAGAAGGCGGTGGCCAGCAGGTAAGCGAAGACCGGGCGGCCACCCGCGTGCGCCTCGTCCGCGGACTCCAGCCGGAAGACGCCACAGCCTTCCCCGGGCGGCGGGTGCCCGCTGCCGTCCTGGCGCTGGTCTTCCAGCCACGCCCGCTGCGGCGTGAGTTCCTCCACGGCTCCGCACAGCACGCTGCGGGCATGCCCGAAACGGTGCAGCCTGGCGGCGTAGCGCAGCACGGACAGGCCAGCGACCTGGCCGCTGGCGATCGTGGCGTTGGGACCGCGCAGCCCGTGCCAGATCGCGCACTGGCCCGCAGCACAGTTCATGATCGCGTTCGGGAAGCGCGCGGGATCCACCAGATACGGTTTGGCCAGGGTGAAGGAATCCCGGGAGAAGTCCATCATCGACTGAACGCTGCCGGTCGTGGTGCCCAGCACCAGGCCGGTCTCCGCGCCGCTGAACTCGTGCCCCGCGGCCCGCTCACCGTCCAGCAGCCTGCCGACGGTCAGTACGGCCAGCCCGGTCAGCCGGTCCATCGACCGGGTGTTCTTGCGGCCGAGCAACTGCCGTATGTCGAAGCCGGGCACGCTGCTGGCCGGTGCCCGCTGACCATCTTCCGGGCCGCGAACGCCAGGCTGACCGGGCACGGGGCCGGGCTGACCGGGCACAAGGCCAGGCTGACCGGACACGATGCCGCTGGCGAACGCCTGTGCCCCGATGCCGAACCCGCTGACCGACGACCAGCTCGTCACCGCTAGCGGAGCCGTCATAGGAACCACACCTCCTCGTACTCGTGCCAGCCGGTGGCCAGGGTGTCGGTGTCGACCGCGGTCGCGCCGGCCAGCAGGCTCCCGGCCGAATGCCCGCTCGCGGCGAGGTCGGGACCATCGACCCAGACCCGGACGCCGGTGCGGATGAGCGTGCGCAGGTACTGCTGCGGGGCAGGCGGGCCGCCGGGTGGCGGTTCGGCGGCCGTGCTGACCGCGCATGCCACCGCGGCGCCCACGAGAACCAGGTCCATGCTCTTGAACTGGGTGCGCACGCCGACGCAGAAGTAGAGCAGGTCACGGTACCGCTCGTCGGAACCGCCCTGCTGTCCGCGTTCGATGACCGCCAGAATGCGTGCGGCCATCAGCCGCCTCCGATGTAGATCGTCTTCGCCGCCGCGTCCACGTAGTCGCTGAACTGGGTCAGCGACGGGCTCGGCACACCGGCGATGTGCTCACCCGCCCCGCGGTCATCGCTGCAGGTCTGGCAGGCCAGCCAGGAGAAGCGGCCGCCCTGTTCGGTGATCAGCTGGCCGATCTGTGCGGCGGCGGAGCCCGCGCAGCACCCCTGGCCTGCGGCTGGGGCCCCGGTCTCGCGGCTCTCCTGGTCTGCGGCCGGGCTCACGGCGTTGCCGCGCTGGGTGAGCATGGCCGAGTAGCCGCACGCCCAGACCTGGACCGAGCGGCCATTGCGCAGCGCCGCGCCGATCAGCCGCCGCACGCTGCCGAACAGCTCCAATCCGTATCTGTCGCTGGTCACGACCAGCAGGACGTCCCACTGGGGAGTGCCTTGCCCGCCCATCAGTGCCACACCACCTGGACGGCGGGATCGAAGAGCAGCGGGGCGACCTTGTCCAGTGCTGCCGCCACGACCCCCGGGGTGAGCTGAGCGGCCGGGATCGCCCGGTCGGCCAGCGATTCCCTGTCTGCCCAGACCTGCCCGCCCGCTGTCAGGATCCCGGTCACGCCGGGCTGCGGCCCGACCGCGGACCTGACTCCGTCGTCGATCAGGAACACGATGACCGGCCTGCCGCTGGCGGCCAGATGGCGTGCGGCACGCAGGAATCTGCTCGCCGTCCCGTGGGGCACCCGGCACTGTGACTCCAGGCACTGGGTCTCCACCAGAAGCTGCGGCGTGCCCGGCTGGCGTGGCTGGCATGGCTCCCGGGGGCTGGCGGGCTCAGGCAGCATGCTGCCCGCCCCCAAGAGCGTCGATCATCCGCTGATCGAGTTTCACCAGCCCGAATTCCCGGCGGTTCCTGATTTCGGCGTACCCGTGCGTGATGTGCCCGGTCGCGGTGCGCACAAGCTGCCCCTGACGCAGCACATAGGTGTCCATCCGCGCCGCATAGGTGAAGCTCTTGAAGATGTTCTCGACGGTGAAGACCGTGTAGAGATCTTCCTCCATGATCGCCTCGTCCAGCAGGGTGATGGCGGAGTGCGGTACGACGGGAATCCAGCCGCGCTCATCGAGCAGGCGCTTGACCGACACGCCGCGGTCGGCGAGGAAGAGGTCGACGACTTCCTCCATCTCGCGCAGGTAGCCGGACATGTGCACGCGCTCGGTGTAGTGGCAGTACGGGTAGGGGATGCGCAGCCGCCGGGCGAAGGTATTGCCATCGCAGGTGAGCGCGGCCAGCACCGGATCGCTGCCACCTGAGTTGCCGTTCTGGCTGGGCAGCGAGGGAACCGGATCCGGGGCGGGCCCGGTTCGCACGATGCGGCTGACGGTGAAGGGGACCAGTTCGGGCGGGACAGCAGCGGCGGGCTCACCAGGCGCGTCGTTGCGCAGCGCCACGCGAAGCCGTGCGGTTGCCGCTTTCCTGAGCGCCGCCCCGTGCCGCAAGGAAAGGCCCGCTTCGAAGGCCAGCCCCATGCCCGCGCCTTCGGTGACTGGCCGGACGGTGGCCTCGACCAGGTCGTCGAGATGAAAGCCGGTATGGATCCGGGTACCGAGGTCAACGATCTCGGCGCACAGCCCGTAGTCCTCGTAGAGCCTGCGGGCCGGCAGCCCGGCGGCCCTGAAGTGCTCGAGCACGGCCTCCTGCGCCAGCTGATTGATGTGCTTGAACCCAATCCACGACCCGATGTTCGACCCTTCATAGTGCGGCCGTATCTGGGTGGTGGTCTGACTGCCGAGCAGCGAGGTGGTCACGTGAGCATCTCCCGGTGACGAGCTGAGCGTGGCTGCGGCCCGATGCCATCGATGAAGTCCTCGATGAGGCAGGCCAGGCCGGCAGGCCGTTCGGTCATCGGAAAGTGGCCGCAGCCATCGATGATGTGTGTGCGTGCGTGCGGAATGCGCCGGCCAAGAACGCTCACGCTCTGGACGGCCGCATCGATATCGCCGCCACCGCCGACGATCAGCATCGGCGCGGTCAGCTCTTCAAGCCCGAGCTCAGCGGTTCGCAGGTACGTCTGGTAGAACCGCAACGGCGGATAGGCACCCATGAGCTCGAAGGCGCGCTGGACCATCTTTTTCCTGATGTCGTCGCTCACCCGGGAGCCCCGCCTCAGCCGGATCTCCTCCTCGAACCTGGAAAAACAGCTCTTCATGCTGGGAATGATCGATGGCCAGCCGAGATCCGCCCGGGTGCCGCGGCAGAACGGCGAGATGAGAACGACGGGTATGGAATTGCACAGCTCCAGCCCACCGAGCCCGGCGAGCATCTCCAGGACCAGGTTGGCCGCGAAGGAATGCGCGATGATCACATCGGGGCCGCGCCCGGTCAGCACCCTGATCCGGTTGACCGGATCCGCCACCCAGTGGGTCACCGCGGCGCTGCGCGCCCACGCCTGGTCCGCGCCGATGGCCCAGGGCAGCCTGACGTCCCACACCTCGATGTGCGGAGTCAGCAGCACGGTCAGTGCGTCCCAGTTGCCCACGCCTCCGCCCATGCCGTGCAGCAGCAGCACGCTCACCGGCGCTAGGCCGCCCGGTTCGGCCCGGCGGCGCAGCCGCAGGCCAGCGGGCCAGACCCCGGCGGTCACGGGGCTGCCACCCCCTCCGGCCAGCCCCACCCGGTCGATGTGACACCGCCGGGGTCCAGACCCGGTCGATGTGACATCGACGGGGTTGGGCGCGGCAGTTCCCGGGTCATGCCGCTACCCCGCAGCGGGTGAGCAGCAGGGAGGCGATGCCGTCCCCGGCGGTCCCAGCCGTGGCGAGCACGGCGGGATCCACCCCGCCGCTGCCCAGCTGATGCCCGGCGGCAACGGCCTGCAGCACCCCCAGCGCCCCCGATGCCGCACCGAGAGCGGCCTCGATGTCGAGGCGGGGTACGTCTCCGACCGCCGGCGGCGGAGAGGTGGGCCACCGCCAGGGGGGCGTGAGCCACAGCCCGGGTGGCGGATGATCGCTGAGCGCTCCGGCGACCGACGCACCTAGTTCCGCATGGCGCACATAGCCAGCCAGGTGCGCGTGCGGTCTGACGCCGCGGCTGACCGCGGCCGTGGCAGGCTCGAGGATCACGGCGCCGGCACCGTCGAAGAGTTCGCCCACCGGCCGGCCGAGAAGCTGCGCGACCACCTCGTTCGCTGTCTCCGCGGCCACGACGGCGACCCGGCAGGCCCGCCCGGATCTGATCAGCACCGCCGCCAGATGGATGGCGTCCAGCCCCGAGGAGGCGCCGTTGCAGACCATGACGTTCGGGCCGCGCAGTCCGAACCGCACAGCGATGGACGAGGCGACTATGTTGCTCGACGCATTGGGGAGATCCATCGGGCTGGTGTCGGCCGCCGTCCCGGCCGCGAGCACGCTGGCCGTCCGGCACACGGTGTCGAGGTTGCCCAGATTCGAGCTGGCCACCACGGCGAAGCAGCCACCCGGGCCGGCCAGGTCACCGCCGTCGAGCAGGTCCGCGTCCGCCAGGGCAGTGGTCGTGGCCAGGATGGCGAGCTGAGTCGTGCGGTCGCTGTACCGGTAGCCCCTGCCCAGCAGGGCGGCGGGGTCGAAGCCCGGTGCCGGTGCGGCGGGGCGGAGAACATCGCCTGGGTGGTTCAGGACGGGCGAGGCCACACCGATCCCGGCTATCACGATCCCCCTCACTGTGCCTCATTCAGAAGTTCGGGTTCTTCAAGAAACCCGCTCCGGTCACTGCGGTGCCACCTGCACCGGCACTCGGGCAGGCCCACATCGCCTGCCCTCGCTGGCCGGTCTTGACGAATCCTCACCGGGCCGCCTTCTCTATGATCGCGACGGCGTTGACGCCGCCGAACCCGAACGCGTCCACCTGCGCGATGTTCACGTCGGCACGGAATGCCGTGCCGGTGACCAGCCGCAGGTCCCGTGCCTCCGGGGCCGGGTCACGCAGGCCGGCGATGGGCGGTATCCGGCCGCTGCGCAGCACCTCGACGGCGACCACGACGCTCATCAGGCCGGAGGCACCGGAGGTATGGCCGGTCATCGATTTGATGGCGGTGATCAGCGGCCCATCGCGGTCGCCGCCGAAGACGCCGGCCAGCGCGGCCGCCTCGACCTTGTCGTTGAGCGCGGTACCGGTGCCGTGGGTGAGAACCACGCCGATGTCGGCGGGCTTGACCCCGGCCCGTGCGTGGGCATCCGCGATCACTGCGCTGATGCCCGCCAGGTCGGGAGCTGTCACGCTGCGGGCGTCACAGTTCAGCGCGACCGCGCGCAACCAGGACTTGGCAGGTCCTTGGCGTGCCAGCACGACGGCGGCCGCGCCGTCGCCCATCAGCACCCCGCGCCGGTTGCGGTCGAACGGCCGGACGCGGTCGACGGCAGCCGGATGCACCCGGTCCATCAGGCCGAACATGCTGGTGGTGATCGAGTCCACTCCCGCGACGATCACCGTCTCCGCGGCGCCGGTGGCGAGCAGGTCGGCTCCCAGGCCCAGCGCGTGCAGCGACGCGGAGCAGGCGCTGTTGATCGTGTATGTTGCCGCCGCGCCAAACCGCTCCCGCAGGGCGGTGCCGAAGTGAAGCCGCGACAGCGGGAAGTCCATCCGCTCGGTCCACCGGAGCTCGGCCGAGCGAAGCTCTCGCAGCCCGGTGCCGACAACCACCGGAATCGCGGACAGGTCCGTGCCGATCCCAGCGTCGCTGGCTGCTTCGGCCACGGCAGCACACAGCCACCTGGTGGCCCGGCCCGGAATGTCACCGGTCCCTGGCCGGTCGTCGATCTCGTAAGCCTGCTTCGCACGGAAGCAGGCGACGTCGAAGCCGCGCAGGGGAGCCAGCCCGGTCCGGCCGGCGCACAGCGCCTCGAACAGCTGGCCGGTTCCGGTGGCGATGCTGGCCGCGGCGCCGGTGCCGATGACCGGCCAGCGCTCAACTCCGGTCATGCTGCTCCCTCAGGCCGCCCGAGGATCAGCACCGCGTTGTTTCCGCCGAATGCGAGCGCGTTGTTCTGCACCACGCGAAGCTGTGCCTCCCGGGCGGCATTCGGCACACAATCGAGGTCGCAGTCGGGATCGGTCTCCTCGTGGTTCACGGTCGGGGGGATGAACTGATGGGTGATCGCCAGCGCACAGGCCACCGCTGCCAGCGCACTGGCCGCGCCCATGGTGTGGCCGATCATGGCCTTGATGGCGATCGCGGCGGGCGGCCGGCCGTGGAACACCTTCCTGATGGCGGCAGCCTCGGTAACGTCATTGGCTTTGGTGCCGGTGCCGTGCGCGGAGATGAGATCGATGTCTTCCGGCTTCACACCCGCGTTCCGGTGGGCGAGCTGCATGCAGCGGGCCACACTGTCCATGTCCGGCGCGACCGGGTGGTAGGCATCGCAGTTGAGCCCGTAGCCGAGGATCTCGGCATAGACCCGGGCGCCTCGCGCGAGCGCGGAATCGAGGTCCTCGAGCAGGACCATCCCAGCTCCCTCCCCGGTGAGCAGGCCCTTCCGGTTGATGTCGAATGGCTGGCAGCGCTGCGGCGCGATGGTCCCGACCCGGTAGAAACCGGCGAATGTTTTGCGGCATACGGCGTCCGCACCGCCCACGACCGCGAACTGTGCTTCGCCGGACCGCACGGCATCGGCGCCGTACCCGATGGCGTAGTTCCCGGCGGCGCAGGCCGTGGGGATCGTGATGGCCTCCACATCGTGCAGGCCGAGTTCCCGCGCTACGCAGGTGGACAGCCTGGGCGCCGGGATCCGGCGGGCGACCACCGGATCCACCTGCCCAGCCGTCCCCTCGACTTGCGCTTGGACGAGCCGGTCGAGATCCCGCGACTCGCCGTCCGTGCTGCCGACCGCGACCACGCCGGTCAGCCCGGACAGCCGCACGGCCTGAAGGCCCGAGTCCTCGATCGCCATGCGGGCGGCGGCAACCGCGAACTGCGTTGCCCGGCCAAGCTCGGGCACCCGGTGCTGCCGGATCCAGGGGTGCGGGTCGAAGTCCGTCACCTCGCACCCGTTGGAATGCGTGAAACCCCGGGTGTCGAACGCCTGGATGGGCCTGATCCCGTTGCGCCCCGCGCGGAGCGCCGCCAGGAACTGGCCTACCCCTATTCCCACGCTTGTGACCGCGCCGAGCCCGGTTACCGCGACCCGGCGGCCAGCCCTTTCGGCAGGCGCCATGATCATTCAGCCCCTCAGCCCGCCACCCGGGCGCTGGCTTCCGAGACGACGGCATAGACGTTCTGCAATGTCGTCATGCGGCTCAGCTCTTCCTGCTCGATGGTTACCCCCAGGGCGCGCTCGAGGTTGGCGAGAATCTCTATCGCCCGCAGCGAATCAGCGCCGTAGTCCTCGGTGAAATGACTGGTCTCGGAGAGTTCGTCCGGCTCGAGCTCGAGCACCTCGCAGATGATCTCCTTGACTTCCTGCTTCTGCTCCGCCGTAATATCGGACATTGGTTCCTGCTCTTTCCATGTGATGGGCTGACCCTGAACGTGCAGTGCGGAGAATGCCGAAAGCATCGCCCGGTGATCGGCGCGGTCGCGGGCGAGGGAAGCGAGAACTGATCCGGGCACGCCCGCCGCGCTTATGCAGTCTCCGATCGCGGGGCCGAGGGCCGGGTGCGGGCCCAGCTCGACGAATGTCCTGATTCCATTGGCGAGCGCGGCGGTGACGGCATCGGCGAACAGGACGCGATGACGCAGATTGCTGCCCCAGTACCCGGCATCGGGTACGGATTCCAGCAGGCTTCCGGTAACGGTCGAGTACATGGCGAGGTGCGGCCTGGAGGCATTCATTCCGGCGAGCCTGGATTCGAGTTCGGCACGAATGCCGTCAACCTGACTGGTATGCGCCGCGACCGGGACGCGAAGCGTACGGCAGGCGATCTGCTGCCGGCCGAGTTCGGCCGCCAGCTCATCGATGGCGGCTACATCGCCGGAGAAAGTCACCCACCGGGGACCGTTGACAGCGGCGAGCGACAGTTCCCTGCCCTGGAGGTAGCCGGCCGCCATGGCCGGGTCGAGCTGGACGGCCGCCATCGCGCCGCGGCCGGGAGCCGAATCGGCCAG
Organism: Streptosporangiaceae bacterium; assembly: GCA_036495485.1. Lineage (GTDB taxonomy): Bacteria > Actinomycetota > Actinomycetes > Streptosporangiales > Streptosporangiaceae > PALSA-505. Next base: position 18,613 of record DASXMU010000440.1, read on the forward strand.
GCGCTGCATGAGGTCACCCCGGGTGCAGGCCAGCTCGGTGGCCACGTCGAGGTCGAGGGCGCCTGCGGCGTACGCCGCCGCGATCTCCCCGGAGCTGTGGCCGAGCGTCGCGGACGGCTCCAGGCCACGCGCCTGCAGCAACGCGGCCAGCCCGGCCTGCAGGGCGAACAGCGCAACCTGGCTGACCCGCATCTCCGGCCTGGTGAGCCGGGAGCCGTGCTCGCCGCCGTAGAGCTGCCCGGTGAGCGACCAGCCCGCCGTGCGCCTGACGACCGCGTCGCACCGCTCGATGACGTCGCGGAAGGCGGGCTCGCCGCGCAGCAGCCCGGCGCCCATTTTCCAGTGCTGCCCACCGTGGCCGGTGAACACGAGCGCGGTCTGCCGCTCCCGCGCCGGGAGGACCTGCCCGTAACTGATTCCGGGCCGCGAGCTGCCGCGTGCGAAAGCGTCGAGCTGGCGGCGCAGTTCGCTGCCGGAAGCGAAGACGAAGGCGGCGCGGTAGCGATCGCCGTGCTGGTGGCGCCACGCGACCTCGGGCTGGCCGGTGTTCCCTTCCAGCCCGGCGGCCAGGGACGGATGGCAGGTTCGGGCACATTCGCGCAGCCCATCGTCGCTGTCCGCGAACAGCAGGGCCAGCCGTGGCGAAGCCTGGCCGCCTGCGGCGCGAGATACGGCGCGAGGTGCGACGCGAGGAAGGTGCGCCTGCCGCATAGCTGCTTACCCCCAGCGCTTCTGGCCGGTTCAGTGGACAGCAGTCATGCTGGCTGGCGTCCCGTCACCCGTGCGTCGCGCGACCGTCCCGTTGCTGACTGTGACGGCTGGGCGACGCCAGTGCGACGACGCCGCGGGGATAGTGCGGAGCATGGCCGGCACCACACGCGGGACCACCGCAACGCTCGGGAAAGATCTCGCCACTCTCGTCAGCGAAATCCGCGCACCTGGCTGCTGGCGGGATCCCTACCCGTACTACCGTCGGCTGCGCGAACACGGCCCGGTCGTGCGGACGGCGGACGGAAGGCTGGTGATCACCGGCCACCGCGCCTGCCACGCCGTTCTCACCAACCCGGGGTGGGAGCATTTTCCCGAGTTGCTGTGTATGTCGGGGCAGGTCTTCGGCCAGGAGGCGGCCTGCCCGGTGGCCGCGCAGCCGCCGCGGATCACCGATTCGCTCCCTGACCGGCAAAGCTTGCGCGAGAGGCTGTCCAGGCAATTCACCCCGCGGGCCATCCTGCGGCTGCGCCCGCGGATCGAGAGCATCGTCAGCGCGCTGGCCGATCAGCTCGCCGGCCAGCGCGCGTTCGATTTCATCGACGCGTTCGCGATGCCGCTGACCGCCACGGTCCTGGCCGAGGCATTCGGTGTCCCCCCGGTGGACCAGCAGACCTTCAGAAAATGGTCCAGCATCTTGCGCGGAGCGGCCGAGTCCTCGGTCAGCCTGGTCAGCAGGAAGGTCTCGGACGCTGAGGTGGCCCAGGCGAGTCGCGAGGTGGATGGCTACCTGAAGGGCCTCATCGCCAGGCGCCGCGCCGCCCCCGGGGACGACCTGCTCAGCATGCTGCTCTGCGACACCGCCGGGCAACGGTGGAACGACGATCAGATAGCCGCCGTCATAACATCCATCATCATCGTCGGCCACCACACCACGACCGCTTTCATCGGCAACGGCGCCCTCGCGCTGAGCAGGCATCCCGATCGGTTCGGCCAGCTCCGCGACCGGCCAGAACTCGCCGGTCCGGCCGTGGAAGAACTGCTCCGTTACGACGCGCCGGCCCAATTTGTGAGCCGCTTCGCGCAAAAGAAAATGCACCTTGAAGATCACCCGATCGTGCCCGGCGACGTAGCGCTGCTTTTCATCGGCGCCGCCAACCGCGATCCAGCCTCCTTCGCCGGCCCGGACCAGCTCGACTTTGGCCGGGCGCCCAACGACCATCTGGCCTTCAGCCAGGGACATGCCTACTGTTTCGGCGCACCACTGGCCCGGCTGGCCGGCAGCGTTGCCTTCGCCACGCTCGCCCGGCGTTTCGCACGGCTCGAGCCGGATGGGGAGCCCGTCTACTTCGGCACCATCGGCCTGCGCGGCATCGCGGTCCTTCCGCTGCGCACCTGACTCACCGTGCGCGATCCATCCGGCCTGACCATCTCAAGGGGAGCAGACAAATGGTGACTCAGCACCTCGCTGGCAGGGCCGCCCTGGTGACCGGCGGATCGCGGGGGATCGGCGCCGCGATCGCCCGGCGGCTGGCGCATGACGGTGCGGCGGTCGCCGTCACCTATGCCACGTCGCCCCAGCAGGCCGGTGACCTGGTCACAGAGATTGAAGCCGGTGGCGGGCGGGCAGTGGCGCTGGCCGCCGACAGCGCCGACGCCAGCGTGGCCGCTGATGCGGTGGACCAGGCCGCGGCCGCATTCGGCCGCCTGGACATTCTGGTGAACAACGCAGGTTACTGCCAGCTGACGCCGCTCGAGGACATCAAGCTGGACGACTTCGACCGCATGGTCGCGGTGAATGTCAGGGCCGGTTTTGTCGCCGCGCAACGGGCTTTGCGCCATCTTGGGCACGGCGGGCGCATCATTAACGTCGGAAGTATCTTCGCCGACCGGATCCCGGTATCCGGTGGCACCATTTATGCCTTGACCAAGGCGGCGGTGGGGGGTTTCACCCGCGCTCTGGCACGCGAACTGGCACCGCGCGGCATCACGGTCAACCTTGTCCAGCCCGGCACTGTCCAGACCGACGCGAATCCGCCCCATGGCCCCGTTGCCGGGCTGCTGATCGCCCTCACCCCGGCTGGCCGATTCGCCCAGCCCGAAGAGATCACCGGCCTGGTTTCCTATCTGGCCGGCCCGGACTCCGCGTTCCTCACGGGTGCCACCATGAACATCGACGGCGGCTACTGCACTTGATCACCATCATCCAGGAGAGTGGTTGACGTGGTAACTGGAAGCTCGGGAACGGAAGCTGTCCGCGACCTCTACGAGCAGCTCACGGACCTGATGGCAGAGGCGATGGGCGGGTATCTGCACGGTGGCTACTTCGGCGGGCCCGACCCGGCGGACACCATCGGGGAGGCGGCCGGCCGGCTGACCGACCTGGTGGCCGGGCGCTGCCGCCTGACCGCTGGGCAGCGCGTGCTCGACGTGGGCTCCGGCAACGGGAAGGCAAGCCTGCGGGTAGCCGCCGCGCACCGGGTGCGGGTCACCGGCATAACGCTCAGCGGCTACCAGGTCCGCCTCTCCAGGGAGCTTGCGCAAGAGCAGGCAATGATCCAGGTGGCCGATTTCCACGTGGCCAACATGCATGACATGCCGTTCGGCGATGGGACCTTCGACGCTGCTTTTGCCATCGAGTCCTTCTGCCATGTCACCGACCGGGAATCGGCGTACCGGGAGATCGGCAGGGTGCTCCGCGCGGGCGGCCTGGTCGCCGTTGCCGATCTTTTTCTCCGCCGGCCGATCGTGGATGAGCGGGCAAAGGCGATCGTTGAAGCGAGCAATGCCGCCTTCGAGAATGGCCCGATCCTGCCCCGGCAGGACTACGAATCGGCCATCCGCGCGGCCGGTCTGACGGTAGTGGAGTTCACCGATATTGGGGACGATGTGCTGCCATCGTTCGTCACGGTCGCCAGGAACATGAGTGCGGCGAAGAGCGCCGTGCAGGGGCTGATGAGCGACGAGGACTTCGACCAGATGACCGGCTCCCTCGAGCGCTTCGCGACGGTCGCCGAGATCGGTTACCTGATAGCGGTCGCCCAGAAGCCGGCGTAGGGAGCTAGCTCCCGGGGGGGTGGCGCTCACTGCCCACGTCCGTCCGCGACGCATCCGGCCGCCTGGCCGAGACCCGCGGCGAGCCGCCCGGCGGACTCACGTGGCCGGCCCACCGGCGCTCCCTGGAACGCCGGGCCGCCGAAGAGCCGGCGCAGGCTCTCCGATGGCTCCAGGCCCATCTCATCGCGCAGTACGGCGCAGTACCGCTGGTACTGTCGGCGTGCTTCGAGCTTGTTCCCCTCGGCCAGCTGAGCCTTGACGAGCAGGCGGCACGCGCTCTCCCGGAACGGGTCGGCGCGAAGGACACTGAGGGCGGTGTCGACGGCCGCGCCGAACCAGCCAGCCTCGGTGAGCTGTTCTGCCAGGTTCTCCAGCGCGTGCAGGCGCATCTGGTGATGGCGTTCCCGCTCGGCTGCCAGCCATGGGTCGTCCGCCAGCCGGGGGAGGACATCCTCCCGGAGGTTGCACCGCAGCGCCTGGTGCAGTTCGCCGGTGCTGAGGCAGCTCGAACGGTCCAGGAGCCGCCGCGCCATGGCCTGGACGCCTTCGATGTCCGCCGTCACGCCGTCGGCGAACGAGAGGTTCATGAAGGTGCTGTCCACCACCCCCGGGCAGGACCGCTGCAGCCGCCACAGCGCCGAGCGCAAGTTGGCGTTGGCTCGCGGAGTGGGTACATCCGGCCAGAGCATGCCCGCGGCCTGTACCCGGTTGAGCTGGCGCCCCCGAATCGCCAGCAGGGCCAGCAGCCGCTGGCAGCTCACGCCCACGGAAACGGAGCGCGACCCCACAACAAGATCAAACCGGCCAAGAACCTGTACCTGAATGCCGCCGTCCTCCGGAGTACCCCCCTCCGGGCGAGCACCGTTCAACGGGCCTGAACGGCGGGACATTTCTGGCTGATCCGGCACGTATATCACCCCCATGTCACGTTCTGACCAGCAAATCTGGACACATATTCGCTTAACCGGAAGCGTGACAGTGAAGGGGATGCATGTCCAGTCACCTGCAGTGCGTCACAACTTCACATGCCGACGTCTGATCTCAGCTTCAACCATAAGTTGCTGGTAGATAGTAAGTAGTAAGATCTCCCTTACTGTTTTGCTAGTTTTCACCCCGTTCCCCCATCTCAGGGTATGGGTGACGCGTGCGCGACGGCCCTGCGACGCTCCGTCCCCCGGAGCCACCGCCCCAGTGGCCACACCCGGCTCAGCAGGTGACTTACAGTGTAAGTTTGTATAGGCTGACTACAGCCTAAGTTTTTCACCGGCAGCATACGATTGGGACCTGCGCGGCCGGGTCAGGACCGGGAGGTGGCATGGCGGCGGTGACAGGCACCCAAGACCCGCCTCTGCGAGCTCGTCTCTCCAGAGAGCGGGTGCTGCACACGGCGCTGGAGTACGTGGACGCGCACGGGCTTGCGGCGCTCAGCATGCAGAAGCTCGGTGCCGAGCTCGGGGTGCGCGGCATGTCCCTGTACAACTACGTCGAGGGCAAGGATGCGCTGCTCGATGGCATCGTCGAGGTCATGTCGCAGGAGCTGGAGACGCCTCCGGCCGGCCTGCACTGGCGGGACGCGCTGTGCTTTCACGCGAGTTCGATACGCGGCCAGATCCGCCGCCACCCGGCCGCGGCGCCGCTGCTCGTCAGCCGCGCGGTGATGCCCACACGCCGGCTTGAAGTGCTCAGCGCCTGCCAGCAGCTGCTGCTGGACGCCGGATTTGACGAGGACAAGGCGATTGAGGCCCTCCGCACGGTCGTCGTCTACGCACACGGCTACGCGCTCGCGGAAGTGTGCTACGGCATGTCCACCAGGGGTTCCGGCTGGCCAGCCGACGAGCTCAGCCGGATCCGCCGGGTGTCGGAGATGGTCTCCCGGGAGGCACCCGACCACCTGCTCCGGATCGCCATGCTGTTCTGCGGTCACTGCGACATGGACGACCAGTTTCAAACCGGCCTGGACCTGCTGGTTCGCGGCCTCGAATCCCCGGCATCGGAGAGCTGACCTGGCTGCGGTGGGCCGCGCCGTCGGTGGTCGCGAACCGGGCAGCCTGACCCATCCAGCTAGCCGAGCGACATCGTCTCCATGGACAGGTAGGTGTGCGCCGCCCAGGCGACCGGGTCAGCGGCGAAGTAGCGCTGGATGGCCCGGTCGTTCAGCGCGTTGTCAAGCGACGCCATGATCATCGACTGATCGAGCACCAGGTAGCGGTGCCCGATCGCGCCGGTCACCGGGTTGACGGCGTCGAAGAACCCATCCACTCCGTAGACGCCCGGGTACAGGCCGCGCAGCGCCTGGATGTTCGCGTATGCCTGCTGCGGGGCCACGTCCAGCGCCAGGAACGACGCGTGCGGGGTCACCACGTCCTCGGTTGCGCAGCCGTGACACTGCGACAGGCCCTGGTTGGGATCGCTCGCCGTCGCGCCGGTCCCGTGATAGGGGAAAGCCAGGCCCTCCACGCCATAGCCGGAGTAGCCGCCCGTGTCGTCCGCGGTGCTGGACGGCGACATTCCCCACACCGGGTAGGAGAGCTGCTGGGTGGCGTACTTGATCTGCACATCAGCCGTGCGGACGTCGGCCAGCCCGAAACTGCGCGTTCCCCAGCTCGTCTCCGGCACGACTACGTTCGGCATCAGCGCCTCGAACATGCCGCCGGAGTAGGTCGGGATAAACGTCAGGTCCGTGCCAGGGTAGGTGTAGTGCCCCTCCCAGACCTCGAACCGCTGGCCGGATTGCGGGTCGGTTTCGGCCTGCCAGTTTCCGCCCATCGGCCACTGACCCTGCCAGGAGAAGTCCGGGTCGGTGCTCTGGCAGCCGGCGAACGGGGCCGGCGGCGGCAGCTCTCGCCAGCTGCGCCACCAGACGTTGCCCGGCATCTGGCGCAGTCCCATGCCGATGTAGGCGGAGATGCGCGGATCGCTGTAGAGCGCGCCGTTGTGGTAGTAGTTCTGCCAGTTGGTGCCCTGGCCCGGCGGCAGCCCGACGTAATAGCCGCCGTACATCTGCCCGGTGGGCTGGTTCCCCGGCAGCGCCGGGTTGGTGTTGCAGTGCGTCTCGGCACGGCTGTCGTAGAACAGGCCGAAATTCATCGGCTTGAGCAGCCTGTCCGCCAGCCCGGCCAGTTGCCTGATCGCCTCGCGCACCACGATGAGCCCGGAGGCATACCAGCCGTTGTCTACATTGGAAAGAAAGAAACAGTTGGTGAAGCTGGGCGTCCCGCCGGCCGGGCAGTCCGCCGCACCTGGATTACTGAGCACCGCACCGTTGGCCGTGTCGTACCACTGGTAGAGGAAGCCGTCGTGGCGCTGCAGGTGCATCACCTCGGTGAGGGTGGCCCTGAGCCTGGCGGCGGCCTGCGGCGTGCTGATCAGCCCGAGGTCCCTGGCGGCGACCACCGCCCACAGGTACACGCCGATGTTGGCGGCTGAGGTGTACTGCCCGTTCCCGGTCGGCGCCGTCGAGCCACCGGCGAACGTGACGTTGTCCATCGGCAGGTGTGTCGCTGGATCCACGTCCACGTTATAGAACTTCCAGGTGTCGGCGGCGATGGCGTGCAGGTTCGCCTGCTGCGCCTGGGTCAGCCCGTGGTAGGGGTCCACCGGGTGGCCAGTCGGCGGGCTGGCTCCGGCCTGCTGAGCCGGAACCACTGTTGCGATGAGGGCGACCGCCGCGATGGCGATCCAGCGCCACGGCGTGGACCCCCGCAGGCTGGTGAATGCTCGTGACCTAATCATGATCGGTTCCTGTCTGTTGCCGGGGCTGCTGCGGCACTGACGCCGGCGGCGGTCGCGAACGGGTTCGGCACCGCGTCCAGCAGCTGGACGGTGTAAGGGTGCTGCGGGTGCTGCAGCACCTGTCTGGTTGGGCCGTGCTCGACGATCCGGCCCCGGTTGAGCACGAGCAGCTCGTCGGTGATCAGCCTGGCGCCGAGCAGGTCATGGGTGATGTAGAGCAGGCTGATCCCGCGCTCGCGGCGGAGCCGCGCCAGCAGCTCGAGCACGCCAGCCCGGAGGGAGACGTCCAGCATGGACACCGGCTCGTCCGCGACGATCAGCTCGGGGTTGCTGGCCAGCGCACGAGCGATGAGCACCCGCTGCCGCTGGCCGCCCGACAGCTGGTGCGGCAGTTTGACCGCGAACTGGCTGGCCGGGGTGAGCCCGACAGTGTCCAGCAGCTCAGCGACCCGGTGCCGGGCCTGCGCGGCGGACATGCGCAGGAAGTTCTGGCACGGGCGCATCACCGTGTACTCGACGGTGTGCAGTGGGTTGAGCGCGCCGTAGGGGTCCTGAAACACCATCTGCACACGCCGGTGCAGGTTGCGCAGCCCACCGGCACGCAGCCGGGAGACCGGCACGTCACCGAACGTGATCGAGCCGGCGGTGGGCCGCTCAGAACCGGTGATGAGCCTGGCCAGCGTGGACTTGCCGCTGCCGCTCGCGCCGACCAGGCCGACGGCCGCGCCGGGCGTGATGGTGAACGACACGTCGTGCACGGCGGTGACAGTCCTGGAGCCCCGGCCGCGAACGCGGTAAACCTTGCTGACGTTGCCCACCGAGAGCGGCGGGACCGGGCTGGCCGGGCGGTCCGCTGTGGCCTCCGGCGGTCCGCCCGTGCGGCTGAGCTCAGCTGACACGGCCGGCCTCCACATCCACGTTCGCGGTCCTGGCCCGGACGTGACATGCGACCCGGCCCGGCCCGAGCGGGGACAACGGCGGGTCTACGTCACGGCAGATCTGTTCCGCGAGCGGGCACCGCGGCGCGAACGAGCAGCCCGCCTGGGGGAGGGACAGGTCCGGCGGGGTGCCGGGAATGCCAGCTAGCCGCACCACGTCGGCGCGCGGGTCGGCGTAGCAGCCCAGCAGCGCCTCGGTATACGGGTGGTAAAGGCCCTGCCGTTCGTGCTGGCAGGCGGTGAGCGCGGCGGCGGCCTTGTCCTCGACGATCCGGCCCGCGTACATGACCACGACCCGGTCGGCAGTGTCCAGTACCACGCCCAGGTCGTGGCTGATCAGCACGGCGGTGAAACCGCGGTCGCGCTGCAGGTCCTTGATCGTCTGCATCACCGCCTGCTGGACGATGACATCGAGCGCCGTAGTGGGCTCGTCGAACACGATGAGCCGTGGCTGCAGTGCGAGCGCGAGCGCTATCGACACCCGCTGGCGCATGCCGCCGGACAGCTCGTGCGGGAACCTGCGCAGCACCTCAGGGCCGAGGCGCACCGCCGCCAGCAACTCGGTGCCGCTGCGCAGCACGCCGTCCACACTGGTGTCCTCGCCCGGCTGGGCATGCGCCTTCAGCACATCGCCGAACTGCCGGGCGATCGTGCGCACCGGGTTCAGCGCATTCATGCCGCTCTGCAGCACCAGCGCGAACCCGTTCCGGCGCTGCCTGCGCAGCCGCTCGCCGCGCAGGCTGGCGATGTCGGTGCCGTCGAAGGAGATGACCCCGGACTCCAGGTGGGCGGGCGGGCGCAGCATGCGGGTGAGCGCGTGACCGAGCGTGGTCTTCCCGGATCCGGACTCACCGACGATGCCGACGAACTCGCCTTGCTCCAGGGCCAGATCCACGTCGCGGACGGCCCAGATCCGCTGGCCGCGGCTGGGCTGGTAGCCGACGTTGAGGTGTTCCGCACCCAGTAGGGCCATTACTTCTCCCGCAGCCGCGGGTTGGACAGCGCATCCACGCCGAAGTTGATCAGGGTGAGCGACACCATCAGCAGCACGATCGCCAGGCCCGGTGTGAGCACCATCAGCCACTGGCCGGTCAGCAGCGCGTTCTGCTGCTGCGCGTAGTACAAGATGGTGCCCCAGCTCACCGTGGCCGGGTTGCCGAGGCCGAGGAACTCCAGGCTGGCCTCGGCCAGCACCGCGGCCGTGGCGGCGGCGAAGAAGCTGGCGGCGACCAGCGAGGTCATGTTCGGCAGGATCTCCCTGAAGACCACCCGTGGCAGCCGCTCGCCGGAGAACACGGCGGAGGTCACGAACTCGCGGGTCCGCAGCGTCGAGGTCTGGCTGCGGATCACCCGGGCGCCGGTCGCCCAGCTGGTGAGCGCGACGACCAGCACGATCGTCCACACCGAGTGACCCTGCAGGTAGGCGGCCAGGACGATCATCAGCGGCAGCGCCGGGACCACCAGGGCCAGGTTGGTGACGAAGCCGAGCAGCTCGTCGGCCAGGCCGGGACGGTAGCCGGCCAGCAGCCCAACGGTCACCGCGGTCAGCGTCGCCAGCGCCCCGGCACCGAGGCCGACCAGGACCGAGATCCGCGCCCCGTATATGAGCTGGGAGAACACGTCCTGCCCGGTGCCGGTGGTGCCGAGCCAGTTGACGCCGCCCGGGCCCAGATACGGGCGGAACGTGGTCGCGGCCGGTGAGTGCGGGGCCAGCAGCGGGGCGAACACCGCCATCGCCACGATCAGGCCGAGGATGATCAGCCCGAGACGTGCCTTGCCGTTGCTCCACAGCGTGCGCACGGCGCGGCCGGTGAAGCGCAGCGGCCCCGGGATGGCGTGCCGTCCGGGACCGGACGGCACGCTGGCGGCCTTGCCCGGAGCTTCCGGGGGCGGGACGGCACTGATGATAGTCACGTCAGGCTCCTCACCGGCGGACCCGCGGGTCGAGGCGGACGTAGAGCAGGTCCACGGCAAAGATCGCGACCAGCATGCTGACCGTGATGACTAGCAGCAGCGCCTGCATCAGCGGGAAATCGTGGTTGGTGACGGCGGTGAACAGCAGGCCGCCCACGCCCGGATAGCTGAATACGCCCTCGACCAGCACCGTGCCGCCGACCACGGAGCCCAGCGACAATCCGAACGCGGTGACGTTGGGCAACAGCGCGTTGCGCGCCGCGTACAGCAAGCTGATGGTGCGGCTGCGCAAACCGTTCGCCTCCGCGAACGTGACGAAATCCTCGCCCAGTATGTTGATCATGTTGTTCCGCATGCCGAACACCCAGCCCGACATCGTGGTCACGATGAGCGTCAGCGCCGGCAGCACGCTGTGCCGCAGCGCGTCCGACACGAAGGACAGGCTCCAGTCCGGGGAACTGCCGGGGTTGTACCCGCCCTTGATCGGAAACCAGCCCAGCTTGAACGCCGCCAGGTAAAGCAGCAGCAGCCCGAGCCAGAACGGCGGGAACGCGCCGAAGAACGTCGCCCCGACTGTGATCGAGGAGTCGGCCGCCCGGCCACGATGCCAGCCCGCGTACACCCCGAGCAGGGTGCCGATGACGAACGCGATGATCGTGCTCGCGCCGATCAGCATCAGCGTCCACGGCAGCGCGCTGCCGATGGTCTGCGCGACCGTCTGGCCCGGGAACGAGTACGAGGTGCCGAAGCGCAGCATCGCGATGTTCCTGAGGTAGTCCCCGTACTGGGTGAACAAGCTCGCGTGCGGTACACCGAGCTGGATCTCGATGGCGTTCCGTTCGGCGTTGGTGACCGGCACACCGGCCGACGCGAGCTTGCCAAGCGCCGCGTCGACCGGTGAGCCAGGCATCAGCCTGGGCAGGATGAAGTTCAGCGTGATCGCGGCCCACAAGGTAACCAGGAACAGCACCACCTTGCGGAGCACGTACCTCATCCCGGACTCCCTTGGCCAGTGTCCGCCGAGCGGTGCCGGTCACGCCTTCTTCAGGTGGGTGACCACCGTCAGCAGCGAGTTGTTGTAGTTGGTGGGCAGCGTGTAGGGGGCGCTGGCAGACGGCCACCCGGTGAAGTGCCTGGTCGAGAACAGGCCCCAGCTGCCGCCGTAGTACAGCAGCACGACCGGCGCGGTAGTGTACATCGCCATCTCGAGCTTGTCCGTGGCCTGCTGCTGCGCCGCATGGCTGGTGGCCGACGCCAGCGCCGCCAGGTCCCGGTTGACCGCCGTGTTCTTGAACCGCTCGAAGTTGTTGGCCGTCGGGGTGTTGACCGGGGCGGCGTAGGTGCCGTTCAGCGCGTTGCTGAAGTCGGTGTACGGGCTGCCGGTGCCGCCGAAGCCGCCGATGGCCGCGTCGAAGGTGCCGGCCTGGGTCTGCGATATGTACTGCGGATACTGCGGCATGTCGAGGTTGACCTTCAGCCCGACGGCGGCCAGTTCCGTCTTGACCTCGGTGGCCGCGGCCACCCAGTCGCTGAAGCTGTTGGGCAGCATGATGGTCAGGCTGGCCTGGCTGCCGCTGGCGCCGGTCAGCTTGCCGCCGGTCAGGTGATAGCCGGCCTTGGCGAAGTCGGCCAGCGCGGCGGCCTTGTTCTGGGCGACAAGTCCCTGGTCCGGCAGGCCCGGATCCAGCCACTTCCGCAGGTTCGGCAGGATGAGCCCGGTCAGGCTGGCCTGCTGCATGTAGCCGTTGACCGCCTTGGCCGCGATCGTGGTGCGGTCCAGCGCGCGGGAGATGCCCTGCCGGAAGCTGACGTTGCTGTTCGGTGCCTTGGTCAGGTTGAGGTAAAGCCCGATCGTGCCACCCGGCGGGAACCAGTAGGTGTTGTGCGCGGGATCGCGGTCCACGTACGTCTTCTGCACATCGGGCAGGAACGTGTAGGCCCAGTCGAACTGCCCGCTGCTGACTGCGAGCTGGTTGGTGGCCTGGTTGGTTGCCTGTGCGGGGAAGACCACCTTGGCCGGCGCGATGCTGGACGCGGCCCAGTACCGCGGGTTCTTCGTCAAGGTGTACTGGGTGGGCGCGAACGAGCTGAGCACGAACGGTCCGGCGCCGACCGGGTGGGTATTGGTGAACTTCGCCGGGTTGGCGATCTTGGACCAGATGTGCCGTGGCACGATCGGCGTCTGCGCGATGGTCGCCGCGAACGGCACGTTCGCCGCCTTGAAGGTGAACGTGACCGTGTGCCCGGCCGACGACACGCCGCTGATCTGGGACCAGACGCCATTACCGTCCAGCGCGGGGTACTTCTTCAGCAGGTCGAAGGTAAAGACCACGTCGGCCGGGGTGAACGCGGTCCCGTCACTCCACTTCACCCCGGACCGGATGGTGTAGACGAGCGTCGTGGGGTTGGTGAAGGTGTATCCGGTGGCGAGGAACGGGGTGTAGCTGCCGTCGACCGGGCTGGGGATCTCCAGCGGCGGGTAGATCAGGTAGGTGCCGTGCATCTCGGTGGCCGGCTGGAACGGGTTGAAGTTCTCTGCCAGCGCCGGGCTGCCGGTGTCGCCCTGGATGGTCAGCGTGCTCGCGGCGCTGCCCGAGCCGTTTTGTGAGCCGCCAGAGGCGCATGCGCTGACGCCGATGGCGAGCGCGGCGGCTGCCGCCACGGATAGCACGAACCGGCCGTAACGGCTCTGCCGTCGTTGCCTGGCTGCTGCGGATCTGTTCTGCGGGGGGTGTTTCATCGTGGTTCTCCTCGGTCGTGCCGGCTGGTAGCGGTCCCGGCACCCAGGCGGATCCGGGCGATGCCCGGCATGGGGAGGTCGAAGTCGAACCGCGCGCTGCCGCCGTCGGGTGTCACGTCAGGCAGCGGCTGTTCGTACAGGGCGTCGCATTCCCGCAGCCGCGCCCACTGGGCAGCGTCCGGCCAGATGACGTCGGCGGGGCAGCGTGCGACCACATTGGAGTGCTGGGCATCGACCCGGGCCAGCCGCGGCCGGTAGAGGCCGGCGTCCAGGCCGGTGACGGTGAGCCTGACGCGCCGGTCCAGCCTTGCGTCGCCGTCCATCAGGGCCGCGTTGATGGTGCCGTTCCAGACCAGAATGTCGATCGTGCCACTCGTATGCCTGGTGGCCCACGCCTGCACCAGCGTTCCGGCGCCGTCGCCGTCGAGGCGTGAGCTGATCACCTGATCGCCCAGGTGCGCCGCCAGGTGCACGGCCCAGTACCTGGGCTTGCGCAGGTTGCCGACGGTGAGCAGGCCAAAGCCGTTGTGGAACAACCGCGGCGGCCGGCCCAGCTCCTCGAAGTGATCGCTGATCACCCAGTACGCGACCGCGTCGAGCCGGCCCTGGGCGCTGTGAAAGCCGCTCAGCACGAACGGCGCGCCGAGCACGCTGTCGTGCACGTCACCGAAGTGGGTAGAGCCGATGCCCCACTCGGTCCACCACACCGGGATACCGTCGAGGCCGTGCCGCCGCAAGGCCGGCCTTGGATCCAGCGGGAGGTTGCCGTAGGTGTGCGTGGAGACGAAGTCGAGCGGCACCCCGCCGGCGGCTGTGTGCGCGGCGAGCTCCTCGATCCATTCGCCGGCCGCGGTGGCTGGGCCGCCGACCCGCAGCCTTGCGTCGACGGCCTTGACCGCCCGTGCCGACTCGTCATAGAGCCGCAGGTAGTCCGCCTGGCTGCCGGGCCAGAAGACGGCCAGGTTCGGCTCGTTCCATACCTCGAACGCCCACTGCGCGACCTCGTCGATTCCGTAGCGGCCCACCAGGTGAGCAGCAAGCTCGGTGACCAGCTGGCGCCATTGCGCCCAGTCGGCCGGCGGGGAGATGATGCCGCGGTAGCTGAACACGGTCAGGTTCGGGTCGCGAGCCAGCGCGGCAGGCATGAACGACAGCTCGACCACCGGGCGCAGGCCGAGCTCGAGCAGCTGGTCGTAGATCGCGTCCACGGCACGGAAGTCGAACCGCAGGCAACCGTCCTGACGGCGGCGGACGACGGCGTTGTCGTCGTGCAGGATCGCGTGCGCCCGCACCGTCGTGGCACCCAGATCAACGTGCGCAAGCCTGAGCGCGTCCGCGAACTCGGCAGCGATCTGGCCGCCGTGCCGGGTGCCATCCTCGCGTAGCTGAGACAGCCGCTCGGCGCCGACCATCTGCCACACCCGGTTCAGCCGTCCGGTGACGGCCGCCGCGTCCACGCTGACGTCGACCGCACCTGGCGGGCCGGCCGCGGTCCGCGCGGTGACGGGCGCTGACCAGGGCCCGGCCGGATGCTCGGCCCCGGCCACCGCGCCGATCCGGTACCGGTACTCAGTCCCGCCGGCCAGGCCAGTGTCCGCAAACGGCGGCCCGGCGACCGCGGCGACGTCACTGCCGCCGTGCCGCAGGATCTGCGGCGCGGTGCCGTCGCCGCCGGCCCGCTCGATGACGTAGCCCGCGGCGCCCGGTACCGGGTCCCAGCTGAGCCCGATGTGCCCGGCTCCCGGGTGCGCGGTCAGCCGGGCCGGCGCGGCCAGTGGCACCGGACCGCCGCCGTTGGCGTCGGTGAGCCGCTGGTAGATCCGCTGCTCCCAGTCCGCCCGCGCCCGTGCGGCCTGCCCATCCTCCGCGCTGTGGCTGCTGCTGGTCAGGTCGGTCATGGCCGGCTCCCGTTGGCAGCCGCCGCGGCTTGACCGCGGCAGCCGCAACTGCCGCGGATCACGACCTGGGTCGGCAGCACCACCGAACCGGGCGGGCGGCCTGGTTCGGCGATCCGCTCGAGCAGCACCCGCACGGACCGCTCGCCCAGCTCGCGCATCGGCTGGTGCACCGTGCTCAGCGCGGGCCGCATATGCCGGCTGGCGGCGATGTCATCGAACCCGGTGACCGCCACGCTGGCCGGAACCCGGACCCTGGCGGCCCGCAATGCGGCGAGCGCGCCGATGGCCATCTCGTCGTTGCCGCACACGATGGCCCCCGGCAGCCGCCCGGCGCCGAGCATCGCGGTGACCGCCTGCTGGCCCCCAGCCTCGGTGAAACCGCCGGTCGCGGCAGGCCTGCGCGGTACCGTCAGGCCGGCCGCGCGCAGCGCGTCGCGGAAGCCGGCGAAGCGGTCCTGCGAGTCGGGGGACTCCGGCGGGCCGCCAAGGAACGCCAGGCTGGTGTGGCCGTGCTGAGTGATCAGGTGCGTGGTGATCTGCCGGGCGCCGCCGCGGTTGTCGGCTCCGACGAAGTCGAGCCCGCCGCTGCTCGGCGTGTTGGCCAGCATCACCACAGGAACACAGCGGGAGATGGCCGCAATGTCGTCGTCGGGCAGGCTGCGGGCCATCACAACCAGGCCGTCGACCTTCCCGGCGATCGAGAAGGCGAGTTCGCGGCCGGACTCGCTCCGGGTCGCGGCGATCAGCACCGCATCGCCGACCGACGTCGCGCTGCGCTCCGCGCCGCGGATCACCTGGTCCACGTACAGCGGGGATTCCTCTTCCGCCTCGCCGGACCGGCCGAGGTCGGGAAACAGCAAGCCAACGATTCCGGACCGGCGGGAAGCCAGGCCGCGGGCCTGCCCGCTGGGAACCCAGCTCAGCTCGGCGGCGATGGCCAGCACCCGGTCGCGGGTCGTGGCAGAGAAGCCCTTGCCATCGGCCATGACCCGGGACACCGTTGCCGTCGATACGCCGCTGCGCTTCGCAACCTCGTAAATCGTCGACCGGTCGGCCACGTTACGACCTCTTGACGTCACTAGGTAAGCGCTTGACTAGGTTAACCGCTTACTCTGGTTAACCGCTTACGCAATCACTGACAGCTGGCCCTGTCAAGACCCGGCCCAGGCACGAATGCTCTCACCTGCGCACGAATGCCCTCACCTGCGATCGCTGCGTGAGGTGCGCAGCTCGTGCTGGTCTGCATGCGGCCGACCGGCCGCAGGTGGAAATGGTGCGCTTTGGGCTGGTTCTGTGGAAGGCTTGATCACAGCGAGCCGGTTGAAGCTGATTCCCAGGGGGTGTGGGTATGCGGCGCGTGAGACGGGTACTGGCATATGCCGCGCTGGCGTTACTGTTGTGCGCGGGCGCGGTTGCCGGCCAGCTAGGGCCGGCTCGCGCTCAGGGGACGCCGGTCCGGCACGTTGTGGTGATCATGATGGAGAACCACACGCTGGACAACTACTTCGGGGACTTCCCTGGCGTCGCCGGCACCAAGTGGGGAACCAAGGAACCACCGGCTCCCAACCCGATGCCCTCGGACGTCCTGCACAACGGCCCGCGGGCGGTAGCCGCCATCGACGGCGGCCGGATGGACGATTTCGACCCGGTCGGGGAGGTTCAGTACCGGCGCAGCGATATTCCCACGTACTGGGCTTATGCCAAACAGTACGGCCTCGGTGTTAATTTCTTTTCGGATGCCGAGACCAGCAGCACGCCGAATCACATTGCGATGGTGGCCGCCCAGACCGGCGGTGACTTTTCCACCAGCAGCGGGATAGCAGGGTGCAACTCCCCGCTTAACGTTCTTGTCGTCAACCGTGACGCCGCGAATGGCAGCGAGGCGTACGGCAGGCCCTGTTACAATATCGACTCCGTGCCCAACGAGCTGGCGGATGCCGGCCTGACCTGGAAAATGTACGGTGGCGGGGATATCTGGAACCCGCTGCTCTACATCCAGGATCTTAGCAGCACTCCCCGCACTAGTCCGCTGCAGATCATCACTGACGCCAAGAATGACAACCTGCCGAATGTCAGTTTCGTTGCACCTAATACGGAACAGGAATCAGATCATCCGCCGGTGCTCATCCAGCCGGCCGAGAACTTCGTGGCGTCCATTATCAATGCGATCATGAAAAGCCCGGCGTGGCCGTCCACTGCCATCTTCGTTACCTGGGATGACTTCGGGGGTTTTTACGACCACGTCGCGCCGCCACAGGTTGATGCCGTAGGCATGGGGCCCCGGATGCCACTGCTGGTCATCTCGCCCTACACCAAGCCGGGTTACATCTCAACCAGCCAGGGCGAGTTTGCCTCGTTCGACAAGTTCATCGAGGCAAACTTCGGCCTGCCGAGC
>DASXMU010000441.1:0-15712 GCA_036495485.1 Streptosporangiaceae bacterium
CTAGCTGGGCTGACGCGACAGTCATGGCGCGGAGCTTACGTCGTCGGCTAGGCCGTTACGGTTCGGCGGGGCCGGGCGACCGGAGCTGGCCGCAGGTCGCCGGAAGTGGCCGAGAGCACCTGCCGGAGCTGGCGCAGGCCGTAGTAGGCGCGTGATTTGACCGTTCCCGCGGGGATGCGCAGCGTGTCAGCGATCTCGGCGACCGAATGGCCGTAGCAGTACATCTCGACGATGACCTGGCGGTGCTCGGGAGTCAGCTTGCTGAGTGCGGCGCGGACGTCCAGGCCGGT
This sequence comes from Streptosporangiaceae bacterium, assembly GCA_036495485.1. Taxonomy (GTDB): domain Bacteria; phylum Actinomycetota; class Actinomycetes; order Streptosporangiales; family Streptosporangiaceae; genus PALSA-505. The sequence continues at coordinate 291 of DASXMU010000441.1, forward strand.
GATGACCTGCTCGATCGGCTCCGCGGGGTCAGGCCGGTCGGCCTGCCTGTCGTCGATGACCTCGTCGATGCGTGACCGCGCACGCCACATGTCGATCGCGATACGCCTGGTGACGGTGAACAGCCAGGACCTGATGGCGCGCCGGCCGCTGCCGACCACTTCGGGGTGGCGCCAGGCGCGGACCAGGGTCTCCTGCACGATGTCCTCGGCCCGCTGCTTGTCGCCGAGGGTCAGCTTGAGCGCGAACCGCATCAGCGCGGCGCCGTGCAACTGCCACACTTCCCTGATCGCCTCGCTGTCGGCCGTCACGGGCGGTTGCGGCTCGCGGGGCCGGACCAGGCGGAGAGCAGGCTCCCTGGTGCCGGTTTGCGTTCGGGCGGGGGTCATGGCTGTCCTCCTGAGTCCTGCCGGAGCATTCGCGCTCCGGTTAATGCAATCGTCGCGCTCAGCCGGACCGCGCGGTATCGGCGAACTCAGTGAGATCCACACCGCCTACTCAGTGAGATCCTCCCCACGCTCAGTGAGATCCAGCGACGGAGCTCAGTGAGATTCGTCCTCGATGAGAGCCGTCTGCAGGACCTGATGCTGCCGGCGGGTGAGCAGCATGGCGCGGCCGGGCGGGAACTGCCGGGGACGGACGTTCCCGAGCAGCGCCCCTTCCGAGGGTGGGCAGGACAGCGCGAGGTCAGGGGTATTGGACTCTTGGAGGCGGCGCAGCACAGGGTCCACGGACGTGCGCATGGAGCCTGCCGCGCCGCGGGCGAGCACGACGTGCAGCCCGATGTCGTCGGCCTGCGGCAGGAACTCCACCAGCGGCTGGAATGGACTGCTCGCCGAGGACGCCACCAGGTCGTAGTCGTCGATGAGGAGGAAGAATTCCGGCCCTGTCCACCAGTCCCGGCGGCGCAGCTGCTCCGGCGTGACGTCCTGGCCGGGGACGCGTTCCCGCAGCTTGCCGACGATCTCCTCGACGAACTGGGCGGCGACCGCGGCGGACACCGCGTAGCCGAGCCGGAACTCCTGCGGGACGGTGTCGTAGAGTTCGCGGCGCAGGTCGACCACGAGGACGCGGGCTTCTTCGGGCGTGTAGCACTGGGTTACCGCCCTGGCGATCAGCCGGAGCAGGTTGGTCTTGCCGCTCTCGGTGTCGCCCAGCACGGTGAGGTGCGCGGACGACGAGAAGTCGTGCCACACCGGCGCCAGCTCCGTCTCGCTCCAGCCCAGTGCGACCTTGAGCTTGCCCTCGGGCGGCGGCAACTGGTCGGCCGGCAGCTTGTCCGGCAGCATCCGCACCCGCGGGGCGCCAGGCCCGTCCCAGTGGTCACCGATGGCGGCCACCATCGAGGTGACGCCGGATTCAAGATCGGCTATGCCGCTGCTGCCGTCGATGCGCGGCAGTGCCCCGAGGAACTGGAGCTTGCTCCTGGTGAGCCCGCGTCCGGGGAGTTCCGGGACGTTCTTGGCCGCGCGGATGTCGATCACTGACTCCAGCGGGTCGCCCAGCCGGAGCTCCAGCCTGGTGCCGATCTGGTCGCGCACCGAGCTGTGCATCTCCGACCACCGGTTGGTGCAGGCGATCAGGTGCACGCCGTAGTTGAGCATTCGCGGCAGCACGGTCCGCAGTCCGGCCTCGAGCATCTCGAAGTCGGTCTTGAACGTGATCCAGCCGTCGATGACCAGGAACACGTCGCCGTGGACGTCGTCGCTGAACTTCCCGGCCGCGCGGAGCTGCCGGTAAGCGGCCATGGTGGCGATGCCGTGTTCGGCGAATCGCCGCTCGCGCTGGGTGACCAGCGATGCGATCTCGGCGATCGTCCGGTTGACCAGATCGGTCTCGAGGCGGGTTGCGATGTCGCCGACGTGCGGCAGACCGGCCAGCGAGGCCAGCGTGCCACCGCCGAGATCCAGGCAGTAGAAATGCGCCTGGTCCGGGGTGTGGGTGAGCGCGATGCTGCCGATCAGCGTCCGCAGCAGGGTGCTCTTGCCCCCCTGCGCTCGGCCGACGATCCCGACATGCCCGCCGACGCCGGACAGGTCGGCCATCAGCAGGTCGCGAACCTGCTCGAACGGCCGGTCGACCACCCCGACCGGGACGATCAGGCCGCCGCGCCCGGCCCAGTCGACCGGGGCGAGGCCGGTGCCGGGAATCGGCTCCAGTGCGGGCAGAATCTCATCCAGCGTGGGCGAGCTGTACAGCGGCGGCAGCCAGACCTGGTAGGCCGCCGGGCCCCGGTCGGTCAGCCGCCCGAGCATCACCTCGAGCAGCGACGTGCTGGGACCGCCTGAGGCCGTCGCCGGGTCACGCTCCACCGGCTCGCTGCTGTTGGCCGGGAGGTCCGCCGGCTCCGTGGCCCGTGGGGTCAGGTAACCGGTCGCGTAGGGGACCACCAGCTTCCTGACCGCCTCGATGCGCTGGCGCTTGCTCGCGGCGGGCCGGTAGGGGCCGGACACGTAGGCGGCCTTGAACCTGATCAGGGTGGACACGTCGGTCCGCAGGTAGCCCGATCCGGGCCGCGGCGGGAGCTCGTAAGCGTCGGGCACGCCGATGACGGCCCGGGACTCCATGGACGAGAAGGTGCGCAGCCCGATCCGGTAGGACAGGTGGGATTCGAGCTGGTGGATGCGGCCGTCGTCGAGGCGCTGCGAGGCGAGCAGCAGGTGCACGCCGAGCGACCTGCCCAGCCGCCCGATCATGACGAACAGGTCGATGAACTCCCGGTGCGCGGACAGCAGCTCGCTGAACTCGTCCACGATGACGAACAGGGTGGGCAGCGGGTCGAGCGGGGCGCCTTGGGCACGGGCCTTCTCGTACTCCAGGGCGGAGCTGTAGTTGCCCGCCCGGCGCAGCAGTTCCTGGCGGCGGACCAGCTCACCCTGGAGGGACTCCTGCATCCGGGCGACGAGCTGCACCTCATCGGCCAGGTTGGTGATGAGTGCCGAGGTGTGCGGAAGCTTGTCCAGGTCGATGAAGGTCGCGCCGCCCTTGAAGTCGACGAGCACGAAGTTGAGCGTCTCCGAGGAATGCGTGATCGCCATCGACAGCACCAGGGTGCGCAGCAGTTCGCTCTTGCCGGACCCGGTGGCGCCGATCAGGACGCCGTGCGGGCCGTTGCCGCCCAGCGCGGATTCCTTGATGTCCAGCTCGACCGTGCCGCCGTCCTCGTCGATGCCGATCGGCACCCTGAGCCGGTCGGTGGCCGGCCGCGCGGCCCACACCGGGCGCGGGTCGAAGCTGGCGACGTCGTCGATCCCCAGCAGCCTGGCCACGTCGAAGTCGGTGGCCAGCGGCTCGGAGATCTCGGTGGTGGCGCCCAGCCGGAACGGCGAGACGATCCGGGCGCACGCCCTGGCGTGCGCGACGCTCAGCGTGTCGCCGCGGCCGAGCGAAGTGCGGACCTCCTTGCCGGACCGGTTGGCCTGGACCATCTCCAGGCCGTCGCCGGTGAAGTCCAGGCGGAGTACCCGCTTGGAGTGCCGCCACGGCACCGTCGCGGCCACGTCGATCAGCACCGCGTTGCGGTATCCCGCGCCGGTGAAGCGCGTCTCGCCGCCCATCTCCCCGCCGTCGAGGACGACGACCACGTAAGGCTCGTCCCGGTTTGGCGCCGCGCCGGGCTCATGCCGCGGCCGTTCGCTGAACTCCGGGCCGAGCATGGCGACGACCTCGGCCATCGTGGGCCGTAGCGCGCGGACAGGCCCGGCCGCATCCGCCTGGCTGAGATGCTGGGAGTGCGGGAGCCACTTCACCCACTCCCAGTCCGCGGCCGTCTCGGCGCCGCAGCAGACCGCGATGCGAACGTCGTCGGGGGAGTGGAAGGTGAAAAGCTGGGTGATCAGCGCCCGCGTGGCGGACCGCGCGGCGTCGGTTTCGCCGCGCAGGGTGATGCGCGAGAAGCCGCGCAAGAAGACAGCGACCGGCTGGCCGGGAATGGTGGCATGGGCGTTGATGAACCGGCGCAGTGCCCTGGCGGACAGCGGCTCCAGGTCTTCCACCGGCTTGGTCTGCATCGGGTTGATCTTGACCGCGAAGAGCTGCGGCCCGGTGCCGATCCTGACCTCCGCGAAGTCGCGGTGCGCCGGGCGCCGCTCCCACAGCCGGGCACTCATCACGACCGACCAGAGCGCCTCCGGGTCCGGGTGGATCCAGGCCAGGGCCTTGCGCTGCTGAGCGACCTGCTGCCGGACCTTCTTGCGGGTCTGCGTCAGGTATCGCAGGTAATCGCGGCGCTCGCCCTTGGTACGCCGCTTGCGCTGGCTCGTCGTCCGGCCCATCTGGCCGACCATCATGGACATCGTGGTGACCATCATCAGGCCGCCGGCCAGCCAGGTCGTCGGGCCGCTGGTCTTGCCCGGCGTGACGAACAGCAGGATCATCATGCTGGATCCCAGCGCCATGGGCAGGAACGTGAGCAGCAGCCCCATGTTGCCGGTCGGCTCCTCGGGCATCACCGGAGGCTCCTGAAGCGACAGCTCTCCGCTGGGCATCTCCGGCGGCTGCCGCCGTGCCGGGCGCTTGAACACGAACGTGCTCATCGGCTGGGGTTCCCTTCTCTGCTGGCCGCGCCCGCCGGGGACTCCGGTGGCGGGCGCGGTCGCGGCGAACCGCGATGTCATCAATACGCGCGCGACCCGGTCGGCGCGTCATCCGGCTGGTGAAACGCGCCGCGCGGCGGCGGTGCGGCGCCGTCCGGCGGCATCCGGACAGAGGCCGCCGCCACGCAAGTGAAGTCCTGCCGCCCGGCTGCGCGTATGACAGCCATGAGCGAGAACTACCCAGACTCGGCCCTGAACGGCTACGGCGACCCCGCTGCGGGGAGCACGCCGGGGGCTGAGGGCCTGACGGCCACCGAAGCCCAGGCCGCCGCGACCGGGACCGCCCAGGAGGGGCAGGCCGAGAGCGGACCGGGGCGTCCGACGATGATCGACGATCTGTGCCGCCTGACCGTCTGCGGGCCCGCCCGTAGCGTGGAGCTGGCGGTGCCGATCCACGTGCCGCTGATCGACATGGTTCCGGCGCTCGTCGGCCATCTCGGTGACGGGCTGGCCGACGCCGGTCTGGAGCACGGCGGCTGGGTGCTGCAACGACTCGGCGACCCACCGCTGCGTGAAGACCAGAGCGTCGCCGCCCTGGGCCTGCACGACGGAGACGTCGTGCACCTGCGGCCGAGGGCCGATCAGCTCCCGCCCCTTGACTTCGATGATCTCATCGACGGCATCGCCACCGGCATCTCAGGCCGGTCCGACCGCTGGCGGCCAGAGATGTCCCGCCGCCTGCTGACCGGCCTGCTGGCTGTGCCGCTCGCCGCCGGGCTCGTCCTGCTGGCTAGCCGCCTGGGCCCACTGTCGGCCGCTATCGCCGCGGTGGTGGCGGTGGTCCTGCTCGGGCTAACCGGGGCGGCCTCGCGCGCCCTGGCCGACCTGCCGGCGGCCGGTGTGCTCGGCGGGGCCGCGATCTGCTACGCCGGCCTGGCAGCGGCGGAGTTGCCGATGCTGCGCGGCGGCCACACGCTGGCCACCACGGTGGCCGTGCGCCCCACGCTGCTGGCGGCCGCGGCCGGGGCGACCGGCACCGCGATCGCGGTCACCCTGCTGCGCGGCGGACGGCACCCGGCCCTGGTCGCGACGATACTGGCTGGCTGCCTGGCGGTGGTCGGCGGTGTGCTGGCCGCCCTGGCCAAGCTGGACGTGGCGGCGGTGGCCGGTGTCCTGCTGGCGCTGACGATGCCGCTGGGCGGCTGGGTGCCGGTCCTGGCGTTCCGGATGGCCGGGATGCGGCTGGACCCGACGCCGAATTCTCCTGACGAACTGCAGGCCGAACTGGACCCCGTGTCAAGCAAGTACGTCCTGGACCGGACCCGCTGGGCCGACCGGTACATGACCGCGCTGTACACCGGGCTGGCCGTGGTCATCATCGGCTGCCTGGTCGTGCTCGGCCTCAATACCGGATGGCCTGCCCGCGTGGTCGCCATCGACGTCATCGTGGTGATGCTGCTGCACTCCCGGGTGCTCGTGGCAGCCCGGCACAAGCTGGCCGCGGTCGTCCCGGTCTGCGTGGGCGCCGGGGTCCTGGTCTGTGCCGCTGGACTGCGTGGCGATGCCCACGTCTGGCTGGCGCTGGTGGCTGGGCTGGTAGTGGCGGCTGGCCTGCTGCTGGTGGGCGAGCGCTCGCTGCCCGGGCACAAGCTGCTCCCGCACTGGGGCCGGGCCGGTGACCTGCTGCAGACGCTGACTGCGGTGGCACTCATCCCCGCGGTGCTGTGGCTGCTCAACCTCTACGGATTTGCCCGGACGGTGCGCGGATGAACGCGGCGAGCACGGTTACCCAGGCTGAACGCGTGGAGGCGGAGACATGAGATCCCGGAAAGATCAGGTCCAGGCGCACAGCTACGTGGTAGGCCGGCTGACCGCCGCGCTCGTCCATGGCGAGCCGGACGCGCATGAGAGCCCGCTGCGGCGCACCGGCCTGGGCTCGTTCGGTGGCCTGATGATCGGGACACTCCTGGTCGCGGTCTTCCTGGTCTGGGGGACGATCTCACCGGCGAGCAAGGCCGCCGCACTGACGCAGGGTGAGCTGATCGAGGTCAACGGAACCGGCGCCCGGTTTGTCTACGTGGACAATACGCTGCGGCCCGTCCTCAACTGGTCCTCCGCACTACTGCTGACAGGTGGCAAGGCCACGCTGACGTCGGTCTCCCCGGCTTCGCTGACCGGCATCCGGCAGGGACAGCCGCTGGGCATCGTCGGTGCGCCCGACGTGCTGCCGGCCGCCACCGCGCTGAATACCGGATCGTGGCTGGCCTGTAACTACATCAGCGGCGGGAGTCCGGTCGTCTCGCTGAGCATCGGCGCGCAGCCAAATGTGACCCAGCTGCCGGCTGCCGGCGCGGCGGTTGTGGCCGTTCCGGGTGCCGAGTACCTGCTGTGGCACGGCCAGCGGCTGCGGATAGACGCGCCGTTGATCCTGAACGCGCTCGGCCTCAACCGTGCCCCGGTCATCCAGGCCACGCAGGTATGGCTGAACGCGGTGCCGGCCGGACCTGACCTGCGGCCGCTCAGTGTGCCAGGCGCCGGCCACCCGGGCCCGGTCCTGAGCGGGCTGCACACCAGGGTCGGCCAGGTCCTCCTGGTCAAGAACGTCGGGAGCCCGAGCCAGCTGTACGTAGTCACGGCCAACGCAGTGGCCCCGGTCACCTCGGCGCAGGCGGCTGTGCTGCTCACCAGCCCTGGCGCCGCGGCCGCCTACCCGACCGGAGCGGCGGCGCCGATCCAGGTCAGCCCGGCCACGATCACGCACGCACCAACCGCGGGGGCAGGGCTGGCCGACGGATCCGGGGCGCCACCGGCCCCGCCGGCCGACTTCGCGCCCGCCGGTGGCACGGTCCCCTGCATGGACTACGCCGGTGCGGGCGGCACGGCACCCCGGCTCGTTTTCGCGACCCCGCCCACCGGCACGCCGCCCGCCTTGGGCACGCCTGGCGTGACCACAAGCCCGCAGGGCGCAGGACTGATCAGCGTGGCCCCCGACGGCGGCGCACTGGTCCGCCCACAGGTAGCTCCCGGCATCGGCGCCACCTCCCTGTTCCTGGTGACCGACGCCGGAGTCAAGTTCCCCGTGCCGCCGGCCGACGTAGCGGCCCTGGGCTATCACGCGGATCAGGCAGCGGCGCTGCCTGCCTCGCTGCTCGGCCTGCTGCCAACCGGCCCGGCACTCGACCTGACGCCGCTGAGGGGGTGATCGGTCACCGGAACCCTGACCGGTAACGGTCGCAACCACACATTCCTGCATTCCGGAAGGGAAGAACCGATGCCTACTTCAGGCACTGTCACAGCGAACGAAATCCAGGTCACATTGCATGCGCAGCAGGCGTTCGAGGAGGCGGTCACCGCACTGAACTCGATCGTCTCGCAGGTCTTCGACTCGCAGTCGCAGCTCACCAGCAACGGCATGGTCACCACGGCCGGCCAGCGGTTCGGCGGCGCGGTCGTGCAGTGGACCGAGGACTTCGACGACATTCGTAACACCCTGAAATGGATGGCCCAGCAGCTCGGCGACACCGCCCAGCAGCTCCAGGCGAGCAACCAGCAGTCCGAAGAGATGGCCGCGACACTGCCCGGCGGCGGGCAGTTCGCCCACGTGTAGCCGGTCCGGAGGGCTCCCCGCAGCCCCCGAGCCGGTCCTGCGACGAGAAAAGGGAAGCACATGTCAGACAGCATCTTTGTCAACTACGGCAACGTCACCAACGTCGGGCAGGCGCTCGCCGACGCCAACAACGCGATCGGGCGCGTCATCCAGGAACTTCAGGACATCATCAATCCGCTGCAGGCGACCTGGTCCGGTGCCTCGCAATCGGAGTACACCGCTATCCAGGCCCGGTGGAACGCCGACACCGGTGACATGAGCGCTCTGCTGAGCAGGTACGGCAGCACGCTCGACGAGATGTCCATCAACTACGGGACGACGGACAACAACCTCGCCCTGCAGTGGTCCGCAATCAAGTGATCACACCAGCGGACGGCTGCCCGGCCCGGCCGGGCAGCCGCTCGCTGACCTGAACCCGTAAGCCAGCCACCCGCATGCCAGTGGAGACACGATGTCATCAGGCGCACCGGTTACCCAGATCGATACCACGTATCTGGATGGCCTCAAATCTACGCTGCAAGAGCTGCAAACCGAGGTGGAGCAGCAACTCCACGGACTGGGCACAGGGGGAGCCACCCCGAATACCCTCTCGTTTATCGAGCCGGTGGACTCCTCGCTCAAGCTCGCGGCCGGATCGGCGTCTTTCGATGCCGGCGCGGCGCTCAACAAGGCGCTGGCCGCCATGGGCGGCAGCGTGCACGATCAGCTCACCTGGCTGGACAAGGTGCTGGGAGACATGATCAACGAGATCACCAACACGGTGGCTTCGTTCAAGGGCACCGAAAGCCTCAACAACGAGGGCGTGGACAAGCTCATCAGCGATTTCCAGAGCACCATCAGCGACATAAACACGCCACCTGGCTCTCCCAGTTCCAGCAACACTCCGGGCAAGTAGCCCGGGCTGGACCCGGAGGTCGCTGGACAACACATCGGATTCGGACGCGGCGGGCAGGGATCATGGGAAAAAAATGGTCATTCAGCAGTGGGCCAGTTTCGGGAGGTGGCCCGAATTCTCCGAGCGGCAACCCGAATATTGGGCAGTACAACACCCCGAGCGATACTTCGCTCAGCGGGTACAACAACTCACCGCCGCAGTCCACGGCCCTTAATGTTCAGGCTACTGATGACTACTCGGGCTGGAACTGGGAGCAGATCCTCAATGGGGTCCTCGGAATGTCCCTGCCATCGCGCAACGAGGTCACCAGTCTCCGCTGGACGGCGACCGAAGGCAACACGAACAACGACGGCTCGTTGTTCACGATACTCAGTATAAGTTTGCCTCCCTTCCTCAGCTTCGGGGCCTATGTGAACCCCGCCCTGCAGGACCCGAACGGGCCGTGGGACGAATTTTACAACACCCCAGCGAACGTGTTGCAGACGGCGCTGACTGGGCCGGGTGGCACCTGGTCCAACATGGCGGTCGACCCGAAGGAATTCGCCACCGCCGGGGTGGCACTGAATGCTGTGCAAGTCGTCTACGGGCGGGCCGGGGCAGTATTCGATCTGCTGGACGCCCAGCTCAACAGCGAGGCATCCCAGTACCAGGGCTCTGCGGGGGCAGCGTTTGAACAGATAATAAAAAATCTCTTCACCAACACCCAGACCATCTATGATCAGATGAACAAAGCCCCCAGCTACGGCGGGATGATAGGCCAGTCTGGGACGGATACGTGGAACTTTGTGGTGGGTCTGTGGAATGCCATGATTGGCTGGATCAACAACAGGCTCGACTTTTCCCCGATTGGCGCGATCTTCCAGGCCCTGCTGGACGGCGGTGTCATAGTCCATAATGGCGGCGATAACTATAGCCTGCCGCATACGAGTATTAACGACCTTGGCTTCTACCGTAACAATCCAACCTTCGGGGACTTGCTCTCCGACCAGGGCTGGCAAAATGTGGAGAGTGCGGCCAAGACGCTCTGGCAAGCTGCTATTGTTTCCGACCTGGACGCGGTTGCCAAGCCATTGGTCACCATGCTCGCCGACTCATACCTGAACACGGCCGCTGGACTCCAGCCGATCAAGCAGCCAGGGATGACCCAGATCACACCGCCCAACGTCAGCGACAACATGGGCCTCAACGGAATCGGCGACGGCTTCAACGGGCTTGCCAATGGCCTTGGCGATCTTGGCAATATGTTTGGCTCCGGTTTCAATGGCCTAGCCAATGGCCTTGGCGGGCTTGGCGATATGTTTGGCTCTGGTTTCAACGGTATGGCCAATGGGCTCGGCGGGCTTGGCAATATGTTTGGCTCCGGTTTCAACGGTATGGCCAATGGCCTTGGCGGGCTTGGCAATGCGTTTGGCAGTGGGTTCAATGGTATGGCCAATGGTCTTGGCGGGCTGGGCGGCAACCTGAACGGGCTGGGCGGGCCGGGTGGGCTGGGCGGCAACCTGAACGGGCCGGGTGGCAACCTGAACGGGCCGGGCGGGAACCTGAATGTGCCGGGTGGCAACGTGCACGTGCCGGGCGGGGTGCCGGGTGGCAACCTGAACGGGCCGGGTGGGCTGAGCAACCCCGGGGCGACCAGCGCGCTGCAGTCCGCACTCGGGGACAGCCAGACCGTGCAGCAGGCGCTCAAGCATGCCCTGGCCCTGGCCCCCAGCAGCGGACCATTGCACAACGCACTCGAGTCCGCCCTGGCCGCCAACACCCAGGAGCAGAATGCGCTGCAAAGCGCGCTCGCCGGGAACACCCCGGCCGGGACGGCGCTGCAGAACGCGCTCGCCAGCAACGGCCAGGTCCAGTCCTCGCTCAACAAGGCTCTGTCCAGCGGACAGGTGCCAACCACCGGCGCGTTGCGCCACGCGCTGCAGCAGGCGCGCGGCGACAGCACCAAGACCAGGCAGGCCCTGCAGCACGCGCTGTCGGCCAGCGTGCCCGGTGGCAGCTCGCTCCAGAAGGCCCTTACCGACAACGGTCATGTGCAAAGCGCCCTGCGCCGGGCACTGGCCAGCAGCCAGGTGCCGGTCACCGGCCCGCTGCACCACACCCTGGAATCAGCCCTGGCCAACAGCAGCAAGGCAAAGACCGCGCTGGACCAGGCGCTGGCAGGCGGGCGCACACCGGAGGCCTCCTCGATCCAGAAGGCGCTGACCGACAACAAGGCCGCGCAGGCCGAGTTGCAGAAGGCCCTGGCCAGCCCCCAGATTCCGAAGACCGGCCCGCTGCACAACGAGCTGGAGAACGCGCTGGCCAACAGCCGCGGTGTCGGCAGTGCCCTGCACCAGGCACTCACCAGCGCCGGCGTCCCCGCCGAGGCGGGCAAGCTGATTACCAGCGCCGCGCAGCCCGGTGCCGCGCTGGGCAACCTTGCGGCGCAGTTGGGCGGCGGCAAGGGCCTGACAGCCAACCTGAGTCATCTCTCGGCTGGGGCCGGCGGTGGCATCCCTGGCGGCGTGGGCGGCGCCAGCGGGCCCGCGGGCCTGAGCGGCGGGGCCGGCCTTTCCGGCGCCGGTGCTGGCGCGGGCCTGGCCGGTGGGACGGGCGTGGCCGCGTCGTCGGGCAAGTTCGTCCCGCTGGCCGCTCAAACCGGCGGATCCAGTGGATCCAGTGGATCAGGCACCAGCGCGGTGCCGTTCTTCCCACCGATGGCCGGCGGCGGCATGGGCGGCATGGGCGGCATGGGCGGCCAGCAAGGAAATCAGGAACGCGAGCGGACGACCTGGCTTTCCGAGGACGAAGACGTATGGGGAACCGACCCGAGCGTCGGGCCCGGGGTTCTCGGCCGGGACTTCATGGATCTTGACGACGTCGACGACGACAGCGAATTCCCCGAGCCCGCCGAACAGCAGCGCTTCCCAGGCCGGGCCCAGACCCGCTGACCCCTAAGGACGTGACCCAGTGGCTCTCTATCAGCAGTCCGACTCGCTGTCGACGGACACCAACGTGCCGATGTCCGGCACCGGCAGCAGCACGCCTGAGGCGGCCGCAGGGAATGCCGACTACTCCGCGTGGCCCTGGGAGATCATGCTGGCCACCGTCCTGGGCATCGCGGCTCCGGATCGCAGCGGGGTGACCGGCCAGCCGTGGCTGACCGTCCAGAGCAACGGGCAGAATGCGGGCGGCGCGCACCTGATCTGGACGGCCGGCTGGGACACCAGCCCGAACTCCGGTGCCACGTCCATTCAGGTCTACCTGAATCCCGCCCTGTACACCTCAGGCGGCGCCTGGGACCGCTTCCTCAACGCGCCGCCGCAGGCCATGTCCGGTGCGCCCGGGGGAAACTACGCTGGGCTGCCGCTGAATCCGGACAACTTCCAGACGGTCAGCCTCTCGGTTGCGACCGTGCGGAACTGGATGGCAACGGCTACCGATCAATTCGCCGGGCTGTACCAGCTGGCTTCCTCAGGCCCCATCGCCAAGTTTCAGGGCAACCTGGCCACCGTGGTCGCCGAACTGCTCGGTGACCTGCGCCGTTTCATGGCGAGCATGCACGAGCAAATGTCCAATCCCACCGCATACGACGTCTCGATAGCGACGGCGGGCGAGGCGGCCTCGCAGTACCTGACCGACCTGATGTCTGCCTATACCGGCTGGACGCAGTTGACCGAGCACTCGCCGCTCGGTGCCGTGGTCCAGGTACTGGAGGAGATCGCGACGAAGGACTCCGGTGGCGTGTACGTGATTCCCGACCCGCAGAACACGCCCTACGGTGATCTCACCGTCAGCGGATCATGGGCCGCGGTGGAGCAGGAGGCGAAGACCCGGTGGACCAACGCGCTGATCGGCGGCTTGCCGGACTTCGCCGGCCTCGACCCGCTCGGCCAGGCCGCCCTGAACAAGCTGGTGGACCAGTTCACCACCACGGCCGGCGTGATCGTGCCGGTGCTCGGCCCGGCACCACCGCCACTGTCGCCGAATCCCGTGAATCCAGGCGGTAATAACGGCCCTGGCGGTGCCAACGGCCCCGGCGGTGGCGGCCCGAACGGCCCGGGTGGCCCCCCGGGTGGCACCGGCGGTCCATCAGGCTCGGGCGGTCCAGGTCCTGCCCTCTTCGCCGCCAACCAGAACGGTGGGCAGAACGGGCCAGCGGTCCCGGGCGGCGGTCCGGCCGGGACCACCCCACCGGGTCCCGGCACGACCAACCTGGCAATCCCGCCGGGAGGGGCGGGCGGCCCAGCCGGCCAGGTGCCGGGTGGCCAGGGCGGGGCACCGGTCTTCGGTGCCGTGCCGCCCGTCACTCTGCTGGCGGCTGGCCAGCCCGGGCAAGGCGGTTCGCCGCCGGGCACCACCGGGAATCCTGCGCAGCCCACCCCGGCCGGGGGACCGGGTGTGCCTGCCACCGACCTGGCGACCGGTGGCACCCCGGCGTTCGGCCCGCTGGGCTCGCCCGGTGGCTTGTCCGGGGCGATCGGCGCGAACCCGGCTGACCAGGCCGCGGCGAGTGACATGGCCCCGGCCACGAACCCGGCGGGGGCGGGTGGCTTCAGCGGCACGATCGGCCGCCCGCAGGAGAAGACGGCCAAGGCCGGCAGCAACCTGGCAGGCGGCCACCACCGGGGCAAGCGCGGTCGCAAAGGGGGTGTTCTGTTCGGCGGCCGGCAGGCACCGGCGGCTGGCTATTCACTGGGCCGCGATTCGGCCGGCCCGGTGCTCAGGCAGTTCGCCGTCCCCGGCATCGTGGCCAAGCCGCCGGCGATAACCTCCAGCCCGGTCAACTCCCGGCTTGCGCCGGCGTCCGGCGGTGCCAGCGGTCCGGCCGGCCTGTCCACCTCCGCCACCGCCGCGTCGGCCGGCCCGCAGGCACAGGCCAGTTCCGCGACGGCGATGCCCGAATCCGCGCCTGCCGCAACAGGTGAGACCGCCATGATCGCTCCGGGGGCGACCGGTGCCAACGGGATGACCGCGGCCGGCGCAGACGCCGGCGGCCCAGCCATGGGCGTCGGTGCCGGGGAAGGCGACATGATGCCCATGCCGCCCGGCGGCATGGGCATGGGAATGGGCATGCGGGGCGGCCAGGCCGGCAGGGAGCGGCAGCGGCTCGCCTACCTTCCCGAGGAAGCGGAGAACTGGGGCACGGCGCCAGCCATCCGGGATGGCTCACTCGGACCTGACGGGCACAGGGACCTCGACGACGCCGCCGAGCGCGAGTCCGAGTCCGGGTTCGTGCCCGTCGTCAATTCTGCCCTGGGTGGCATCGGAGCTCAGACGGAGCACGAGCCAGCCGGGAAACACATCTCAGATCGGAGGATGCCATGACCATGAACGCAGCCCAGAGCGAGGCACTGGAGGCCCGGATAAAGCTCCGGAGCACCGACCCGAAGAAGGCTTTCGAACAGACCGTGGCGGAAGCATTCCGTACCCAGGAGCGCCTGCAGGAGGTCCGCGCGAAGCTCCGCAAGAACCCAATCAAGGTCACCTCCAAGGACGGCATGATCACCGTCGTGCTCAACGAGCGGGGCGAGGTGACGTCGATCGCGTTCAACACCGCGAAATTCCGCAGGATGGCACCGGCCGAGCTGGGTGCGGCACTGGTGCAGGTGATCGACCAGGCGCGCGCCGAAGGCCGCAGCCAGGTGATCAGCGCCTACCGGGAGTTCCTCCCCGAGGGCATGGATCTCGAGAAGATCATGTCAGGCAAGCTCAACATGGACGGCGTGCTGACCGCCGCGAAACGGCGCGGCGAACAGATCATGGCCGACGCACGGCAGGGTTTTACCGCTGCGAACCAGCCGACCAGGAAAGGATGAGAAATGGAGAATCTCAACGTCAGCCCAGAGCAGATGAACTGGGATGCCGATGGCTTTTACGAAATTTACACCGTGTCCAATGAGATAACTTCGTACCTGCGGAACGGGATTAGCCGCCTGGGTAACTTCTACGGCAATGACGACTTCGGCGCAAAGTTCCTCGAGACCTGGCAGCCCGGTGTCGATGGGCTGGTTGAGACGACCGACGGAATCGGCACCGGCATGAAGACCACGTCCACGAAGATCACCGACAGCGCTAGCCTGTACAAGACGTCCAACGACGTGAACAACGGTCTGGTGCGCTGAGCGGATTCACGCCTGCGCGCCTGGCCACGACTCAACGCAGAACGGGCCGGTCAGATATCTGACCGGCCCGTTCTGCGTTTGGCGTTTGGGTTAATCGGGTGGTTGTTCGGTGGTGAGGGTGGGCTGGTGGAGGAGGGTGGTTAGGTGGTGGGCGATGGGGTGGAGGGTGTGGGGGCTGTGGTGGGGGGTGGTGAGCAGGATG
Organism: Streptosporangiaceae bacterium; assembly: GCA_036495485.1. Classification (GTDB taxonomy): domain Bacteria; phylum Actinomycetota; class Actinomycetes; order Streptosporangiales; family Streptosporangiaceae; genus PALSA-505. The sequence continues at coordinate 15,632 of DASXMU010000441.1, forward strand.
GGGCGGTCGGCGAGGCCGTGTTCGTGCAGGAGGAGGGCGAGGTGTTCGGGGGTGATGGGGTGGTCGCCGGCGTAGGCCTGG
>DASXMU010000442.1:0-18127 GCA_036495485.1 Streptosporangiaceae bacterium
GCCGCCGGCACCCAGGACGCCGCCATCACCACCTTCCTCACCGCCGTCAACCAGGCCGCCATCCACTACAACCTGCCCGCCATCTACGTCAGCTTCGAACACGAGCCCGACAGCAAACAGCACCAGGTCAACGGCACCCCCACCCAGTTCATCGCCGCCTGGGACCACGTCCGCCAGCTCGCCGCCCAAGACGGGCTGAACTGGAATGACGGCGGCCGCCTGCACTGGGCCTGGATCATGATCCGCACCTCCTTCGACAACCACTGGGCCAGCGAATTCTGGCCCGGCAACACCAACGTGGACATCATCGCCATCGACGGCTACAACGACCCCGGCTGCTCCGGCGGCAAGCCCAACGAGACCCCCACCACCGTCTTCGGCCCCGCCCTCGCCTTCGACGCCGCCAACGCCAGCCCCCCCGTCTTCATCTCCGAATGGGGCAGCACCGACAACCCGACCGGCACCCAGGCCACCTACGTCAACCAGATGCAGTCCTACATCGCCGCCAACCCCGTCATCGCCGCCGCTCTTTACTGGGACACCGGCAACCCGGGCTGCCAATACAGCATCAACGCCAACCCGGCAGCCGTCAGCGCCATGACCACCCTCGGCCAGTCCGCTCTCATGCAGGGGCATCTCAGCTAACCAGCTGAGCAGGCGCCGCCGCGATCAGGCAGGCAGAGCAGCAACAGCACGGCAGTAAACGGAAATGTGCGGGCCGGTCAAGCCAGACCGGCCCGCACAGTTTGCGTCCCGCGTGCCGTTGCGGGTGCTAGTGCGACGACTTGTGTATTGGTGCGGACATCCGGAACAGCCGGGCGCAGGCGACTCCCGATTCGCTGGTCATCGGGGTGGCCCGCCAGCAGGCGGCTCCCGTGGGGGCGAGCCGGAACGGGCAGGCGTGGATTGTCTGGTGGGTTGCGCCGTCCGGCGTTGCGCCATTTGATGCGGCTGCGCTGACCGGCGCTGCGGCTGCGCTGTTTGGCGTTGCGGGTGTGCCCGCCCACCAGGTTCCGCAGCCTGGCTGGGGGTTGATGGTGTGGCCTTGGAGGGCGCGGGAGTGGCCCATCCTGGTCAGGGCGGCCAGCGACGCTGGGTTGCGGTCGAGGCTGTAGTGGCAGGTGGGCCCGTTGCTGTCCCAGTACATTGCCGCGGCGATCTGGCGGTTGTGGGTGATGTAGGTCTGCATCTGCCGGATGAACGTGGCCTGGGCGGCGGGGGTGCCGTCGCTGCCCCATCCGGCGATGAAGACGGGCACGCCGCCCTTGGCGTGGGCGAAGGCGATAGCCGGGTCGAAGATGGCGGCGGGGGTGAACAGGGTGCGCTGTCGGGCCTTGACCGGCCCGGGCTTGGCCACCCTGCAGCTGAGGCTGTTGTAGCCGTCGACACCGACGCCGGCGACCTTGCCGACGCCGGGCCAGAACTTGCTGGCCAGCCCGTTGCTGAAGGAGGAGTGCAGGACGATCCACACCCAGTGCAGCCGGCCGCCGGCCCGCCAGCTCAGGTGGTGGGCTGCGGCGAGCTGGTGGATGTGGTCCCAGGCCTTGACGAACTCGGCTGGCGTGCCGAGCGCGTGGTGCTTGGCGTTGTCGGGCTCGTGCTCGAAGCTGACGTAGATCGCGGGCAGGTGGTAACGGGTCGCGGCCCGGTTCACCGCCGTGAGGAATGCGGTGATCGCCTTGTCCTGGCGGCCGGCCGCGATGGCGGTGTAGCTGGTTCCGTTGCTGTCCAGGCTGACCAGCGCCGTGCTGCCTGCTGCCAGGTACGTGCGGTCCGGGCCGGGGAACGTGTCGCCGATGTGGTCGTAGATGCGGATGATGGCCAGGTGGCGGCCCAGTTTGTGAGAGTCTCCGGTGAGCGCGGCATTGCCACCGAACAGGGCACCGCCGGTCACCGCGGACTCGTTACCCGTTCCCGGGGACTCATGCGGCACGCTGCCCGTGCCGCTGGCCACCACGAAGTGAGTGGCCTTGCCCGCGGCCAGCGAAGGCTGCGCGGCGATCAACAGCCCGGCTGCCGCCATCGCCGCGATGGCGGCGGAGCGCCACCATCTGCTGCGAACCGGGCGGGGGGTGCGGGGTTTATCTGGGGGTGTACGGTGCATAGTAGTTTCCTTTGTCGTCCGACGATGGAACGTCGCCCGTCGGCGCTGAACCCGCCGACGGGCGGAACATGTGTCACTACGGACGGCAGGCCGCTCTGAGTTCAGCTTCCGCCCGAACTCGGCTGCCCTCTCGCGTTGACCCAGGGAAACCATCCCTAGACCTGTAGCCACGTGTGCTTCCCGTGCTGCGCCCGGCTGCTCGTCACCACCACGCCGTAGCGGCCCCGATGGTCCCGGGGTTGAACTTCAGCCGCCGGCTTGCCGTAGGAATCCGCGAGGCCGGACAACCGGCCCGTGGACCGGCTGCCCGCGAATCGCTGGCTGGGGTCCGCTGCTCCGCGGAACGGAGGGACCGTGCCAGACGCAGCGCGGGGATCAGGTAAAGTGCCCACTTCCCTGGGCGGGCTCCCGCTGGTCGTGCCCGTTGTCTCCGGTGCGGGCGGAGTGGGCCGGTCGGTGCTGGCCGCCCAGCTCGCCGCCGCACTCAGCGACCGCACCACGGATCCGTCCGGGCGCGCGGTAGCGGTCTGCGATGTCAGCCCGCGGGCCGCCTCGCCCTGGCCGGGCTGGGTGGATCACACCGCCCAGCGTGGCACGGGATGGCTGGCCAGCTACGCCAAGGAGACGGGCGGGTTCGCCCGGGAGATCAAGCGGAGCACGTCCGCGATCGACCGTGGCGACGCCAGGCCGATCTGGGTGCTGACCGACGTCGGCCCGGTGAATCCCGCTTTCAGCGGCACCTACCACGCTCCGCTGCTTTGGGCACCGCTACTGCCGTACGTGCGGGCGGCGGTCATCGACGCCGATCCGTTCGAGGGCTCCCGGCTCGGCAGGCAGCGTGACGGTGGCCCGGTCAGCACCATGGCAGCCTGGGTGGCCGCGCCGTTCGCCCAGACCGCGGTGCTGTGGGTCACCGACCCGAGCCCGGCCGGGCTGGCCAGGACGGTGGCGGCGGTGACCGCGGCGGAGGAGTGCGGGCTGCCCATGCAGCAGTTCGTCGTGGCGGTGAACGACGTGCGCGGCCACGGCTGGATGCCGCGCTCGCGCAGCCGCCGCACGCTGCTGGCCGACCGGGTCGGCGCGATCGTGGATCTCGGCCACAACACCGCGCTGCGCGACGGCAGCCGGCCATCGGTCACAGTCCGCGACACCGCCGGCCGTGACATCGCCCGGCTGGCAGACGCGGTGATTGCCGCCGCCCAGCAGCCAGCTCTGGCTGCCCTGCCCGCGGCCGCCTCTGCTTCTCACCAAGCCCGCCTCGAAAGGACCTCCTCCCATGCTTCTGCTGCACACCCTCTCCCAGCTCTCGGCTAGCGCTCACCCCGGCCTGCTGGCACACCTGCCGGGCCACGTGAGCGCCGCGGCGGCGAACGTCCCGAACCCGGCACCGCTCAGCCCGGCGGCCGGCGGTGCGATCACGACGCTGATCGCCTGGGTGAAGTGGCTCGCCCTCGTCGCGTGCGGCGCCTCGGCCGTGATGGCGGGCGGGATGATCGCGATCGGCAGCACCACCCAGCGCACCGGGCTGGCCGAGCGTGGCAAGACCGCGCTGCTGTGGTCGGTGATCGGCGCGGTCGTGGTCAGCATCGGCATCCCGCTGGTCAACCGCGCGTTCAGCATCGGATGACCGCGATGAGACCGTCCTGGTACCGCATCGCCGCGGCGCTGGCCGCCACCGCCGCGCTGGCGGGCACGGCCGTTGCCGTGACGCTCGCGACGGGCCGTCCGGCCTCTCGTGGCCACACCACGGTGAGCACGCCCAGCCCCCCTGAGCCCGCCGTCGCTCCCGCACGCCACGGCAGCACACCGCTGCGGCTGGTGGCGGGCACCCGGCCGGTCAACGGCCTGTACCTGGGGTACCCACACTCGCCCACGGGCGCGGTGAGCGCCGCGGTGGAGTTCGCTACCGAGCTCGGTTCCACGCTCGACCCGGACCGCGCCGCCACGATCGCGCGCCTGGTCGCCGACCCGTCCGATGGCAACGCCCCACTGGCCGCGGCTCAGGGGGTGGCGAGCACCCGGCACCATCTCGGCCTGCCCGCGGCCGGCCCGCTGCCACCCGGCACCGCCGTCTCCCTCGTCCCCGCGATGTTCCAGCTGCGGGACGTGACGGCGAGCCGGGTCACCGTCCTGCTCCTGTTCGACTACACCGCGCTGGTTCCCCATGACATCTCCGGGCATCTCGGCGCCGTGGCGGCCGGGATGCACTGGACCACGGCCGGCTGGAAGCTGCTCGGGCCGGGCGGCCCGGACGTGTCCGGGCTGATCGCCACGCCGGGCACGGCCGCAGCCGTGGCCAAGGGCTGGAAGGCGATGACCAATGGCCTGTAACCCGCTAACCGACCCCACCGGGTGCCTCGGCCCGGTCACCGGTGGGCAGCCTGCCTCGCCGGTCCAGGGCTGGGACGCGATCTGCGCCTCGTTCGCACACGCCGCGCAGCAGTTGCTCGGCTCGTTCGCCAGCTCGTTCGTGTCGATTCCGCCGCTGGATCTGTCGGCGCCGGGGGTGCGCTCTGTCTACGGCCTGTCCCTGGTGATCGCCGGGCTGATCGCCGCTGTGCTGCTCATGCTCCAGGTGATCAGGACGGTGCTCACCCACGACGGGTCGGCCCTGGCCCACGGGCTGGCCGGGATCGGCAAGGCGGCGCTGGCGTTCGCGCTCACGCTGGGCATAGCGGCCACGGCGCTGCGCGCGTCGGACGAGCTGACGAGCTGGATCGCCGCCAGGACGTTCGGCAGCCCGCAGGCGCTCTCGTCGAAACTGTCCGGCCTGGTCAGCTTCGACCCCAAGGTCTCCTCCAGCCTGCTGTTCATCCTGGCCCTGCTCGGCATCCTGGTGACGGTCGCGCTGTGGGCGCAGCTCCTGCTGCGGAACGCGGCGCTGGCCCTGCTGGTCGCGCTTTCGCCGGTGGCGGCGGCCGGCCAGGTCGGCACCGCGGCGCAGGTGTGGTGGCGCAAGCTGGTGCGGGCGGCGCTGCAGCTCATCGCGCTCAAACCGGTGGTGGTGCTGATCCTCGCCCTCGGGCTTCGCCTGCCGGGGACGAACGGCCAGGTGGAGAAGCTGCTGTCCGGCATGGTGGTGCTGCTGCTCGCGGCCTGCGCCTGGCCGGCCATGGCCCGGGTGTCCGCCATGATGGAGGTGCACGTGGGTGGCGGCTTCCTGGCCGGCATCAGAACCAGCCTCAGCGCCCGGGTGACCGGCGCTGCGCCAGGCGGGGTCGATCCCGCCGAGCTGAGCCGCGTCGCCGAGAGCCGCACCATGGCCGCCCTGCACGAGTTCGGCATGCGCGCCGGGGGAGTGCTGCCCACCAGCGCCGATGGCCCCCGATCGTGGCCGCAGGCCAGTAATCTCCCCACCCCCGCTATGGCTGGCGCGGAAGGCCGCCCGCCCGCCGTTGCTGCCGATGCTGACGATGAGAAAGAAAGAGACCCCCAACGGATCGCCGCAGGCCCGTCACGCAATGGCGCGGCCAGTTCAGGGGGGACCAGAACCGAACGGATCGCCGCAGGCCCGTCACGCAATGGCGCGGCCGGTTCAGGGGGGACCAGATGACGTCGGCGGACCGCGCGTATCACGGCTGGCAGCACGAGCGCGTGAACTTCCTGTTCGGCCTGACCGGCCGCCGGACCGCCGTGGTCGCGATCGCGGTGCTCCTCGCGGTGCAGCCGCTGGCCACCTCGCACCTGTCCGGTGCGGCCGTGGCCTGGCCGCTGTCGGCCCTCCTGCTCGCCCTGGCCTACACCCGCGTGGCAGGCCGCACGCTCGACGAATGGATGGTGGCTTTCGTGTCGTTCCGCCTGCTCAAAATGCGCGGGCACAACCGTTTCAACAGCGGCGCCTTCGCGCCGCGGGCAACGGGTGACCCGCTGAGCCCGGCTCCGATGGACCTGCCGGGGATGCTGGCGCCGGTCCGCATCCTCGAGGCGGAGACCGGCACTGGCACCTCGATGGCCGTGCTGCACCACCCGCCCGAGCGCACCTATACCGCGGTGGCGCGGATCCACTTTCCCGGCATCGGGCTCGCCGACACAGCCAGGCGCGATGCGCAGGTGGCAGGCTGGGGACGCCTGCTGGCCGGGTTGTGCGCGGAGGGTTACCCGATCGTCCGGGTGCAGGCGCTGCAGCGCACCGTGCCGGACGACGGCGCGGCGCTGCGCCGCTGGCATGCCGACCACCTGGCCGCGGACGCCCCGGGGCAGGCCACCGCCGTGACCACCGAGCTGCTGACCGCGGCCCTGCCCGCGGCGGTCCGCCGCGAGGCTTACCTGGCCTTCACCATGGACGAGCGCCGGGCCACCGCCGGGATCCGCGCCGCCGGCGGCGGGGAGGCAGGTGCCTGCGCCGTCCTGGTGCGGCACGTGCGGGCGCTGGCCGGCGCGGTCGCCGACGCCGAGCTCGAGGTCAGCGGGTGGCTGACACCGCGTGAGCTCGCCGAGGTGATCCGCACCGGGTTCGACCCTGACGGCGCGTCCAGCCTGGCTGAGCGGCGTGCCGCGCAGGCATCGGTGCTGCTGGCCGGGCACCCGCACACCGGGCTGGCGGCCGGGGTGGACCCTGGCCTGGCCGGCCCGGTGGCCGCCGAGGCGTCCTGGGGCTCCTACCAGCACGACAGCGCCATTAGCGCCGCCTACCTGGTCTACGACTGGCCGCGCTCGGAGGTCTATGCCACCGCGCTGTTCCCGCTGCTCGGCGACGGAACGACCCGGCGGGCACTGTCGCTGTACTTCCAGCCGCTGTCCCCGCGCGACGCCGAGCGCCGGGTGCTGACCGAACGGACACAGCGCGATGTGGCCATCCGGATGCGGCAGAAGACCGGCCAGGTGGTGCCCGAGCACGAACGGGCCGCGCTGCGACGCGCCGACGCCCAGGACGCCGACCGCGCGGCCGGCCACGGCCTGGTCAGGTTCACCGGTTACCTGACGGTGACCGTGCCCGATGCCAGTGAGCTGGCCGACGCGCTCACCTCGCTGGAGGCGGATGCCGCCGCGGCGCGCATCGAGATCCGCCGCATGTGGGGCGCCCAGGACGTGGGCTTCGCGCTCGCCGCCCTGCCGGCCGGCCTCGGCCTCCCCAGGCGCAGGTGGTGACCCGATGCTCGGCATAGCGAACCGCAAGCAGGCGGCCACCCAGGAGCTCCCGGCCTCCGCACTCGCCGACCTGGTGCGCTCAGGGACCGGGGAACACCCGTCCGGTCCCGCTGGTGAACAAGCAGAGCCGTTCCCGCCCAGCACCGGGCTTGCCCGGCCGGGCGACGTCCCGCCCCTGGGCGACCGGCCAGGCCCCGGCACCCAAGGGCGGGGACAGCCAGACCGCGTCCCGCCCGCCCGCGGCTGGGCCCGGCGGGGCGCTGGCCGCGCGCCGCAGCCCACGCCGCCCCGGGTGTTCCGCGGTTCCACCGGCCAGGTGCAGGGCCTGTACCCCTGGCTGCACGGCGCGGCCCTGCCGCAGGCCGGTGCCTACCTCGGCGTGGACTGCCTGAGCGGTGCCTCCTTTTCCTGTCACCCGATCGAGTGGCTGCGGCTTGGCCTGATCACCAACCCCAACCTGCTCATCACCGGGATTCCCGGCGCGGGCAAGTCGGCCACCATCAAGGCGCTGGCCCTGCGGCTGATGGCCTATGGCGTGCGGGTCTTCGTGGTCGGCGACATCAAGAACGAGTACACCCCCCTGGCCCGCGCGCTCGGGGTCGCTCCGGTGGAGCTCGGCCCTGGCCTGGCCACCAGGCTCAACCCGCTGGATGCCGGCCCGCTCGGCGAGAACCTGCCGTCCGGTGCCGAGGATCTGCGGCAACGGCTCGCCGAGATCCACCGCAGGCGGCTGACCCTGCTGTCCACCCTGGTGACGATGCGCCTGGGCCGCGCACTCGAGCCCACCGAGGAGGCGGCGGTGTCGCTGGCCATCCGGCAGGCCTCGGGCGAGGCAGGCGCGGCCAGCACACTGGCCGAGCCCACCATCCCGCAGGTGTGGCAGCTCCTCCGGGACCCGGTTCCCGACATGGCCACCGAGCTGCGGGTACGCCTGGGCGTGGACGAGCTGCGGGAGATGATCCGGCCGGTCACCGACGCGCTGGGCACCATGGTCACCGGCTCGCTGTCCGGCCTGTTCGACGGCCCCACCACCGTGCGGCCAGACTTCGGCGCCCCGATCCAGACAGTCGACCTGTCCCGGCTGCACGGCCGCGACGACGGCACGCTGGCGATGACGCTGGCCTGCGTCTCCTCCTGGGGGCAGGCCGCGATCGACACTGAGGGCGGGCCGGTGCGGCTGGTCATCCGGGACGAGCTGTGGCGCTCGATGCGGGTGCCCGCGATGATCCGCAAGATCGACTCCGATCTCCGGCTCTCCAGGGCCGAGGGAACGATCCAGGTGCTGGCCACCCACCGGCTCGCCGACTTCGAGGCGGTCGGCGCGGCGGGCAGCGAGGAGGCGGCCATCGCCCGCAACCTGATCTCCTCCTGCGACATCCGGGTGTGCCTGGCCCAGGACACCGGGCCGCTGGCGATGACCCGCGAGGCGATCGGCCTGACCACCACCGAGTGCGCCCACATCGGCTCCTGGTCGGCCGCGCAGATCGGCCGCGCACTCTGGAAGATCGGCCGGGCCAGCTCACACGTGGTCCACCTCATGCTCACCCCGGCCGAGCGGAAGCTGTTCTGGACCAACGAGCGAATGGCGGTGTGAGCGGTGCGCAGCCCGGGCAAGCTCCTGCTGGCGGTGCCGCTCATCGCCGGGCTGCTCGCGGCGGCGGTCGCGCTGATGGCCGGGGGAGCGGGCCTGACCGCGCCCGCTGTCACCCTGCTGGGCGGGTGCCCGCCGCCAGCGAGCGCCGTCACCACCACTGCTGCGGCGCGCCTGCCCATCGGCCCCGGCCAGATCGCCAACGCGCAGATCATCTACCAGGTTGGCGTGGACCTCGGCCTGCCCGCCCAGGCCGAGGTGATCGCGCTTGCCACCGCCATGCAGGAGTCGGGCCTGCAGAACCTGACCTACGGCACCGGCACCTCGCTAGGTTTGTTCCAGCAGGAGCCGGGCCAGGCCTGGGGCAGCGCGGCCCAGATCATGGACCCGGTCACCGCCTCCAGGTCCTTCTACCTCGCCCTGGCCCAGGTGCCAAACTGGCAGACGATGCCGGTCACGGTGGCCGCGCAGGCCGTGCAGCACAGCGCCTTCCCCGGCGCGTATGCCCAGTGGCAGGCCGATGCCACCGGTCTGGTCTCGTCCTTCACCGGTGCCAGCGGGTCGCTGGCGGGCACCAGCGCGACGTGCCAGGTGCTCGATGCCAGCGTGCCCATCCCGGCCGGTTCGGCTGCGGGTGGCGGCGTGACGGTGCCGTCCGGGTTCCACCTGCCGGCCGGCACGCCGGTCGCGGTGGCGCTGGCCATCCGGTTCGCGTTCAGGCAGCTCGGCACCAGCTACTACTTCGGTGGGACCTGCACCGGCGCGCACAGTCCCGACGTGGCCCTGCACTGCGACTGCTCCTCTCTGGTCCAGCAGTCCTACCACGCCGCCGGGATCGCCCTGCCCCGCACCACCTACCAGCAGGTCTACGAGGGCACCCCGGTCTACACCCTCAGCGACCTGCGCCCCGGCGACCTGCTGTTTCTCCCCGGCTCCGACGGCACCGCCACCAACCCAGGTCACGTCGGCATGTACATCGGCGGCGGCCTGGTGGTCCAGGCCCCGCAAACCGGGGAGAACGTCCAGCTCAGCCCGCTCTCCCAGTGGGCCGCCAGCATCGTCGCGATGCGCCGCATCGTGACCGCCTGATTGTAGGGACTCATTAAAGATGTCCCTTTCTCAAAAGAGCTGTCCTGGGCGTGTCCTTTCGGACATTCCTGTGAGAAAGGGGTCGGCGTGCCGGCGGGGGCTGGGGCCGGGCTAGTGCCATTATCGCCGGATGAGTCTGGCTTGTCCTTTGAGCACGGGTGATGTTGGGGTCACGTACCGGGCTGGGCATGGCGGCGTGGTGGAGACCACGCTGGATCGTGTCGTGGCGGCGGAGGTTGTGGCCGGGCTGCCGGTGCGGGAGTTCCGCTGGTATAAGGGGCGCCGGCATTATTCGGGCTGGTACTGGTCGGCGACCGGTGCGCGGCTGGTGGCTTATGAGAGTCGGCTTGAGCTGGCCCGGATCATGCTGGCTGATTTTGATCCCGGTGTGTCGGCGATCGCGGCTCAGCCGTTCCGGCTGGCCGGGCCGGATGGTGGCGGGGTCCGGCGTCATGTCCCGGACATTTTGCTGGTGGACGCGGCCGGCGGGGTGATGGTGGTGGATGTGAAGGCGCCGGGCAAGCGGGATGACCCGAAGGTCCGGGCGGTGATGGAGTGGACCCGCCGGGTGGCGGGGCTGCGGGGGTGGGGGTTTGAGGAGTGGTATGGCGCGTCGCCGGTGCTGCTGGCGAATGTGTCGTTCCTGGCTGGTTACCGCCGTCCGGCTGTGATCGAGGAGCGGCTGGTGCCGGTGGTGCTGGCGGCTGCTGGCGGCGGGGTGCCGATCGCCGCTGTCGAACGGATGGCGGGGGAGGTTCCGGCGCTGGTCCGGCCGGTGGTGTTGCACCTGCTGTGGTCTGGAGTGCTGGTCGCTGACCTGGGGCAGCCGCTGAGCGGGGTCAGTGTGGTGCGGCCGCGGGGAGAGGTGGCGGCGTGACGGCGACGGTGGTGGTGCATCCGGGGTCCTGGTTCTCACTGGATGGTGAGGCCGTGGAGGTCGTCGCGCTGGATGGTGCCCAGGTGACGGTGCGGGATGCCAGCCAGCGGTGGCAGGCGCTGGGCATGGCGGGGTTCCTGGCTGCGGCGGTGCCGCTGGAGGTGCCGGAGGTGAGTGTGCTGCCTGCTGGGCCGCTGCTGGCTGGGCTGGCAGATGACGAGCGGGCCGGGCTGGCGGAGCGGGCCGGGCATGTGCGGGAGATGCTGACCGGCTTCCGGTCGGGGACGGCGGAGGTGCCGCGGCCTGGTGAACCGCGCCCGGAGTTTGATCCAGTGCTGCCGGTGGCGGAGCGGGAGCGGGCGAAGGCCCGCGAGCTTGGTGTGAGCGCCCGGACGGTCCGCCGCTGGGCTCGTGCTTACCGTGACGGCGGTGAGGCCGCGCTGGTGGACGAGCGGAAGATCACCGGCCGGGGCTCCGTGGTGGACCCGCGGTGGGAGGAGGCCTGCCGGGTGGTGCTGGCTGAGCATGCCCGGGAGTCCACGCCTACGGCCAGCGCGGTGTTGAGGGTGGCCGCCGCCCGGCTTGATGAAGAGCATGGGCCTGGTGTGGTGCCGCGCCCGTCGGCGGCCACCGCATACCGTCACCTGGGCCGTATCACCAAGGGCACCAACGCAGTGAAGGGGAGCGCGAAGGGCCGCCGGTCGATCGCAGACCGGCCCAAAGGCGTGTATGGGCGGTTGCGGGCCGTCCGCCCGGGCGAGTACGTCATCCTCGATACCCAGGATCTGGATGTGTTCGCGATGGAGCCGGTGACCTGCCGGTGGGTGGGGGTGCAGCTGACTGTCGCGCAGGATCTGTTCACCAGGTGCATCACCGGGCTGCGGGTCACCCCGGTGTCGACCAAGGCCGTGGATGTGGCTGGGATTCTCTATCAGGCGGTCGCGCCGCGGCCGGCGCCGGCGGACTGGCCGGCTGAGGCGTGCTGGCCTTATCACGGGGTGCCGCAGCATCTGGTGTTCACCGAGGAGGGGCGGCCGCCTGCGGGGCCGGTATGCCCGCCGGAAACCTTGGTGATCGACCACGGCAAGGCGTTCTTGTCGGCGCATGTGATCAGTGTGTGCACCCGGCTGGGCATCTCGATCCAGCCGGCGCAGCCGAAAAAACCGACGGATAAGCCCACTTTGGAGAGGTTTTTCAAGACGCTGCGGGAGGGCCTGATCCAGCACTTGCCCGCCTATAAGGGCCCAGATGTTCACAGCCGTGGCGAGGATGTGGAGGACGCGGCTTTCTTCTACCTGCATGAGCTGGAAGACATCATCCGGGAGTGGATCGCGCTGGTCTACCACCGCAGCCCGCACGACGGGCTGGTGGTCCCGCAATGGCCGCGGCTGAAGCTGTCACCCAACCAGATGTATGAGATCGGGCTCGCCAAGGCCGGGCTGCTGCGTATCCCGGCCACCCCGCAGCTGGCGTATGAGTTCTTCGAGGTGCATCCCCGCACGATCCAGCACTACGGGGTCGAGGTCGGCGGCCTGCGTTACAACGGCCCCGCGCTTGATCCTTACCGGAACACCGACAGCCCGTATGGCGGGGTGCATGCGGGCCGGTGGCCGATCCGGATCAACCCCGACGACGTGCGTTACGCCTGCTTCCAGGATCCCGCTGATGATTGCTGGCACCGGCTGGAGTGGGAACACGCACCCGGGCTGGGCACCCCGTTCAGCGCCGAAGCGGCCCTGCACGCACGGCGGCTCGCCGCTGCCCAGGACCGCTGGCCGGACCCGGCCCAGGCCCTGGATGACCTGCTGGCCCGGTGGGACAAGGGCATGGTCACCGGCCGCCGCGAACGCCGGATGGCGGCCCGGCTGGCGGCCGAGCGGTCGGCGCTCCCCCTGCCCGCTGGCCCAGGCCAAGACACTGGGCTGGCCGTGGTGCCCGGCACCGGGCCGGGCCTGGCCGAGCCCGGTGCCCCTGCCGCTGGCGACGATGATGACCCGGCAGAAATCTTCGATGCGCCCGCCGATGGCGACTTTTACGCCGACGCGTTCGAGGTGCTGGAATGACCGGCCCGCTTTACAGCCTGTCGCGCAAGGAAGGCTGGCGCCGCTACGTGGACGCGCCGCCGCGGCAGCAGCCTGAGCCGATGTCCCCCGGTGAGCTGCGGGAGCTGACAGCCACCGGGCGGGAGGATTACGACGAGGCCCGGCATGACTGGCACGCCAACTTCGGTATCTTGCGCACCCCGCAGCTGGCCTCCTTGCATGGCGAGCTGGACCTGATCGTCTCGGCCGGGCGGCAAGACCCCGACCGGGTCCGCGGCGCCGCCGTCATCGACGCGCTGCCCGGCCTTGGCAAGACCACCGCCGCCAACAGTTTCGCCCGCGTCTTCGACCGGGCACAAATCCGCCGCCACGGCCCGCTGACCGCCAGCGGGCACGAACGGATCCCGGCGTTCCGGGTCGGGCTGACCTCTAACACCACACTGCGCACCTTGAACCGGATGATCTGCGAGTTCTACGGCCACCCGGGCACCAACCGGGCCAACGCCGCCCAGCTGGCCAGCCACGCACTGGACTGCGTGCTGTCGTGCGAAACCCGGCTCGGGTTCATCGACGATGTCCACTTCATCGACCCCCGCCGCAAAGACGGGCTCGATGTCAGCAACCACCTCAAGTGGCTGGCCAACGAGCTGCCCGTCACGTTCATCTACGCCGGTGTCGGGCTGGGTGAGCGGCGGTTCTTCGCTGAGGGCCTGACCGGTGACCATGCCGCGCTGGCCCAGACAGCCCGCCGCTGGACCCGGCTGCACCTGCCACCGTTCGAGATCGTCTCCGGCGAGGGCAGGCGGCACTGGCGCAGCCTGCTGAAGGCCACCGAACGCCAGCTCGTGCTGGCCCAGGCCCAGCCCGGCATGCTGACCCGGCTCGCGGACTACCTGTTCGAGCGCACCACCGGCCACATCGGCTCGTTCATGACCCTGATCACCCGCGGCTGCTTCCAGGCGATCCGGACTGGTGAGGAGCAGCTGACCACAGCCGGGCTGGATGACGTGCGCATCGATGAGGCATCTGAGCAGGCCCGCCGGCAGCTGGCCGCCGCCTTCGCCGCCGGGCGGCTCTCAGCCACCCTGGCCGCCCCCAGCCCCGCCACCCACAGCGTGGCGTCATGACCGTCCCCGCAGCCGAACGAACACTGCCGATCCGGGTGCCCATCGCGGCCGGGGAAAGCCTGGACAGCTGGCTGGAAGCGCTCGCCCGCCGCAACGGCCTGACGATCCGGCGGCTGCTGCCGGTGCTGGGCTGGCGGCCACCCGCGACCGCCGCCGGGCTGGTGCTGGCCATCCCGCCGCCGGTCCTGCGCCGCATCGAACGGCAAGCTGGGCTATCACCAGGCCGTCTCGACGACGCAGTCCCAGACCCCCGCCTGCCGTCCGGCTTGATCCGCCGGGACGGCTCGCGGTACTGCCCCCGCTGCCTGGCTGGCCAAGACGGCCGGTGGCCGCTGGCCTGGCGGCTGCCCTGGGCATTCGCCTGCCCCCTCCACCGCATCCTGCTGGAAGACAGCTGCCCCGGCTGCGGGCAGCAAGCCCGCGGTCACCTCAGCGCCGCCGGGCTCAACCCCCCGGGCACCTGCCCCGCTTCCCTCGCACCGGGCAAGTGCTGCGGCACCGACCTGCGCACCATCACCTCACCCCAGCCCAGCGCCACGCTGCTCCAAGCCCAGCAGCAGATCAGCACGCTGCTCACCCCCGGCACCGGCCACGCCCCCACCGCGCAGTCCTTCAGCGACCTCAAGATCGTGGCAGGCTGGCTGCTCCGCCACGCACCCGAACGCCACTTCGCTGGTTTCGGCTCGCCCATGCACGATGCCTGGCGGGCCTGGCAGGCTCAGCCACCCGCGGTCCGCAGCCAGCAAAGCCGCATCCCGCCCGCCAGCGCCGCGCTCACCGGCGCCCTGTCCGCCCTGGCCATGCCACTCATCACCTCCGCCGATGAGGAAGCCATCAGCCAGCTCCGGGCCCTGCTGCCGCCCGCCCGCGACCCCCACAAGACCCGCCCGCCCGGGCTCACCGCCGCCCAATGGGCACAGCTGTCGGCTCAGATGCAGGGCCGGTTCCTGCGCGCACTCGACCCCGGCCTGACCCCGCTGGAACGGATCCGCTACCGATCCGGCACCATCCTGGCCCGCATCCCCGGCGATGACGGTGACCTGCTGGCCGCCCGCGCCCGCGGCATCCCGCAAGTCCTCTGGCCCGAATGGGCGATCCGGCTGATGCCTCCCGAAAGTGTCCTGCCCATCCCCTTCCGCGCCACCATCGCCGCCTGCCTGCTCCTGCCCGGCAATCCCGCCCGCGCTATCCAGCCGGCGGCTTCGGGCCCGCACGCCTACCGCAGCCGCGTGGCCATGCACGCGATCCTGCGCACGTTAGCCAGCAACGGCCACGACGTGGTGTTCGCCGCGATCAGCTGCCTGGCCGGCTACCTCGACACCCACGGCAGCGCCATCGACTACCAGCGCCGCCGTGTCACCATCCCCGCCAACACCATCACCAAGGAGCAATGGCAGGACCTGTGCGACCAGGCCAGCGCCCACCCTGGGCAAGACCGCCGCCTGCTGGAGGCCCGCCGCTGCCTTTACCAGCTGCTCACCGGCGCCGACCTGAACGACCCCCACGGCCCGCTGGCTTTCCGCACCCGCGCCGACCGCGCCGCCCAGCTCGCCTTCACCGACACCCTCACCACGCCACTGCGCGCCGCGCTGCACGCCCACGCCACCGGCTTCCTGCGTGGACTGGGCCTCAACGAGCCACTGACCTGGCAGCCGCCCGCCAGCTGCTGCGCCCATCTCACCCTGCCTGGCCGTGACCCCGACAACATCGACCTGGACGCTGTCCGCCAGCTCGTCATCACCAGCCAGCTCCCGCCCGGCACCGCGGCCGCCCAGCTCGGCACCACCATCAGCCACATCCGGCTCGCCCTCGAAAACATCGACCGGCCTGCACCATCCTGGGGCCGCAACGCCCCACCCGTGGTGCATCAATGGCAGCAACGCGCCCGCCGCATCCTCACCCGTAGCTACTTCGAACGTGAATACCTCCAGGCCCGCAAGACCCTGCGCCAGCTAGAAGCAGAAACCGGGTTCCCCCGCAAATACATCGCCGACTGCGCCCGCCAGCACGGCATCACCCTCACCAGCGCCTTCGACCCCCTCCCCATCGACCCCCAATGGCTGCGCGAGCAATACATCACCCACCAGCGGTCCTATACCGACATCGCCGCCGAGCTCGGCGTCACCGACGTCACCGTCATCGCCGCCGCCCGCCGCCACGGCATCACCTCCCGGCCACCCGGCGTCCACAGCCACCCCGAGATGATCACCACCCTCTCCCTGGACATCCCAGCCGACATCCGCCACGCCGTCGAAGGCACCCTGCATGGCTGGCACCGCCTGCACCGCTTCCAGGCCGCCATGAACTTCCCCACCATCCAAGCCGCCGCCAGCCACCTCGGCACCCACCAATCAGCGCTCACCCACCAGTTCCACCGGCTCGAACGCGACATCGGCGGCCCGCTCTATCACCGCTCCGCCCCCGGCCAGCCCATGCGGCCCACCGACCGCGGCACCGCGCTCCTGAAGGCACTCAACCAGCCCAGTGCCCGCGCCATCGCATCACAGCAAACCCGCACCGCAGGCGAGCCCCACCCCTACCCGGTCGCCAGACAGCCAGCGCAAGCAGCCAAAAGGACCGCCATGAACCAGGACAACAGCAAGCCGCCTATCCAGGACAACAGCGAGCTTCCCGGCAGGCTGGCCGACCTGCTCGACACGCACACCGCCGGCTGGGTCGAAACCCAGCAGCCGATCCAGTGGCACCCAGCCACCTGGCAGCGCCACTGGCGCACGCACCGGCTACCCGGCGGTCACGTCCTGGACGAACTCGAAGCCGAATACGAGGAGCACGGCACCATCCGGCGGGCATTCATCTTCGACACCTACACAGACCGTCCCGCGACCGAGCTCTTCACCGCGGCAATGGCATGGGGGCGCGGCCCGGACAACCGCGGTCCCGCCAAAGCCAGCGCGATACTCACCCAGCCGGACGCTGCCCGGAAGATCGAGGCCACCGTGAGCACTGTCCGCACGAACGGCGCAGCCGCAGGCTACAAGGCCTACTACAGCCACTACCGCCTCGATCAGCTGAACATCGCATTCGTCACCAAGCTCCTCTACTTCGCCGGATACCGGATCCAGCAGGAACGCCGGCCGCTCATCTACGACAACCTCGTCTCTGCCGCCATCACCCGACTGCCCACCGCCCCCCTGCTGCCCCTCACCGCAGAACCCCGGATCAAGGTCAGGACCAGCAAGTACGAGCGCTACTGCGAATGGGCCGAAAACCTCGCGACGGAACGCCAGACCGAGCCCGCCGCCGTCGAGTGGGCGCTCTTCTACCTCGGTGGACAGATACGGGACGCACTACGGGCATGAGCGCTCCCGCCACCCAAAGACGCGAGGAAAAGGACACAACGGTGAGAAAACCCAGCGGACAACTCGCTGAGAATCGGGGGCCCGGCCGACGTCATGCCTGCCGCCACGGACAACAAGAACGAGAACCTACACTGATGTAGGGACGCGATAATCGTGTCCTTTTCAGCCGAGAGCCTTTTCGGCCAGCTCGGCTTCACCAGCGTTTCCCATAGCTTCATCGAGGACAAGGCCCAGGCGTTCCTAGCCGGCAGGGTATAAGCAAGGCCGGGCCAGGGTTCAAAGCGGCGAGTTGCGTCAAGATAACTAAAACACAGGCCGTTTGGCGGTCTCAGTCCTTCTGACGCACCGCAGGTCAGGGCTTCTTTAGGGGTGCAAATCGGGCATATTCGACGTTGGCTTCGTTGTCCCAGGTAAGGGCGTGCTCGCTGGACTTTGGTTCGTGTGGCAGGTGCCGTGCACTACGACGGGCTGGCGGGTGTTAGCGGCCTATCTATCTGCACACAGGACCATGATCAACGGCAGCGCTCTTTGGCGGATGCGAGCGGCCTCTTCAGCGCCGACAAGCCTTGTGCTCGCCCCAGCCCTGCTACTATTCGGGCCATGCAACCCGGCTGCTAGGGCACGCGCTGACGCGTAGGTCTCAGACCTGTCATCGCGTGCCGCTCAACACTGCGCGGCACGCTTCTCCATGACCAATGAGGAGTTGCTTCGCCGTGTCATCATTCAGCCTGGTTTCCTTTCCCGAGTTCTGTCGTCCCAGCGGTTCCGTCCGGGCGGCGTCGCCCCTGGACTCGTCTAGCTGGCGGCGTCGATGAGAGTTCCGGACCGTTGTGTGGCGGATCTGCGTGACCGGGGCTATCTGATTTTCGAGGGATTCCTCGAGGCTGAC